>CAYTQR010000099.1:3644-7772 GCA_964440045.1 uncultured Planctomycetaceae bacterium | reverse complement strand
AGCCAGTACTACGCCGTTCTGTTTAACCCCTTTTGGGGACACCCGCAAAAACTGGTTATTCTTTTTCCACTATTTAGCCCCCGGTTTTACCGGGGGTTGTTTAGCCGTCGCCGGCACGGCGACGCGTTTCTTAAATTTTAAATCTCTTACGCCGCCGCTTTTTCTTCTTTCTCCGCGATCGTCTTGATACATCCTGCAATAACACCTCCCGGCGAGGCAATCGCACCTGCCAGACGTCTTGCCGGCGAATTTGCAAGCATAACAATATCACCCAGCAATTCGGTTCTGCTTTTCATATTCATAAGCTCTGTTGCTGCGGCTGCATCAAGGAGCAATCCGTCAGTGTAAGCGCCTCTGAATTTTATTACTGTCTTTTTTCCAACATTGGCAGCTTTGATTTCCTTTGCAACGTCAACAACACTATCGCCGCCGTACACAACAGTGCACGGACCGGCAGCAAACAGTTCAGCCGCCGAAGCCATATCCATCTCTTTGAGGGCCTGGCGCATCATAGCGTTTTTAACCATCATAATCTTTATGCCTTTTTCGCGGAGATTGCCGCGCAGCTGATTGTTTGTTATGCCGTTAACTCCTGTCATATCCACAATAAGGAATTCATTGACATCTGCAAATCTGCTTTGGAGTTCCTTTGTAAGAATTTGTTTTACGTATTTACTCATATTTTCACCTATCTAAACTCTTGCCCGCCGGCCTGTCCCGTCATAGCCTTGGCGAAGACGGAAGCTTTAGCGGAGGCGGGTCTGGTTAAAATTCTGATATATCTATCTGAACGCCCGGGCTCATAGTCGCCGAGATGCCAACCTTCTTGATGTAAGTTCCTTTAGCCGCTGCGGGTTTTATTTTCTTTATTAGTAATACAAATGCGCGAATGTTGTCGACAAGCTTGTCTTCTTCAAAACTTTGCCTGCCCACAACAGAATGTATATTTCCGCCGGAATCATTTTTAAATTCCACTTTTCCGGCAGCAAATTCTTTAACTGCATTTATCACATTCTGAGTAACTGTTCCATTCTTCGGCGAAGGCATTTTGCCCTGTGGGCCAAGCACTTTTCCAAGTCTGCCGACTTTGCCCATAACTTTCGGTGAAGCGATCGCTACATCGAAGTCCATCCAGCCGCCGGTAATTTTAGTAACCAGCTCATCGCATCCTGCCTCTACGGCACCGGCCTGCTTTGCGGCATCAATATCGGAATCTTCACAGAAAGCGACAACTTTTTTGATTTTCCCAATACCGTGCGGCAGCGAAACAGCACCCCGAACAATCTGGTCAGATTGCTTTGGGTCTATTCCGAGCCAAACGACACAATCAATGCTCTGGTCGAATTTGACCGGCGATAAGGATTTGACAGTCTTCACCGCTTCGGCCAGACCTATCGGCCCGGTTGGCAGGTCCTTTGCCGCCGCTAAATATCTCTTGCCTCTCTTTATCATAACATTACTCCGCGTCCCGCACCTATTTGTGCGGTTATTAAGTAAAAAATTGCTCTGAAACATTACAGAACTATTCAATTCTACTTTTACCCGCACAACACAAATAGGTGCGGGATCGCTCCCACTTTTCAGCCGTGGTAAGCCTTATTTAAGATCTCTTAATTTTCTACCTCGACGCCCATACTTCTTGCAGTGCCTTCGATAATCTTACAGGCTTGTGCAAGGTCAAACGCGTTAAGGTCCTCCATTTTCCTTTTTGCTATTTTTTCTATCTGGGCATTGGTAACCTTGCCGACTTTTTCCTTGTTCGGCACACCGCTTCCTTTTGCAATCTGTGCTTCCTGTTTCAACAGTACCGCAGCCGGCGGACTCTTTACGATAAAATCGAAAGTCCTGTCTGCATATACCATTATTTCAACAGGTACAATAGTACCATTCAAATCTGCTGTCCGTGCATTGAACTGCTGAACAAACTGGCCGATATTGACGCCGTGTTGTCCCAGCGCAGGTCCTATCGGCGGAGCCGGTGTCGCCTGCCCTCCTTTAGCCTGAAGTTTTATCTTTACTGTTATTTGCTTTGCCATTTATTTTCCCTTTTACACCTTTTCAATCTGCCAGTATTCTATATCAAGCGGAGTGCTTCTTCCGAAAATCGTAACAATGACCCTGACTACTCCGCGTTCAGAATCTATCGAATCAACGGCGCCTTCAAAGTTTTCAAAGGCGCCTTCCCTGATTTTAACAACGTCGCCTTTTGCAAAATCGACCTTAATATTCGCAGCAACCTGCTCGGTAGCTTTTTCGACTTCGCTGAGCATCTTTGCGACATCGGCATCACTCATAGGAACCGGCAAGCCTTCCGTTCCGACAAAATCACCGACTCCGACGGTTTCCTTTATAAGAAACCATGCCTTTTCATTTACCTTTCCATCTGCATCCGGCTCAATCTCCATAAAGACATAACCCGGATACAGCTTCCGCTTAAGCACCCTTTGTTTTCCGGCACGGATACGCTTGACCTGTTCGACCGGCACAACAACTCTGCCGATAACATCTGACAAGCCTTCGAGAGTGATCTTTCTCGCAAGCGTTTCCCTAACCTGTTCCTCCCTATTGGAGGCTACTCTTAAAACATACCATCGCATAAAAGTTTACTCGTCAAGATAGTTTAAAAATCCTCCTGCCTCAGGGAGACTTAACAACATTCATATCCCTATGACGTTTGAGAAAAACAAATTGAAGCAGAAATCCGCCAAACCCAGCATTAGCGCAGTTAGAATTACCACTATGATAACAACAAAGGTGGATACTGCTATCTCACGTTTCGAGCTGAAGCTCACCTTTTTCAGTTCACCTTCTGAAGCAATCATAAAATCTGCTACTGTGTGTTTATTGACAAGCCAATAGAGGAAAAGTACGACCGCCAGAAACACGCCAAGCGGCACAATAACGCTCATCCACAACCCGGTTGCCTCAGTAACATTTATCGTTGCCGCCAATCTCTGATAAAGCTTCCAGCAGCCAATAGCCGCGATTACCGCTACTGCTGCAGCGCTATACAGCCGGGTATTTTTCCCCTGCCCCCATTTATACTTTTCAATAAGCATTCAATGCCTCAATAATTCAAATTGTTTAGTTTAGCCACCAAGCCTGTCTTGGGGGTTGTTTAGCCGTCGCCGGCACGGCGACGATCAACAAACAGCAGGCCAGGGAGGGATCGAACCCCCAACCTTCGGTTTTGGAGACCGACGCTCTGCCAATTGAGCTACTGGCCTGTTTCGAAATTATCACAAGCGTCCCTTTTTCAGGTTAGTATAAAAGTAACTATTTACGCCTTATTTTGTGGACCGTATGTTTTCGCTCATGTTTGCAGAACTTTTTAAGTTCGATTTTCGGGGTTCCCTGGGAAACATTGACTTCGGTACGGTAGTTTCTCTGACCGCACTCTTTACATTCGAGCCAAACATTTTCTCTTTTTTTAGCCTTGGCCATTTTGCCCCTGCATAAAAATCAATGAAACAGCGGTCTGATAATAAAAACCAGCGCCGCTGTTCATTTCAGTTTCGTTATTTTATAACCTTGGTAACAACACCTGCACCGACGGTTCTGCCGCCTTCACGTATAGCGAATCTCAGGCCTTCTTCCATTGCTATAGGCGAGATGATTTCAACTTCCATCCCGATATTGTCGCCCGGCATACACATTTCAGCGGCCTTTCCTTCACGGCTCTTGATTGCCAGAACGCTGCCCGTCACATCGGTCGTCCTGAAATAGAACTGCGGTTTATAGCCGGCGAAGAATGGAGAGTGGCGTCCGCCTTCGTCTTTACCAAGTACATAAACTTCTGCCTCGAATTTGGTATGAGGTGTAATCGAACCGGGAGCGGCAATAACCTGTCCGCGTTCCAGTTCTTTCTTCTCAACGCCTCTCAGCAGGGCCCCGATATTATCGCCGGCTCGTCCTTCATCGAGTAGCTTGTTAAACATCTCGACGCCTGTAACCACCGACTTACGGGTCTCTTTGTTAAGGCCAATGATTTCGATTTCATCGCCGACATGTACTACGCCGCGCTCAATCCTTCCGGTTCCTACGGTACCGCGACCCTTTATGCTGAACACGTCTTCGATCGGCATCAGGAACGGCTTGTCCACTTCACGCTGTGGTATTGGAATATAC
>CAYTQR010000099.1:0-3634 GCA_964440045.1 uncultured Planctomycetaceae bacterium | reverse complement strand
TAGCGTTCATTGCTGCAACAGCATTGCCGCGGATAATCGGCGTATCATCACCGGGAAATTCATACTTAGTCAGCAGTTCTCTGATCTCCATTTCCACCAGGTCGATGAGTTCCGGGTCGTCAACAAGGTCAACCTTGTTCATGAAAACAACGATTTTCGGAACATTAACCTGTCTTGCCAGCAGAATGTGTTCCCTTGTTTGCGGCATCGGACCGTCATAAGCGCTTACAACAAGGATAGCTCCGTCCATTTGAGCGGCGCCTGTAATCATGTTCTTGACATAGTCAGCGTGGCCCGGGCAGTCAACATGGGCATAGTGACGGTTTTCCGTGACGTATTCAACGTGTGCGGTTGAAATTGTCAGAATTTTTGTCGCATCACGGCGTCCCTGTGATTCAGAAGCTTTGGCGATATCGTCATAGCTTTTGAATTTGCACAGGCCCTTAAGCTCCATAACTTTCGTCATAGCGGCAGTTAAGGTTGTCTTGCCATGGTCAACATGTCCGATGGTACCAACATTAACATGCGGTTTCGTTCTTTCGAATACTTCCTTAGCCATATTATACTAACCTCCAAGCTTGTTTTAGATGTTTTTCAAATACCTGTTATTTCTATATTTAATAATCCGACGCATATCGGCTTTTAACTGACAACAAGTCTGCCGCTGCAAGTTTTGAAAAGTTCAAACCGAGCTGCTGACGAGACTTGAACTCGTGACCTCGTCCTTACCAAGGACGCGCTCTACCAACTGAGCTACAGCAGCAAAATTTCAGCAACCACAATAAACACTCGTTTCTATCAGCCGAAATTTAATTAAACTCCGCCTTATAAAGACTGCTAAAACGCTTATTGCAGTACTGAAAAGCTCAAATCTGTTTCCCCTTGCCTGAAAATGCAAAGGGATTCCCTGTAAAGACTTCGCCAAAAACGAACTTGTAAGTATATTCAAACACTTTTGAAATGCAATTATTAAAAGAAAAAAATTTATTTTTTTCTTAAAAATCTGTAAATTTTGCCTATTTTACAAAAGAGTTAATAGCTCCACTATTGTTTCTTTTAACATCCTATAATATCAGCCATATCAATTTAGATAGCCGGGCATGACAATAATTCCGGATAGTCTCACTCCTTAACGTGCTCTTTGGGTGTAAATTTTAGCATCTGCATCCGATACAGATGTGCCAAAAGTTGTTTTTAATCTTTTTGAATTTTTTTAAGGCCGCTCGGTTCCTGCAAGCCGCCCTTCTTGCCGGACTTGTGAAAATCTACGATTACATCGGCAGCTTTTTGCGGGTCATCGCAAACGCAAAAGACATTCATATCTTCCGGATTAATATACTGATGTTTGGCTAACATATCTTTTTTGAACCAAGCGACAAGGTCTGCCCAATATTCGCTGCCCATAAGAATCACGGGGAAATTCGCCTGTTTGAAGTTTTGAATCAAAACAAGAGCTTCGGTGAATTCATCCATTGTACCGTATCCGCCCGGGAAAACGATAAAGCCGTGGGCGTACTTGAGGAACATTACTTTTCGACAGAAAAAATACCTGAATTGCAGCGAAATATTCTGATATTCGTTCGGCATCTGCTCATGCGCCAGTTCGATATTCAGGCCGATGCTTTTGCCGCCTGCATTGGTTGCTCCTTTGTTTGCCGCTGCCATAATTCCGTTGCCCCCGCCGGTAATAATCGCAAAGCCTGCCTTCGCAACAACCGCCGCAGTTTGCTCGGCGAGCTTATAATATTTATCATCCGGCTTCGTCCTTGCCGAGCCGAAGAATGAGACCGCCGGGCCGAGCGTCGCAAGCTCTTCAAAACCTTCGACGAATTCCGCCATTATTCTAAATACCCGCCAGGTTTCTTCTGCAGCTACACCAAATCTTTCTATATTCTCGCCCATCAAGTTACCTTTCTTTTACCAGAGTTTCGGATTATCCGCCGCCGAGCAGTGTTTCGCTATCGGACAATTTACACAATCCGGCCGGCGGGCCCTGCATATATTCCTGCCGTGAAAAACGAGCAAATGACTAAAAAGCGTCCAGTTTTTCTTCGGCACTATTTCCATAAGGTCAAATTCGAGTTTTACCGCATCATGCGTATTCGCCGACAGCGCAAGCCTCCTGGAAAGTCTCAAAACGTGCGTATCACATACGATGCCCGGCACGTCAAACGCGTTGCCCAAAATCACATTTGCGGTTTTTCTGCCGACGCCGTTAAGCTCTAGGAGTTGTGCCATATTATCCGGCACATTTCCATTAAAATCACTGATTATTTTATCGCACGCGCTTTTTATATTAAAGGCTTTGTTTCGATAAAAACCCGTGCTCTTTATATCCTGTTCAATTTCTTCAAGCGGGGCCCTGGCCCAGTCGGCAGCGGTTTTGTACTTTTTGAAAAGTGTTTTAGTAACAATATTTACTCTCGCATCGGTACACTGCGCCGAGAGAATTGTCGCGATGAGGAGCTGAAGCGGATTAGTATGTTCCAGGGCACATTTGGCCTGCGGATAAGTTTTTTTTAATATCGGCCAGACGGCCTCGACTGTCTGCCTTGCCTTTTCTTTATTGATTTTAATGGCAGGTTTTTTTGCCATTATTCCTCTGCATCCTTAAGACTTTGCAAATGCTTTATCAGCTTTGCCTTTATTATATTGCCGCGAAGCTTAATCGGCTTATCTTGGCCCGGCAGAAGCAAAACCGTTACCGGCACAGCGGGTTCATTATAAGTCTCTTTCAGGGCTATTGTAGCTGGGTAATCGTAATCTGTCGTGTCGGCCTTTATTGCGAGAATACCTTTTTGCTTTATCAAATCGGCAACCTGTTTACTTGAATAAACTGTCTTATCGAGGATCTTACAGGAAAAACACCAGTCTGCGGTGAATTTTATAAGGACAGGCTTTTTTGACTGCTGGGCAGATGCGATAACCTGCGCATCATACTTCTGCCAGTTTATAAGTTCCGTTTTCGCTTCAGTTAGAAATACGAAACCAAATATAATTGCCAGCCCAATCGCAGCCAGTCTGGTTATCCATTTTTTCGCTTTAGGCGTACTATATCCGACCCAGCCGCCCCACATCCATACGCATACCGCAAGTACGATAGCATAATAAAGGACGCTTATAATTTTTTCTGCCGGCGTCGCTTCGAGCAGTTTTACGCCAATTGCGAGCAGGATAAATCCGGTAGCGTGTTTGAAAAGCTCCATCCATCTTCCGGGCTTTGGTATCTTTTTAAGCAATCCCGGAATAGAAGTCAGTATCACATAAGGCGCCGCCATACCGACACCGATGAGCAGTATCGTAACTGTCGCGAGCGGTATCGGCTGAGTTTGTGCCCAGACAAGTACAAAGGTAAGAATCGCAAAACTGCATGGCGTACTTAAAACCGCAGCCAAAAATCCCATCCCGACAGAACCGGCAAAACCTGTCCCTTGTCCGCTTTGACTGCTAACCGATGAAGGCAGGCCGAAAGTAAATAATCCAAACATATATAAGGCCAGGACAACCATTAAAAGAGCCATGCCCGTAACAAATGCGGGATTTCTGAACTGGTCGCCCCATTGAAAAACCATGCCGAAGCCAAGTTTCAAAATTATATTGACCGCGGCAAAGGCAACAAAGAAAAGTATAATTC
>CAYTQR010000098.1:0-7818 GCA_964440045.1 uncultured Planctomycetaceae bacterium | reverse complement strand
TTACAAAACAGCCTCTTTTGACAATTCCGGAAGTTGAAGAAAAGGAAAGAAAGGAAAAGGAGAAAAAAGAAAAGGAAAGAGAAAAAGAAAGAAAGAAAAAAGAGAAAAAGAAATCAAAAGGAATTTTTACCGATTTATTTTCTATGATTCAATAGTGTATCAATGAAACAACAGCGGTGTATTTGTAGAAGGAAACGGCACAATGAATTGCAAGACCAACATTGTTCATGTAACTCACGAAGCAGTCGGCAAAATAGGCGGTATTGGAGCTGTTCTCGATGGTATTCTTACCAGCAAGGCCTATCTTGAAAACACCGGCAGAACGATACTTGTCAGCACTCTTTTTTCGACAGAAGGACCGGTGCATAACCGGCTTGGTGCAGAGGGTGAGGTTCTTTATTCAAGTGCAGACGGCCTGATAAAAACCGGATATGCCGCCGGGTTCAAAAGCATTGAAAGATACTTCAATGTCGATATCGCTTATGGAAGAAGGCTCTTTGAAGACAGACGCACAGGTATAAAAAATATGCCGGAAATCATTCTGATTGACGTTCGCCAGATAAATGTTGCGCCAATTAATGAGTTCAAGAAACAGCTCTTTAATAATTTCGGAATTATGAGTCATCTTTATGAGCGCTTATGGGAATATGAGGAATGGATAAGACTTGCGCCACCGGCTATTGCCGCCTTAAAAGCGATAGGCGCTGCGCCGCACGATGGAAATACTATAGTTGTTTCTCATGAATTTATGGGTATGCCCACCGCACTTGCAGCCAAAATGGATAATGAGCACGATTTCAAAACCGTCTTTTACGCCCATGAGGTTGCGCCTGTCAGAAAGATTGTCGAGGAAAAAGGCGGACATGATACGATGTTCTATAATGTTATGAAGGCCGCCCAGGCTGAAGGGCTCAGTCTGCCTGATGTTTTCGGAGACCAGAATGGTTACTTCAAACACGTTCTCGTTGAGGCGTCCAGATACTGCGATAACATTCTTGCTGTCGGCGATTATGTCGCCAAAGAACTAAGATTTCTTGCTCCGGAATTTAGGAATACAGATATTGAGCTGACCTACAACGGCATACCCGCATATCACATCGGTCTCGAAGAGAAAAAAGTTTCAAAGGCCAGGCTCGTACAGTATTGTGAAAATCTGTTAGGATTCAGGCCTGATTATATTTTTACTCACGTAACAAGACTGGTTAAAAGCAAAGGACTATGGCGGGATTTGAGGGTGCTCGAGCACATGGAAAAAGAACTCAGGCCGTTACATAAAAGCGCCGTGATGTTTTTGCTCAGCACTGAAATCGGTCCGAGAAGACTCCGGGATATCCTCAAAATGGAAGAAGATTATAATTGGCCTGTGGCACATCGTGAGGGACTGCCGGATTTGAGCGGCGGTGAAGCAATGTTTTATGCCGCTATACAGGAATTCAATACGAGAAGCAGAAATATAAAGGTAATTTTCGTTAACCAGTTCGGCTTTGACAGGCACAGGTGCGGACACAGAATGCCCGAAGATATGGAGTTTATGGATATAAGGAAAGGAAGCGATGTAGAGTTTGGACAGAGTATTTATGAGCCATTCGGCATAGCCCAGCTTGAGCCGTTGAGCTTCGGAGGAATATGTGTCGTGACCAATGTCTGTGGCTGCGCAGGATTTGTCAGAGAAATAAACCACTCAGAAGAGACGCGCAACGTAATAATTGCCGATTATACAGAGCTCGGCGGAATGAGGTTTGACGATAGCGAAGATATGCTTAAAATCGATGCGCATACAAGGGACAGGATTGAGCACCATATAAGTGAAAAAGTTGCTATGGAAATTTTTGCAAGGCTGCCGAAAAACGATGATGAGATGCTCGATATGATAAATTCCGGCCACGACCTTGCCGAGCATATGAGCTGGGATGTAGTTGTTGAAAACTATATTCTCAAAAGCTTTGCAAAAGCGGCAGCAAAACAGAGAGAAAAATCTGTCGTAGGTTAAACAGCCGGTTGACTTATAGCTATAGACAAGTTAGATTATCCCTGTGCAGCAAACCAATACAAAAAACATAATCGGGATAATGGGCGGTATCGCGTCAGGAAAAAGCGCCGTTGCAAAAGAGCTCGCCGCCAGGGGCTGTGCAGTTATTGACGCCGATGAAATAGCAAAACAGTTCCTGCAAAATGAAGATATAAAAACACAAATTCGAGACAGCCTCGGCGACGGAGTTTTTGACGATAACGGTGAAATTGACAAAAAGAGGCTTGCTGAAGCGGTTTTCACCGGCCCTGACACAGTTAAAGCGATTAATGCCATTATTCATCCGAAGGTTTTGAAGAAAACAGAGGAACTTATCGAAAAGTACCAAAAACAGCCGGTCGAAGCCATTGTCCTCGATATGCCTCTGCTGGCTGAGGTTGGATGGGAAAAAAAGTGCGATAAACTCATTTTTATTCGATGTAACGAGAAAATAAGGCTCAAAAGGGCACAAAAAAAGGGCATTTTTGGAGAAAATGAGCTAAAAAAAAGAGAAAATTTCCAGATTTCTCTGGACAAAAAAGCCGATATGGCGCAATATACAGTCGAGAATAATGACCTGTCAGAGCTGATTAAACAGATCGGAAAGTTGTTTCCCGTTTTAACATCCAGAAAATAGCTCTTCACGGGTTCTTGATTGCGGGTTGTAGAAAAGCAAAAAGCACATAGTAATTTATAACATTTTTTGATGAAAAACCAAATCAGGCAGCAGGTTCCTCACATTCTGTCCGAATTTGAGCCTGTAATATATAAAATGGTTTTGTCACTATTATGGGAAACTTATTAAAAGCTGAATAAACGGCAAGGAGAAGTTATGGCCAAGGCAGTTACAAAAACAGATTCCAGGGGATCTAAAAAGAAAAAGGATATGAAAAAAAATGGCGGTGAGAACGGCCAACAGCAGACTGAAACCGCCGAGAATCAAAACAACGGCTCTGCTCCGGCAAAAACCGAACAGGCAGGCAAGGCTGAAAACGGCAAGGATAAGTTTGAGTCAACTCATGCCAAGTACGAACGCGTTAAACGCGGCAATTTGCATATAACCGATTTGCAGAAGATGACGGTTGCCGAACTGCACGAGGTCTGCAAAAAAGAGAATGTCAAAGAAATTACAGGGTTCAAAAAACAGGAACTCATCTTCAAAATACTCAAGGAACGTATACAGCAAAACGGCCTGATGTATGGAGAAGGCGTTCTCGAGGTTTTACCCGATGGCTACGGTTTTCTCAGAACTCCCGAGTATAATTACCTGTCTTCACCGGATGATATATATGTCTCGCCGTCACAGATTAAAAGGTTTGGCTTGCGGACCGGAGCTATCGTCAGCGGTCAGATTCGTCCGCCGAAAGACTCGGAAAAATACTTCGCACTGCTGAGAGTCGAGGCAATAAACTTCCAGGAGCCGGACAAACTTACAGAGAAAGTGAATTTTAGCGACCTGACCCCGCTGCATCCGGAACAAAGAATCATTCTCGAAACATCTACCGAAGAGCTGAATATGCGAATAATTGATATAGCTACTCCGGTTGGCAAAGGACAGAGAGGATTGATAGTAGCGCCGCCAAGAACGGGGAAAACAGTCCTGCTGCAGAAAATCGCAAATTCCGTAAGCACAAATTGTCCGGAAGTGAAGCTGATTGTTCTGCTTATCGACGAACGGCCTGAAGAAGTAACGGAAATGGAGCGAAAGACCGCAAGAGACGTCGAGGTTATAAGCTCGACATTCGATGAGCCGGCGTCAAGACATTGCCAGGTTGCAGAAATGGTTATCGAAAAGGCAAAAAGAATGGTCGAATACGGCGAGGATGTTGTTATCCTGCTTGACTCGATAACAAGACTGGCAAGAGCGTATAATACTGAAGTGCCGCACTCAGGAAAGATTCTTACCGGCGGCGTTGATGCAAATGCTATGCAGATGCCGAAGAAGTTTTTCGGCGCTGCCAGAAATATCGAAGAAGGCGGCTCACTGACGATATTTGCAACGGCTCTTATTGATACAGGCTCGAAAATGGATGAGGTTATTTTCGAGGAGTTTAAGGCTACCGGAAATATGGAGCTTCATCTGGACAGAAAACTTGTCGAAAGAAGAATCTGGCCGGCTATCGATATCAGCAAAAGCGGTACAAGAAGGGAAGAATTGCTGCTTGACGCCAAAGAACTCGACTTGATCTACAGACTAAGACGCGTTCTGAGCGAACTTAATCCGGTCGAAGCCGTTGAACTCCTCAAGAGCAGACTTGCCAAGTGCAGGACAAACGCCGAATTCCTTATGACTATGAAGATAGATTAGAACTTCGGATTTTTGCTGTTTTACTTCTGTAGTGCTGCGTTAAGTACGTCGGTTGCTTTTTTTACGAAGACAAACTTCATCCCCTTTTTTGCCTCGGCAGGCACTTCTACCATATCCTTTTTATTTCTGAATGGCAGGATGACGGTTTTTATGCCGGCCTGTTTTGCAGCTAAGATTTTTTCCTTAAGACCGCCAATCGGCAGTATAAGACCCTTGAGCGTGATTTCGCCTGTCATCGCAACTTCAGGTCGCCCAGGAGTTTTCGTCAATAGTGAAACAAGCGAACAGAACATTGCAGCACCGGCGCTTGGGCCATCTTTTGGAACGGCCCCGGCCGGAACGTGAATATGAAAATCATGTTTCCTGAATTCGGCAGAGCTGATTCCCAGCTTTTTACAATTTTCCTTCACGACTGAAAAAGCCGCCTGTGCGCTTTCCTTCATCACATCGCCTATCTGGCCGGTAAGAATAAGCTCGCCCTTGCCGGGTATTGAAGCGGACTCGACAAAGAGAATTTCTCCGCCGAAAGGAGTATAGGCAAGGCCGGTAACCACGCCGGGCACCGCGGTACGCATCGCAAGCTCGGGCAGATGTTTGACCGGGCCGAGAATTTTAAACAGGTGTGTTTTCTTGATTGTTTTGGAGTATCTTAACCCCTTTGCAATTTTGGTTGCAACTGAGCGGCAAACAGCGGCAATGCTGCGCTCGAGGTTACGAACGCCCGCTTCAGCGGTATAGCTGCGGATTATCACTTTAACAGCCTCGTCGGCTATTTTGAGATGAGTTTTTTTCAGGCCGTGCTCGGCGAACTGCCGTGGGATAAGGTATTTCTTTGCGATATTAAGTTTTTCATTCTCGGTATAGCCCGGCAGTTCGATAATCTCCATCCTGTCCATCAGGGCAGGGGGGATAGGTTCGGTATAATTTGCTGTGCCGATAAACATCACACTCGACAAATCAAAAGGCTGGTTAAGGTAATGGTCTGTAAAGGTATTATTTTGCTCAGGGTCGAGGACTTCCAATAATGCACTTGCCGGGTCGCCCCTGAAATCGGCGCCGATTTTGTCCATTTCATCTAACATAAAAACAGGATTCCTGTTGCCGCATTTGCGCAGCTCCTGCAGAATTCTGCCCGGCAGGGCGCCGATATATGTTCTTCTGTGACCCCTGATATCGGCTTCATCCCTTATCCCGCCCAGCGAGATTCGTACAAATTTTCGGTTAATCGCATGGGAAATAGATTTGCCGAGACTTGTTTTACCCACGCCTGGCGGGCCGATGAAGCAAAGAATCGGGCTTTTGCCGGATGGGTTGAGTTTTCTTACAGCTAAAAATTCAAGAACGCGTTTCTTGATTTTTTCCAGCCCGTAATGGTCCTTGTTTAAAATCCGCTGAGATTTTCTGATATCCAGTGAATCAATGGTCTTTATGTTCCATGGCAGTTCGCAGACCCAATCAAGATACGTCCTGATTACCCCGAAATCCGGCGAGGCAACAGGAATTTTTGACAGGTGGTCGAGTTCGCGAAGAGCCTCTGCCTGGACTTTTTCCGGCATCTTTGCTTTTTTTATCTTGGCCTTGAGTTCCTTGATTTCGGAGGTTTTTTTGTCGTCCTGGCCAAGTTCGCTCTGGATTGCTTTTAACTGTTCCTGGAGAAAGTATTCTCGCTGATTCTTTTCTACGGCTTGCTTGACCTGCCCCTGGATTTTATGGCTAAGTTCGAGAACCTCAAGCTGGTTGGCAAGGGCAAGAGAGATTTTTTCAAGGCTTTTGCGGGCATCGAGCTGTTCGAGTATCTGCTGCCTTTCGGCAACTGAAATGCTTAAATTTGCCGCCAGAAAATCCGCAAGGGCCGATGGGGTCTCGATATTCTCCAATAGAATAGACGCCTCTTCGGGTATGCTCGGACTCAGATCAACAACCTTGTGAGCGGCATCGCGGACATTGACCATTAGGGCCTTGAGCTTTTTGGTGATTTTCGTTTTTACTGTAAGCGGCTCGATTCTGACTTTTATGAATGGATTAGTTGCGACAAGTTCGAGAATTCTGAATCTTATCAGGCCGTGAATGATAACATTTAACGTGCCATGCGGCATCTTGACTACCTTCAAAACCGATGAGGCGGTGCCGATACGGTAAAGGTCGCTGATTTTGGGATTGTCAATTTCCGGTTTTTTCTGGGTAACAAGGCCGATTATGGTCCCGGTCACTTTTGAGCTTTCGAGTAGTTTTCTGCTTTTTTGGCGGCCTATGGCCAGCGGTGCGACGGTGCCGGGGAAAATAACGGCATTTCGTATCGGTAGGATACCGATAACCTCCGGCAGCTCGATTTCCTTTAAACTGTCTATCGAGTCCGTACTTTCGCCGTCAAAAAAGGGCTCTGGATTTACAATGTCAACAAGTCTTAATTTTTCCATAATTGGTTTAATTTACTTATACCACAGAATCAGCAGTGTGAAAAGGCAAAACGAAAGTGGAAAAAACAGATTATAAAATTAAACAGCGTCACGAAGAGAAACAGGTTTGCCGAGAATCTCATAATACAATATTGCAGTACGCAAATCCTGCGGCGAGGAAAAAAGCAGTTTGTGGGTATCGTCGGTATCACTCTGCGATGGGGCGGAAACGTGAAGTTGTTTGCTGACTTGTTTGGCATAAGGCTTTGCAATTTTTACACGTTGGAAAGGTTTTTCAATCTGTTTTACCGGCTGCGGCGGGGTGGGTGGTGGCGTACTGACAAGTTTTTTCTCCTCAGGCGGTGTCGGTATCCCGAAAGCCGCCCGGATTTGTGCTCTTTTTTCATCGCGAAGCTGCTGGAGAGTTTTGTAGCCGCCGTCGGATGCGTATTTTTTAGGTACAGGCCGAGGCTTTGGCGAAGACGAAGAATCGCCTTGCTGGGACTCTTTTTTCCGTGCCTCGGATTTTGCTCGAAGAAATGTCTTGATGACAGAAAAGCCAATAAAAGCTATTATTACGACGAACTGTATCCAGGCGCCCCCTTTGGGCTTGCTGTGAGTGGCAAGCCCCGTTAGAGACAAGGCATCAAAGTTGCCCAACGGCCACCAAAGGTGGCCTGTCTCTAACGGGGCAAGCAGATTTTCAAATAGAGACAACATATTCTCAGTTCAAAAGATTACTATTCCTTTTTAGGCGGTTTTGCAATCGAATCTCTCATACCGGTATCGGCCATGATATTTTTCATCTTATAATAGTCCATTATGCCGAGATGGCCTTTTCTAAAGGCATCTGCCATAGCAAGTGGAACTTCCGCTTCGGCAAGAACGACCTTGGCACGATTTTCCTGAACTAACGCCTGCATTTCCTGCTCGCGGGCAACTGCCATTGCTCGGCGTTTTTCGGCTTCAGCTTGTGCCCTGCGTTTATCGGCCTCGGCCTGGTCGGCCTGCAATTTTGCACCGATATTATCGCCTACGTCGATATCAGCTATGTCAATTGAGAGGATTTCGAATGCTGTTCCAGAGTCGAGCCCTTTTTCCAGAAC
>CAYTQR010000097.1:0-7821 GCA_964440045.1 uncultured Planctomycetaceae bacterium | reverse complement strand
TCGTTCATGATCCTCAACCGCTTTCATTAATAAGGTCTTATAGAAAACATCAGCCCTGGATATGGCGTTGTCATATAGACCTAACCAACCCGCATGAGGAACTCTGGGATTTTCTTAAAGGTTTTATATTGAAGTATGACCAGGTTGTTTTTTCAAGCGAGAAATACTTCAAAGACGACCTGCCTGTAAATCAGAGACTAATATCTCCTGCTATTAATCCACTTAGCCAGAAAAACAAAGACATCAGCGACAAAACGATTATTGAACATATAACCAAAGCCGGCATACCTACGGATAAACCGATAATTACCCAGGTATCCAGACTTGACCCATGGAAGGACCCGGAGGGAGTAATAGATGTCTTCAAGCTGGTTAAGGAAAAAGTCGATTGCAGATTGGTTTTCTGTTACAACGCCGCCAGTGATGACCCTGAAGGTTTTAGAATGTTCCGCAAGGTTCAGCAAAAAGCCAACAAGTTTCTCAAAAGTGGTGAT
Source organism: uncultured Planctomycetaceae bacterium (assembly GCA_964440045.1). GTDB lineage: Bacteria > Planctomycetota > Phycisphaerae > Sedimentisphaerales > UBA12454 > JAFGGI01. The sequence continues at coordinate 7,327 of CAYTQR010000097.1, read as the reverse complement.
ATTTTATTTGTCGTTGGAAATAATGAAACATTAGTGAATGCTATCCAAAGGTATTCAAGTGTCATAATCCAAAAATCTACCCGGGAAGGGTTCTGTCTTGCTGTAACAGAAGCGCTGTGGAAAGAAACGCCTGTCGTTGCATCCAATGTGGGCGGCATACCTATGCAAATCGAGGACGGCAAGAATGGGTTCCTGCTTGAGCCAAAAGATACCGAAGGATTTGCAGACAGAATCGTACATTTACTAAAAAATCCCAAGTTAAGAAAAGAAGTGGGTAAAAAAGGTAAACAAACTGTCGGAGAAAAGTTCTTAATAACCCGTTTGCTTTCTGATTACCTGTATATGTTGAATTCCATAATCGGTCAATAATAAGAATAAACAAATGAAGATTATAGCTGTTATACCCGCTCGTTACGATTCAACAAGATTCCCAGGCAAGGTTCTCGCTAAAGACACCGGCAAATTCCTTATCCAGCACACTTATGAGCAGGTCCGCAAGGCAGAGGCAATCAATAAGGTTATAATCGCCACAGATGACCAAAAAGTCCTTTCCGCCTGTAAATCATTCGATGCAGACTGTATTATGACCGCAACTACCCATCTTAGCGGCACAGACCGTATTGCCGAGGCAATTGCCGATATTGACACTGACATCGTTATAAATGTCCAGGCCGACGAGCCTGACATTGACCCGGCAAATATAAATCTGCTTGCCCGGCTTATGATTGACAACCCGCAGACAAAAATGGCCACACTTATAGCAAAATTTGAAAGCAAAGAACAGATTGCAGATGCGAATATCGTCAAGGTTATTATAGGTAAAGACAGGTTTGCAAAGTACTTTTCTCGTTCTGTAATACCATATTGCCGAAAAAACGGCCCTGTCGGCGATGTGAGCGATTATTACAGGCATTTAGGTATTTATGCCTATACAAAGGATTTTCTTTTGCATATAACGAAATTACCGGCTGGAAAACTGGAACAAATCGAGCAGCTCGAACAGCTTCGGGTTCTCGAACACGGCTACCAGATACTTACCGGTCTTGTAAGCTCTGTTGCCGATGGCATAGACACACCGCAGCAGTATGCCGAATTTGTAAAAAGACACCAGAATTAAAATAAGGTTGGCAATGACTGACAAAAACGAATTACTCGCAGGCACAAGCGATTCTTCAGTGGAAAACGAATATTTTTCACCGATACCCAAAGGCTACCAGAAAGGCAAAACTAAGTACGTTATTGTTATGGGTACGGTGATGAGCGGCCTGGGCAAAGGAATATTCTCTTCCTGCCTTGGCAAACTTATGCAGGACAAGGGCCTTAAGGTCGCCCCGATAAAGCTTGAGGGCTATCTGAATATCGACTCCGGCACATTAAACCCCTTTCGTCACGGCGAAGTCTTTGTGCTCGACGACGGGATGGAATGCGATATGGACCTCGGTACTTACGAGCGGATGCTCGAGAAGGATTTAAACAGGGATAATTTTTCGACCAGCGGCCAGATTTACCGTGACGTACTCGATAAGGAACGCCGCGGCGATTACCTCGGCAGAGACGTTCAGATGATTCCGCACGTTACAGGAGAAGTAAAACTAAAACTGCGAAATCTTGCGCTAAAATCCGCCGCTGACATCGTATTTGTCGAAATCGGCGGCACCGCAGGCGACCTTGAAAATGCCTTTTATATCGAAGCTATGCGGGAACTTGCCTACGAGGAAGGGCCCAACAGTTGCTGTTTTGTGGCGCTGACATATATACTCGAGCCAAAAATCCTCGGCGAACAGAAATCAAAGGCCGCCCAACTCGGCATAAAACAGCTTATGCAAAGCGGCATTCAGCCTGACATCATTGCCTGCAGGGCCGCAAGAGTAGTCGATGAAAAGGCTCGCCAGAAAATCAGCATTTACAGCAATGTCCCTATCGGCAGGGTCATCAGCCTTGCAGATTCCGCGAGCATATACAAAATACCCGCAATGCTTCGTGACCACGGAATGGACTTTGAGGTATTGAGACTTTTGCATATAGAAGACAGGATTGATCTGCGTAAAGAACGAGCTGCCTGGGCCGATTGGTGTGATTTCACGGACAAGATCGGCAAAGAGAAACACGAAGTTACCATCGGCATCACCGGCAAATATACCTCCGTCCGGGACAGTTATGCTTCTATTATTAACGCACTGGAGCACGCCGGCATAGCTGGCGGCTGTAAGATTAAAATTGACTGGATTGATACAAGTGCCATAACCGACAAGAACGTCGCTGAGCATTTAAAGGATGTTGACGGCATAATCGTCCCGGGCGGCTTTGGCGTCCGAGGCACAGAAGGTAAAATTGCCTGCATCAAATATATTCGGCTGAACAATCTGCCGTTTTTGGGTATATGTCTCGGTTTTCAAATGGCGGTAATCGAGTTTGCACGCAATATCTGCAAGCTCGAAGGCGCCAATAGTACGGAAATCGCCTCTGACAGCCCTCATCCTGTGATTGATATCCTCCCGGAACAGAAGAAAATCGAAGGCCTCGGCGGCAATATGAGGCTCGGCGGTTACGATATAAAACTCAAACCGGACACAGCAGCTTTTAAGCTTTTCGGCAACAAACCATCTGTCCGAATGAGATTCAGGCACCGTTATGAAGTTGACCCTCGCTATATTGAAACGCTCGAAAAAGCAGGCATGGTCTTTTCAGGAAAGGCTCCGAACCAGCCGATTATGCAGATACTCGAATTGCCCCAACATCCCTATTTCATTGCAACACAGGCTCATCCGTCTCTGACTTCGCGTCCGCTGCATCCTCAGCCGATGTTTGCCGGCCTGGTCGCGGCAGCAATGAAAAACCCCCAAGACAAGCTTGGGGGCTAAACAATAGCGCAATAACCAAATACAACTAATCTTACTGCTCTGCTTTCTCCGCCTCTGACAGTTGGCCACCGAGGCGAACGATTTCAGCTCGTAATTGCTCATTTTCTTTTGTGAGCAATTCAACATCTTTTAGCAGATCCTTCGGCAGCTCATTCATAAGCCATTCGATGGTTTCGCCGTCTTGTTGTTCTATTTTCGCTTTTTCCTGTTTGCACTGCTGAAGCAGATTCTGTTGCTTTTCTATTTCCTTCTGACAGCGAGTTAGTTCATTTTTGAGATTTATATTCTCATTAGCTACGAGCCTGTCTCTTCTGGAGATACTGGAGTCTTGCTTTTGCTCAGACTGCTGACAGCCCGCCAAAACCACTACTATCGAAACAACCAAAAACAAACGAATCTTTTTCATAAACTGCCCTTTAATAAGAAGTTCTGCTCTTTAGTGCTTTAGATTATACCAGCAAATTTTTGGCGAGTCAATACTTTATGGAGGATGATAAAGACAAAAAAACGGAAGATTCTATCGTGGCGTCAGAATCTTCCGTTAGCTTGTGAGCTGAAATCAAAATTTTGAGCACTGCTCACAGTTCCATTATACTGCCGTCAAGTTTAACCGTGGCGAAATCTGGTACTGTGACGACTTTTACCTGGAACTATTTTTTCTTCTTTGCTACTTTTTTCTTAGCTTTCTTCTTTGCTACTTTCCTTTTTGCTTTTTTCTTTGCAGCTTTCTTTTTAGCCATTATTATTCACCTCCCTTCGGTAAAAAAGGATTCATTTGAATAATATCTTTTTACACTACTTTGTAATCCTGTCAATGAATTCTTATCATAAGTTCGTCTGTTATACAACTTTATCGTCAAATAAGTTAAAAATTCTTCACAATTTTTTACCACTGCACCCGTTCTGTTATACTGGTACAGCAAAACAGCAGAGGCGATTTATAAATCTTAAATAGTTTTAATAACATATTAATTTCATAATACATTTGTGAACAACTATCAAAAAAACGGTGATATTTTAAAAAAATAAGCGATTTTTTTGGTTTTGAAAGATTGATTGTACTTTTCATTCACGCAAAAAAAACACGCTGAGCCAAAGATAAGGTTACTGATTCACAAAATATTTGTCTGGCAAGAATTTTTTTTAATTTTTTTTACAAAACTGGTTAAAATTCGCATTTCAAAGAAGTTTTTAAGGAAATTGACGGAAAATTTCTTAAAATAAGCAACAGTTTGTTTGTGAAATTTTTATAGTTTTGAGTTTTCTTAGATAGTTTTTATAATATCTCGATTAGTTTTTCACATTATCGGGACAGTTTAACGATGTCGGAAAGAATAGTTTTATTCGGCGGAACATTTGACCCCGTGCATATCGGTCATATAGCCGTTGCACAGGTATCAGCTCGGAAAATCGGGGCATCAAGGGTAATTTTGATACCTGCAAGGCGTTCGCCGCACAAAGAGCAGAAACCCATCGCAGCCGATAACGACCGCATAGCAATGCTGAAATGCGCCATTGCAGGCAAAAATCTCTTCCAGATAAGTCTCGTAGAGCTTAACAGGGCCGAACCCAGTTATACAATCGATACCATACGCCATTTCAAGCAGCAGTTTGGCGGCGATTGTCAGCTTTACTGGCTCATCGGCGTCGATATGCTGAAAGATTTGCATCGTTGGCACAAAATAAATGAGTTGCTCGGCGAATGTACCGTTTGCCTGATGTATCGAGGCGGATATGACAAGCCCGACCTCGGCAGCTTAGCTGAAAAACTCAGCAACAGCGATATTGAAAAACTCCGGCAAAATCTGATTGAAACCCCCCTGCTGACTATGAGCAGTACCCAAATCCGTGAAAAAATTACCAATGGGCAGGATGCCGGAGAATTTTTGCACCCCGATGTGCTGGATTACATCAAAAGTCATAGAATTTACATACCCAATGATTAGCTACTAAGGCACCAAGACACTAAGTTTTTAATATACATTCTCTGCGTGCCTTTGTGTCTTTGCGGCAATTTCTTCATTTTATGTCGGGAAAATCATCGCAGAGGCAAATTCATCCTGAAAATTACTCTCAGCAGATAGTTTTATATGCTGACTCTGGGCGGCAAGATTTTCTGCTGCTTTTCTCGCCTGGCTCGACAGCAAAACAAGTTTAGCCCCCGCAAGAGATGTATTGCCTACAAACGAAATCCTCTCATGGCTGATATCACCCGGCAGTAATCCTATCCGCTGGGCGTGATTCCTGCGTAAAAAATAGCCGAACCCGCCTGCAATAAGCACCCGTTTCAAATCCCCTGCTTTTATACCCGCCTTTTTGAGCATTATATTTATTCCCGCCCTGACTGCCCCGACAGCAAGCTGGAGTTGACGAATATCCTTCTGTGTAACTTTGATTTCATCGGCAATAACAAACGCCGGCTGACCTTTCGCATCTACGATGAGTCTTTCAGCAATTTTCGGCGGCACCTGGGCAGAAGGATTGATTTTGCCGGAAGAATCGACAATACCTGCGTTAAGCAATTCAGCGGCTATGTCGATAAGTCCGCTGCCGCAGATACCGGCCGGCTCAGTATTTGACAAAACCGAATAGATGCAGTCATCGGTAAATTTCACCTCTTCAATCGCACCGGCAACAGCCCTGCTTCCGCAGGATATCCCCGCCCCTTCGACTGCAGGCCCTGCCGCAGCCGATGCTGCCATGATTTTATTATCCTTTACGAGTACAATTTCGCCATTGGTGCCGATATCAACCAGCAGTAAAGGCTGCCTTTGGTTTAGTATATCCGCTGCTAACATTCCCGCCGTGATATCCCCTCCGATAAATCCGCCCACAATCGGGAGCATATAAACCTTACCTTCGGGATATATGTTTATTTTAAGCTCTGACACGTCTAATTCATTTCCCCCTCGCCAACTTGGCTCAAAAGGCAATTGTCCAAGCTGACAAGGGTCTATTCCGCAGACAAGATGTTCCATCGCGGTATTGCCTGCAATTGTAATTTCATAAACATTTTTCCTGTCAACCCCGCCCTGCCTGCAGAGCTGGCCTATCATTACATTTATTTGTCCTGCAATTAACTTCTGGAGGTCAATTAAGTTGTTTTGATTTGAACCGGCGTGTTTTATTCTACTGACAACATCCTCTCCGTAGCTAATCTGGGGATTGATACTGCCGACTACTGCAATCTCATCGCCGTTTTTGAGATTGACGAGTGAAGCTGCCAGCGTTGTCGTACCCACATCAACAGCAACGCCGAAGCATTTATCCCCGGCACGTTTCGGCGCATCCGGACTGATTGTCTGAAGAATGCTCGAATCTACAACTATCTTCTCGGCTCCCAAAATAGATTCCCGCGGCACTTCGATAACGGTATCTTTGAAAACGCTGTTTTGACAAGACAATCGCCAGTTTTCCTCAAGTTCATTGGCGCTGAAGGTATTTTTATCCGCTTCTGTTGGTTTGCTTTTCGGCGATATGATTTTTACCCTGCATTTGCCGCACGTTCCTTCTGAGCCGCAGGGTGTATCTATTATTATCCCCGCTAAAGCAGCAGCTTCGGTTATTTTAGTACCGGCCAGAACATAAACCTCCCTGCCCTGCGGCTGAAAAACGACTTTAATCTGTTGCTGGCTCATAAATCCCTAAACAACTTTATAATAAATCATGTCATTCTGTCTGACAGATTCAATTTCCCCGGCTCTTAGCAGATGCTCGATGTGTTTCAGCAATTCGAGCTTCGGTATTTTAAGTCCCTTGACTATATCTTCTGCCGTACAAGGTCTGCGCTTGAGCATTTCGACAATATCATCACTTTTGACCTTGAGATCACCTGCTTTATCATCGCTTCTAAAATCAGCTATCACTTCGGCATTTTTACATATCTTTTCAGCAATCCGGCCGAGTCTTTCCCGGCTAACCGCCTCTACATCCTCAGAAGGCGGCCGGGTTACTGTATTAAGCTGAACCTTATCAGGATCGATTTTCTCGATGCAGCCGGCAATTTTTTCTATCTGTTCATCATTATCGTTCAAACCTGCAACCAGAAAAATCTCCAGCCAGTATTTACCGGTATATTCTTTGCGAAAATCAATCAAGCCTTGCAACATTTTATCAAAGGTTATCCCCGGCACCGGCCGGTTTATCTTTTTAAAGGTCTCTTCATCGCCCGCATCAAGCGAAGGTATCACCAAATCAGCACTGAGTAATTCTTCGCGAACCTCCGGCATAAACAGCAACGAGCCATTGGTTAAAACCGCAATTGGCGTATCAACAACCTGTTTAATTCTTATTATCAGTTCACCACAACCGGCAAACAGTGTCGGTTCACCTGAGCCGGAAAGAGTAATGAAATCGGGCTTAGTTGACAGCTTGTTTTTTAATTCAGCAATGATTTCGTCTATATTTACCCATTGCTGTCTTTTTATCGTTTTTTCCGTTGTGCGTCCTACCTGACAGTACAGACA
>CAYTQR010000096.1:0-7829 GCA_964440045.1 uncultured Planctomycetaceae bacterium | reverse complement strand
GGCCTCTGTTGCCTTTGGCAAAATGCAGCCTTACTATGAACTTGAGCAGGAGCCGAATATGCCGGCCGCTCATGTGGCAATGCTCAGTGGCGCTCGCGGGGCGTCAAGGAGCTGTCTTACCGCCTGTGCCGCAAGTACGCAGGCCCTCGGCGAAGCATTTAAAATGATTCAGTCAGGCCAGGCTGACATTGTTATCGCAGGCGGAGCCCATTCGATGATACATCCGTTGGGCGTTACCGGATTTAGTCGTCTCACCGCCCTTTCGACAAGAAACGACAGCCCGCAAACGGCATCGAGACCATTTAGTGCAAGCAGAGACGGATTCGTCATCGGCGAAGGTGCTGCGATGGTCATTCTTGAAACGCTCAAATCAGCCAGGAATCGCGGCGTCGAAATCCTCGCTGAGATAATCGGCTACGGCAGCAGCAATGACGCCTTCCGCGTAACCGATATGCACGAAGAAGCTCGCGGTGCGGTTGCGGCAATCGAAGCGGCTCTGAAAGACGCGAAATTATCCTATAAAGATATAGACTATGTGAGCACGCACGGCACAAGTACCGGCGAAAATGACTCCATCGAAACCCTTGCCTTAAAAAAGGTCTTTAAGGAAGAGGCCAAAAATACCCCTGTAAGCAGCGTCAAGAGTATGCTCGGCCATTTAATCGGCGCCGCAGGAGCGGCAGAATTGATTACCTGTGTCCTTGCAATCCGTGATAATATATTGCCGCCGACGATTAACTTAAATGACCCTGACCCGAACCTTGATTTGGACTATGTGCCGAATGAGCCGAGAAAGGCACAGGTCGATATCGCAATGAATGAATCTTTCGGTTTCGGCGGTCAGAATAACGTGGTTATAGTGAAAAGATTTAACCAATGATAGATATAAAAGAAATTCGCGGAAATCCGGAAAAGTTCAAAGCTGCCTGTGAGGCAAAAGGGTTCAAGGTCGATATTGACAAACTGCTTGAACTTGACTCAAACCTGCGGCAGGCAAAAACTCGTCTGCAGGAAATAGTAACTGAAAAAAATGCACTTGGAAAATCAATCCCGAAACTTTCAGGCGACGAAAAGCAGAAAACCTTAAATAAGCTTGGCGAACTCAAAAATGAAGAGGCTGCTCTTGCCGAGCAGTGCAAAACTCTTCAGCCGGAATTTGACGAACTGATGCTTGCTGTCCCCCAACCGCCTGATGAAGATGTGCCCGAAGGTAAGGACGACACGGAAAATGCTGAGATGTCCAAATGGGGCAAAATTCGAGAATTCGACTTTGAGCCGAAGGACCATATCCAGCTCGGTACAGCTCTTGACATAATCGATATTGAAAGAGCTGTCAAATTAGCGGGAACGAGGAATTATTTCTTAAAGGGCGCAGGTGCCCTGCTGCACTGGGCGACTCTTCGTTTCGCGATGGATTTTATGATCAAAAAAGGTTATGTGCCCTTTTCGGTACCAATGCTTATGAGAAACGAGGCGATGGCCGGCACTGGTTATTACCCAGGCGCAGAAGAGCAAACGTACCAAATGGAGCGGGACGAATTAAATCTTGCCGGCACCGCTGAGGTGCCTTTGACTGCTTATTTTATGGGCGAAATCGTACAGCAGAAAAAAGTGCCGTATAAATTTGTGGGTATGAGTACCTGCTATCGCAGAGAAGCAGGCGCTGCGGGGAAAGATACCTATGGACTTTACAGAATTCACCAGTTCGACAAGGTCGAGCAGGTCGTCATTTGTGAAAACGACGCTGGCGAGAGTGCGAAATTCCACGAGGAAATCCAGGCTAATGCCGAAGGCGTAATGCAGGCTATGGAAATTCCCTATCGCGTCGTAAAGGTTTGCACGGGGGACCTCGGCCGGGGCCAGGCGAAAAAATATGATATCGAGGCCTGGATGCCGTCAAGGAAAAGCTATGGCGAAACGCACAGCGCAAGTAAGTTCTACGACTTCCAGGCAAGAAGAATGAACCTTCGCTACAAGGACAGCAAAAGTAAGAAAAATCTCTTCTGCCATACGCTCAATAATACCGTTATCGCTTCGCCGCGAATACTGATACCAATTCTTGAGCTTAACCAAAACAAAGACGGCTCGGTCAATATACCAAAAGTCCTGCAGCCATATATGAATGGAATGAAAGTCATTAAAAAATAAAATTGCCATAGACGGCATTGGAATTGCCTTGGACGAAATACGGCAAAAAATCGAGGAGTTTGAAAATCAACTGATTCCAAAGCCGACGCTGCTCAAAGAAGACTTGCTAAATAATCCTGCCCTTCTGGGCGCTATTAGTTTAATCATCGGACTTGTTTTGCAATTCTACTTTAAATTACCCTTATTCGTTTATCTAATCGTTTTAACTATATGCACGGTTTTGCAGATTACTCAACTGCTCTTAAAAAAAGTTTCAATAAACCTTACCTTTGTTATTGTCCTATTTTGTTTTTTATCTCTCGGCTCAATCAGGCTGATAAAATACAACACCCCCGGGCCAAATGACATCCGTAATATTGCCGTTGAAGATTTTACCTTCGCCCATATAAAAGCCCAAATCATTTCCAAGCCTGTAATTGTAGCTGCAGATGCAAACGACTGGCTCTTTTCAAGATTTTCTCTGTCTTTGCCATACACGACATTTTATGCAAAAGTTACCGATATAAAAACCACCGAAGGCTGGACAAATGCAAGCGGCAAAATAAAGTTCTATATATCTGAAGATGTAAATAATTTAAGGACTGGTGACGAGCTTCAAGCCTTTTGCAGGCTGCGAAAATTTTACCCGCAGGACAACCCCGGCCAGTTTAATACCGCCGAATATATGAACCGCAATGGTGTCTTTATCTCTGCTTCAGTCAAATCCGTTGATGCTGTAACAATACTTAACAGTAAGGAAGAAATATCAAAGTCATTGTTCAACAAAGTAAGAACAAAATTACGTCAGCTTGCAACCGCTGCTTTGCTTGATGATGCTGAACCTGACGATTCTGCCGGTCTAATTGAAGCGCTCCTATTAGGCAATCGCAGCAAAATTAGCCCAGAACTTTACAATGCTTTTATTACAACCGGCCTGGTGCATCTTATCAGCCTTTCCGGTTTGCACGTCGGCATCATCGCCGCTTTTGCCTGGTGGCTGGCAAAAAAGGCGGGGCTTTTGCGCAGGGGCCGAGCTATAGCCGCTATTATCACGATAATTATATTTCTACTTATAGTTCCTGCCAGAACGCCCACACTGCGCGCGGGAACAATGTTTATCATCCTCCTCTGTGGTCGAATATTCAATCGTCAGTCAAAAGTCCCTAACAGCTTGGCTATTGCGGCTATTTTCATCCTGCTCATAAGACCGATGGACTTTTTGAGTCCCGGCTTTCAGCTATCGTTCACAGCGGTTGGCGGTATAGTTTTATTCAACAATTTGTTTTTTAATTTCCTTTTCAGGCCTTTTAGAAATTTGAGAAAAAATTATCTTTATACAATCTTGAAAATAATACTTGCTGCCTTTTCTACCGGATGCAGCGCCTGGTTGGCAATCATACCGATACTTGCCTGGCATTTTTATCAGCTTCAGCCTTTTACCGCCATCTGGACGATTCCTGCGTTTTTCCTCGTTGCAGCTATTTTGGTATTGGGAGTACTCAAAATTATATTAGCTTTTTTGCTGCCGACTTTAGCTTTGCTCATCGGCCTTATAATAACATTTTTAGCTGATGTATTTTCGCATCTTGTTATATTCTTTGCCAAAGTGCCGTTTTCCCATATAACCATCGGCAAGCCGGTGATACAGGTAATATTACTTTTTTACATACTTATTTTACTATGGCGTCTCTTTCCATTTACAAGACCCGCCAAAAATCTCCTCTATCCTGCAGCAATAATACTTTTGCTTATCTCTGCTTTTTCTATAGGATATTTTAGAAATTCAGATAATCTGCAATTTACCGTTCTGTCGGTCGGTCATGGGCAAGCTGTTGTCGCACAACTGCCCGGCAAAAATAACATCATCATTGATGCAGGTTCAATGTCAAAAAACAACCCCGGCAACAGAATCATAAATCCCTTTCTTGACTACATCGCTGCCGATGAAATTGATTCTGTATTTATAAGTCATAATGATATTGACCACTACAACGGCACGCCGGAAATCCTCAAAAAACACAATTGCGCTAATATCTATACAACCCCGCAGTTTATTCAGAGCGTTCCTCAATCAAATACCGCTTCACTGCTCAATGAGTTTCTTAAATCAAAAAATCTTTTTTTGGCACCTGCACCTGAAAAAATCCCGCTCGGCAAAACTACTATCACCCTTTTATGGCCGAAAACATCATCATTAGGAGATGTTTTATCAGATAACGAATCTTCTCTTGTACTTTTGCTTGAATATGCCGACAGGAAAATCCTGTTTTGTTCAGACATAACCGCTGATGTTCAGAATCAGCTTATAAATTCAAACCCCCAATTAGATGTTGATATAATGATTACTCCTCATCACGGCTCAGCAAGGACAATCGATGCGGCTTTTTTAAGTCATTTTAAGCCGGAAATTCTGATAACAAGCTGCTCAGCGTCTCGGCTTGTCGGCGTAAGCAAGGAAATAAAGGCCTTTGAACAAAGCTATTATACCCCCCAAGACGGCGCTGTAACTGTTCTTGTAACCCCCGCCGGCCAAATCAAAGTAAAGACATTCAAATAAACTACTTCGCCGACAACTGTTTTTTGAATTCATCAAGAATATTTTTTTTAGCGCTTTCCAGCGGGCCTTTGAGATTTACGCCTGCTGCGACTTTATGCCCGCCGCCGCCGAATTTGGCGGCAATTTGGCGAACGTCAATCGCGCCATTGCTTCGCAGCGAACATCTAAAGCCACCGTCTTTAAGTTCGACAAAAAGTGCAGCAGCCTCGACAGAGTTTACACGCTGACATTCATTGACGAATTCTTCGGTATCCGTCCCCGTAGCGCCGGTCGAATCGAAATCAGAACGCATAATAATCTGCAGGGCAATTTTATCGTTGTGATGAAGTTCGAGATTTTCGAGCATCCTGCCAAGAAGTTTAAGTCTTGCAGGTGAATAGTTCTGGTACATCTTGTGATAAATTCGGGCCGGCTTGGCGCCAAGTTCGATAAGATTCGATGCGTTGCGCATCACTCTGGCGTCAGTATTATCGAATTTGAACCAGCCTGTATCGGTCGAAATAGCGATATAAAGGGCCTCGGCAATCTGCGGGGTAATTTCCCAGCCGGCAGCTTTAAGCAAATCGAATATTATTTCGCCGGTAGCCGCTGCCGTTGAATCGACAATTTCAACCGTTCCCAGCCCATCTCCTGAAAGGTGATGGTCGATAACAAGTACAGGAGTCTTTGAATCCTTGAGCCATTTGTCAAATTCAGTAAGCTGGACATAGCTGTTTGTATCAACTATTACCACAAGGTCAAATGAGGCGAAGGAACCGTTTTTGAGTTCCTCAAGTTTCACCTCGTTGCCAAGCACCGGTACAGACTCATCAAAGATAAATTTATACCAGTCTGCAGGCGGGGAAAGCAGAATAGGCTGCGCTTTTTTGCCGAGCTGGGAGGCAATCTGGCACATACTTTTCATACTACCCACGGCATCACCGTCGGGTCTGGTATGCGAAGTAACAATCCAGCTTGTTGATTTGTTGATTAAATCAACAGCCTTTTTAAAATCATCCGTTGTCGTCATAATATATATATTGTATATGAAAGATTATATGCTGTCTAAAGAAAAAATGTTGCTTAATCAGTATTGTGAAGATGAATTTCTTATTTTGACTGTTTTTTGTTTCCTTTTTATTCATATTTGATAGTATTGTAATATATAATATTGGGAATGCAATAATGATGTCCTTAAAGTCTGGTAAAAAGCAGAACAAAAAAGTGTCATCTGATATTCAAAAATCATCAAATCCTAAAATCGCCCTGCTCAATGCCTGCCTGGTAATAGTTTTCCTGACACTCGTTGCTGTCACGGTCATTATCCGAGTTCGTACTCTTGATGCCCCCCTTGAGCGTGATGAAGGTGAATATGCTTACGCCGGCCAGTTGATGCTGGATGGCATTCCTCCATATTCGCAGGCTTACAATATGAAAATGCCCGGCATTTATGCCGCCTATGCAGTCATTTTAGCCTGCCTCGGCCAGACCCCCTCCGGCATCCATACAGGGGTAATGGTTGTCAATATCGCGACAATTCTTTTGCTCTTTGTCCTGACTAAAAAGCTTTTTGGGCCGATTGCCGGGGTGGCATCTGCAGTTTTTTTTGCAATAACCTCTGTAAGCAGCAAAATTACCGCAACTGCTAATGCGGAGAACTTTGTCGTTCTTGGCGCAGTTGCCGGGATAATACTTTTAATTAATTTTGTTGACACGAAAAAATATCTATACCTGACAGCAGGCGGCATTTTGTTAGGTATTGCTTTTATGATGAAACAGCACGGTGCGGGGTTTATAGTCTTTGGCTTTTTGTTCCTGCTGGCCAAACAGATTTGCCAAAAGCCGTTGGATTGGAGAAGCCTTATTTCAATTATATTAGTCTATTGGCTTTCTGCAATTTTGCCGTTTTTGATTACCTGTCTGATTTTATGGCATTGTGGAGTATTCGAAAAATTCTGGTTCTGGACATTCGAATATGCACGTGGATATATAAGCATGGTTCCTCTCAAGCAGGGCTTTGTTACGCTTAAAGATACTTTGGCAAAAATTATACCGCCTGTACGATTTATTTGGTTGTCAGCTTTATTAGGCCTTTTGAGTATTATCTGGAACAGGAAAATTCGCAAACACAGCGTATTCATTGCCTGCTTTATCGTTTGTTCCTTCCTGGCAGTTTGTCCAGGTTTGTTTTTTCGTACCCATTATTTCGTTCTCTTTTTGCCGGCTCTTAGCGTGCTGGCCGCTGTAGGCATTATTGCAGTTCATGATTTACTCGGTTTATATATTAAGTCGATTACTAAAACAGGTTTTATTTCAATTTTAATTATTTTAGCTGTCTGGCTCCAAAGTTTTTACAGTCAGAGAGATTATCTTACCGAATCTGATGCCTCTATGGTTTCAAGGTATAATTTTGGTCTTAATCCTTTCCCTGAGACCCTTGAGATAGCAAATTTCATAAAGAGCCATTCCAATAAGGATGACAAAATAGCTGTATTAGGTTCCGAACCGCAGATATTTTTCTATTCACAAAGACGCTCTGCTACCTCTTATATCTATACTTATCCGCTTATGGAGCCGCAGCCTTATGCCGCCCGGATGCAGCGTGAAATGATTAGTCAGATAGAAGTCAATAAACCAAAATACATTGTATCTATGAACTTTTATGATTCCTGGCTGGTTCAAAAAAATTCGGGAAAATTAATCTTTGACTGGTCGAAAAGATACATACATTCCCACTATCGTCAAGTTGGTCTGGTAGAAACCTTCTCTCTGGACCAGACATTATACCATTGGGACTCGGCTGCTAAACCATCGAAGAAATACGATTGGATATTTATTGGCCGGCGTGTTGACTAACTCTCTCGTTGATCTACTATTTCTATACGATTTTTTACTATTTCGTGATGTATAATGTTTGAGGGCAACTTGTAAATAAATCACTTACAAAAATACGCCCGGCAGGAATCCGGCCTTCGGCCTCGAACCTAAATTTGCAAAGCAAATTTCCATAGGGGCTCTGCCCCTCTGGCGGTCGCTTCGCTCCCTGTCACCCCGAAAGCGTGGGGAAATATTTTCCCCACACCCCTTTAAGGTTCGAATCCTGCCGTTCGCAATACGCCCGGCAGGATTCGAACCTGCGACCTTCGGTTTAGGAAACCGACGCTCT
>CAYTQR010000095.1:0-7853 GCA_964440045.1 uncultured Planctomycetaceae bacterium | reverse complement strand
GTATCTGAAGCGCAGAGAAAAGGCAAAAAGTTCAAAGTCTATGTCGATGAGACAAGACCGCTTCTGCAGGGAGCAAGACTTACTGCCTGGGAGCTTACACAGGCCGGGATTGATGTTACGCTTATCTGCGACAATATGGCTGGGGCGCTTATGAAACAGGGCAAAATAAATGCCGTTATTGTTGGAGCGGACAGAATAGCTGCCAACGGCGATGCCGCAAATAAAATCGGAACATATACCTTAAGTATTCTTGCAAAGGCGCACAATGTGCCATTTTATATCGCTGCTCCGTCGAGTACCTTTGATTTAAAATTGGAAAACGGAGACCAGATTCCGATTGAGCAAAGGGCCCCTGTCGAAGTGTCGATGATTATGAATGTTCAGATTGCACCTGAAGGTCTGAAAGTGTATAATCCTGCTTTCGATGTAACACCTGCCGAAAATATCACTGCGATAATCACCGAAAAAGGCATTATTGTCCGGCCAAACGGCAAAAAAATCAGAGAAGTTCTCAAGCAGGTTTTAAACTATGAAGAGAAAAAGACAGAAAAACGTTAAATTTTCAAAAAAGACTCCTTCTCCAGAGTTGGCACTACAGATGGAAACAAGAAAAAAACGTGTCGATGCCTTTTTATTTTTCCTTCTGCTAACATTTGGTATTTACCAGGCTGTTATATACTGGGGTCATCAGGTTGTGCCGCATTTTGATTTTAGCTGTTTTGCGATTATTGGTCGAGAACTTCTGTCTTTCCAGATGCCGTGCACTTTTAAGCGCGTGCCGCTGGTTGGCATACTACAGGTACTGTTCGGACATATTACTGGCGGACCATGCCCCGAATTTCCCGGCGGGTGGCTGCTTAATTCAATAGGGCATTCTCTGACCATTGTATTTTTATGGCTCGCTGCAAGAAAACTTATCGGCCGAGCCGCCATCTGGTTTGCCATAATCGCTATAATTAATCCCTGGGGGCTGCAGATGCTCACAGAGGCTATTGCTGAAACCACGCTGCTGTTTTTTATATGGATAACGCTCTACTTTATATTCATAAGGTCAAAATGGGCATACCTGTTTGCCTCACTGACAACAATGGTACGTTATGAAGGCGCAGCGCTCATTTTTGGCGCCTTTCTTATGGATATGATAGAGGGCAAAGACAAAAAAGAACGTATCATGGCTTTTGTTTACGCTTCAATCGCTACAATTCCACTGGCTATCTGGATGTTTGGCACTTTTGCAACCTGGGCAGGTGAAGAGGGAGGAACACACTATTTTAATAGCTTATTTTCAAAGGACTTTCGATCTCAGTTTACCGGCGGGGTAAAAAGCAGAGTTGGTTTTTCAAGACATGCAGAGATGCTATGGCAAGTCGGGTTCTCTTCGCTCTTTATGCCGCACCCGCAGGCCGCCAAAGCCGTTACGACAATACTTATGACCTCAAGCAAAATCATTGCCACTATAGCTTTCCTGTTCGGCTCTATATACGGCCTGTGGAAACGTCAGTGGAAGATACTGATTTTATTGATATTTCTATTGCCGTATTTCTGGCTTCACACACAATACCCGTATCCCCTTCATAGATACCATGCGACCATTTTTGCGATATTTATGCTGATATGTATTTACGGCCTGTATAGCTTCTGGAAACTAATAAAGGATACAGGCAAAATACCGCAATGGACTGTGGTTATTGCACAATCGTTCGTTGTGCTAATATCGCTTATCTGGGCTCTTATCCTGTTTGGCTATCTGCCCAAAATAGCATCAATGAGCAAAGACAGCGTTTCTCTGCCTGCTGTTTCGATACTTGTAGTCTGCATATCTCTCGTGGCTGTATATTTTGCTCACAAAGGCAATCTGCTGACATATTTTGTTATCCTGGTCTTAATGGTTCTGATGATTGTCTCCAATCAGTTTACGGTAGCAGGCGTGGTAGGAAACGGCCAAAGGGATATAGAGTTTAAATATCTTTTAGACTGGTATCTTGAAAATGCCGAACCAAATGAAAAAATGGTACTTACCGTGCCTATTATATTGCAGGCGATGGCGCCTGATTATAACGATTGTTTTATTCATACAAATACTTTTGATGCGAATAATCCGCAGGATTTTGTTCTTGAATGCTATAAAAGAAATATCACTTATGTGGCATGGGATTCAAGAATGGGGCTTACTCCGCAAAATCACTATTACAAATACTGGAAAATGTCGAACATTGCACCTCTTTATATAGCAAAGGATATTGGACCTTATCAGTTTATCACTCAGTTTAGAGTCAACCGGAGACGCTATATAAATCTGTACCGCCTCAAACCGTTGCCGGCAGGAAATGCAAAATAATTCATCAGGAAGAAACAGCCTCACCCGGCTCAAATATTCTGAATTTCGATAATTTGTTCTTTTGAAGAATAAACTGCAAAAGCGCATATAAGGTCGATAAGCCGTACGTTGTGCTGCGGACGAAATTGATGCTTGAAGCCTCGGCGAAATATCGGCAGGGCACAGGAGCATCGGCTATCTTAAATCCGAAATATGTTGCCTGGACAAGTATCTGGGAATCAAAAACAAAATCATCGGAATTTATATGGTAGGGTATTTTTTCCAGTACCGCTCGAGAGTAAACTCTGAACCCGCTGTGAAAATCGCCGAGATTTTGTCCTAATACGAGATTCTCGGTAATGGTCAGTATTCTGTTGCTTATATATTTGTAAATCGGCATATCTGATTTTAGGGCCTCGGCCCTTGTTCGAATCCTGCTGCCTAACATCAAGTCACAAATACCTTTCTGAATAAAACCTATGAAGAAAGGAATCAGTCGGCTGTCATACTGATAATCGGGATGCAGCATTACGATTATATCGGCGCCGCGTTTTAGCGCAGCATCGTAGCAGGTCTTTTGATTTGCTCCGTAGCCCCGGTTTTTATCATGCCGAATCACCGTCAGCCCCAGCCTCTCGGCAATCTCGACGGTATTATCCTTGCTGCAATCGTCAACGAGAATAATATCGTTGCGGAATTCGGCAGGAATATCGTTGACAGTGTTTTCCACAGTTGCCGCAGCGTTATACGCCGGCATTACTATGACTGTTTTAGACCTGTTTTCGCTGGCAGCCAATAAAAATCGCTCCCTTTAATTTACCGCAATAACCTCTTTCACTTCGCCTAGACGCTCCTTAAGAAGTCTTTCAACCCCCATTTTTAACGTCATCTGTGCGCCCGGACAGCCGCGACAGGCGCCCTGGAGCCGGACCTTTACTGAATTGTCCTCGGTCAGTTCCACGAATTCTATATCACCGCCGTCGTTCTGCAGCATCGGACGGATGCTGTCGATTACCTCGGCAACCTTGTCTTTCAAACTCTTTTCCTGATTACAGCCGCAATGTTCACACATTTAAGGGACTCCTGAAAAATTGATAAAATTCGCCGAACACATTATAACAACCCCCACAGATACATTCCAGATATTAAACCTGTCCTGAGTTTATCGAAGGGGCCCCTATATTTGCAGACCGATGTCCTCTAAAATCAAAAATAATGCTTTTTCCGGCAAAATCACCGTTTTTGCCCGACTTTTATTGAAAAGGGAACATTTTTTAATCGGCCTGTCCCGCACCTATTTACTATTCAATTATTCCTATATTGCTGCGATAAAATGAATAGGTGCGGCGGCCTGCCCCGCCCTGAGCAAAGTCGAAGGGTCCCGCATCAATTTATCGCGGGGCTCCACTTTATTCAATCTTTTTAAAAAATTCAGACAAACATTTTTCCTGCATCAACAGCCTTGTTTCCTGCGCTCAACGCTCAAGCTTATCTGCCGCTAAGAATCGTTGCGGAACAGTGGTCAGGGGCATCGGTTTTTTGGGCGTTCATGATTCTTTCTATCAAATTGTTACTCATTTGAATTGCCGCTTCTTCATCAATTTTAGCAAGCTCAATTACTTTTTCAGCATCTTCATCATCAATCATTCCAAATTGTTTTTGACTCGGACATAAACTATCGTTTAGATCACCTGGTTCAAATTTATCTAATCCATCACCGTAGCTTCGTTTATTAGTTCTTACTATCTTTTGCCCTATGTCACTTAGTAAATACACAAACAACTTGTTTATAAGTCGCTGACCAAACAGATTTGGGTAAAATGAATGGAAGCATGTAAAATTTATTGTTGTTGTAAAATTTCGTATTACTTTTAAGCGGCCCCTATTAAACACACCGAATAAAATTGGAGCTGTTTTTCTGTTTTCAATTTTATACCAAATATTCCTTTTTTTCGTCAGATACCTCTCGTGATATCCAAGTTTTTCACCTTCGTTTATATATTCTTGTATTTCTTGCTTCTCGTGATCTTTCACATCTAAACAATGCACTGGCTTATCTGCATTGTACAGCCTACCAAAATCATGCTTAGTAAATACCGCTTTGCGTATTTGAGAGCTTTTTGTAACGCACTTGCAAATATTATTGTTGTCCAATTTCCACTTTTCAATTTTTGATTTTGTTAACGCAAAAAAATCATTAGCCCCAGTAGCAATACCCCTCGTAACCGTACCATAAAAAGATAATCTGCAGAAATCATTTGGAGATTTCTCTTCAGAGAATAATGATAATATAAGAGGTGTCCACTTTTTGTTATATGGCAAATCCGAAGCGAGAATTTCCCGCTGGTAGAAATTACTTATATCAGATATTTTGTGAAATTCTTCATTGGCCTTGATAGCCGTTATTTTTATAGCTTTATCTTTTCCGTCATTTTTACAAAGAAGTACACAGACTGTTGTTGTTACCTCTGGAAAAATTTCCTTTTCATTTGAAAATATTACTATTTGTTTTAACAAGTGATTTTCAAGGAGACATTTCTTAATTTCCTTACCATAACCAGTATTAAAAAACTCAAATGGCATAATATATGCTAAATTGCCGTTAATTTTAAGCTCTTTTAAGGACTTAACAAGAAATATAGAAGAGATGTTAGAATAGCCAACAAGTTTTTTGCCTATTTTATCTTCGATTTTCTGTAATACATCATGGCGTTTTAGAAATTTTTGGAATCTCATATATGGAGGATTGCAGATGATACCGTCAAAGTAACCCACTTCAGCTTCAAGGTAGTCACTATTTATAACTTGAAGATCTGGCTTTATTCCATCACCATCAAGACAAGCGATAATATGATTGTCAATCTCATGTCCTGTGAACATAAATTGATTGTTTGGATTTAGCTTTTTTACTTCCTCGTAAAAAACACCTAAGCCAAATGCAGGATCTAATATTGTTTTTGGGTTACCTTTCATTACCCATATTGCCATAAGTCGCGCAACAGGGGGTGGCGTAAAAAACTGACCGTAATCTTTCCTGTGATTAAGCGGGGTTTCATCTATATATTTTGATTCACGCATTAATGACATCCCTTATGAGTATTTCGTTATCGAGGTACCCTTTGCCACCTTCAAAGGTCACATAAAACAGAAGGCGGCCCCTGTCTAACTCTTTCATAGCAGATTTATGTTCAGGCATATCAATCTTTCCAAGGATTTCTTTCCCAATTTGTACATTTATCTTTATTGTGGTTTTACCTTGATTTTTTACATCTTGCTCAATCGAGAAATTATTACCCTCATTGCTATCGTTTGAGACTAAAGCCAAAATATCTTTGAAAGATATTATATACGCTTTGTCGAAAAATACCTGTAAGTAGAAATGTTTGACGTTATATTTTTGTATCCATCTGTTTACAAGAGCAATATCTTCCATTTTTGGTGTGATGCTTAAATAATCACGTTTATGTAATATTTTTATGTTTCCTTTTAATTCTCGCAATAATGATGTTAAATCTCTCAGATCTTTTGTTAATGACCAAGAAGGACGCCGAAAGTCTAATTCTCTAAAGGTATCATTATTAGCATTTGAAATGAGATTGTATATTGTTTCGTTTTTGCGCTTTAAAAGATTTCCGATATCAGTGCCCAAAATTGCGTTTCTGATTTCGTTGCATTTATTAATGGCCTGCCCTTGCCTATCTCGCATGAATGCGGCATATTTGTCTGCTAAAAACGAGCTTGATCTAACCTCGAGTGCAGCAACTGCTTTCATTATGTTCTCGTCATTTTCAATATCAATACTTCTATCAGGGAAATCGCTGACCTTAAATATTAGGAGATCTGGCCGTTTCCCTATAGCATTAAGCTCATTCTGATACTCCATATAAAAATCAGCAAACCCATCATCACCTGCTGCTATTGATTCAGAGCGTCCATATTCAACGGTAAAATAATCTTCTGAATATTCATTGATTGCTTTAAAGACAATTTTTTCTGCCCAATCACCCTGTTCCTTGTTTGTAAGAAATTCAGAGTTTGCCATAGTTGGTGGGCGTCCGCTCATTTGTATTTCGGTATCAATCTCTAGCGGCGACTGTCTGATTAGGTCAAAAATGTCGTCTTTGTACATACCTGCTCCTTTTTATTTTTATACCCAGCAATAATTAGCTTTAGTTCTAAATCCGTGTCTATTTTCCGTCATTCCTTTATCCTTACTTATCCCTGCGTTCCCGCCGCCCTGCTTCGCGTGAAACGCGGGGGCAGGTAGTTTTGATTTATCCCCTCGCTTCATTTCGTCGAGAAACGGAGGGGGCAAAACTGCGAGGGCCCGCTTCACTAAATACTATATACCACCGACTATTTGCTTCAACAAGGTTTTTTTATTGCTTTAAAACTTGGCCGTATAACGGCCGAAAAGTCAAAGCGGTGTGCCGACCGTCAAGTCCTGCCCTGAGCGAAGCCGAACGGGTTACTTGTAAGCAAGGCATAAGTTTTGAATTTAAAGTCCTAACGTTACTATACTCGTATGGAGTATACTGCATAGGAGCATAGTGAAAAATCGTTTTGTTTTAAGGCATAGCCGTGTAACGGCAGAAAAAGACAAACACTAAACCCGGTTCAAGCTTGTTTGAAAAAGGGTTTTGTTTGAATTTTGACGGTGCATTTATGTACGCCTTAAAGCAATACTTCGTGTTTTCTTCGTGAACTTCGTGGTTCAAAACCGTGTAAATCCGTGTAATCTGCGATTAAAAAATTCTCTGAGTCCTCTGCCTGTCCCGCCATAAGTTTACTGACGGCGGATGGCAAAACATCCCTCCTTTTCCTTTTTAGTGCGGAGTTTTGGGTTAGTCATGTTAAACCCCTTTTGAGCGAGGGATTTAGTAATTACCCTATTTTATTTTAGCGCGGGATTTTGGGTTAGTCATGTTTCCATTTGAGTGAGAAATTAGTAATTACCCTATTTTATTTTAGCGCGGAATTTTGGGTTAGTACAAGGCGCTTGCCTGCTGCCGCCCGGAGGCGTACTGTTGTACGTTGAGGACGTGCGGTCAGGCAAAGGCAACGAAGTAATCACCCAAAAGAACCGCTAAAAACCATTGACAGCGTATTGTTTTTAGCAGATAATTATCCTGTAAGGGTCGATTATTTTGGAGCCAATTATGTCAGTACGGAAACTGCCCAATATCGCGTTAATAATCCTTTGTGTCCTGTTCTGTTTTTGCATAGGCTGCGTCCAGAGGAAGCTTACTATCGTTACTGAGCCTGCCGGCGCCCTTGTCGTGCTGAATGACGAGGAGATTGGGGTATCGCCGGTCTCTGTGGGTTTCGAATGGTATGGCGACTATACTGTCAGGATCACAAAGGAGGGTTACCAGACACTTAATACTCACAAAAACCTGAAAAGGCCGTTGCGCGATGTTGTTGGCTTTGACCTTTTTTCGGATGCTTTTACGACAAAAATTGACGAATACACCTGGGATTTCACGCTTGAACCGTACCAGCAGATAGACAAGGACGAGCTTATCAAATCTGCCAT
>CAYTQR010000094.1:0-7912 GCA_964440045.1 uncultured Planctomycetaceae bacterium | reverse complement strand
GCTGCCTTCCAGAACATAGTTAATTGCCTGAATCAACATAGTTTGTGCTGGCACAGTAGGCCCCTCAACGGTGTGGAAATCTAAATCGTGTCCGCTCAGAATAACTCTGCCGGTGATGCCATTTGCCAGAATATCGGCATCAAGCCCGTTGGTGTCTCCGTTGGAATTCCATCCGACAATCAGAATGTCGTGTGTTGCCAAATCTTCCGCCGTGACGTGCTTTCCTTGGTCTGATGTTCTGACATCCGTATAGGGATTAAACGCTGTACCCAAAATGTTTGTCATCGCTTGCACGATGCTGTCTTGGCCGCCTTGAGGCATGTAAACCAGAAAATTATAATCGTTGGGGTCAAAAGGTAAATCAACGGCAACAACAGGCGAATGGGAAACTGTTAAGAAGAACAGCCCTATAAAAACTGGCAACAATTTTTTTATGAATGGGTATTTATTTGATTTATACATAATTCCTCCTACCTAAAAATTTAGATTATGATTGTCTACAACTTCCATTAGACATAGCATGACCTTACAGCTTTAAGTTAGCTAATTGATGTCCGAGATTATCGCCTGCGTCTGAAGAGAAACACGCCCATTATCATTAGGACACCTGTTAATGGCTCCGGAATCAAGATGGTTTGCGTAACTGTTCCGCCAAGATAGAAACCACCCTGGCTATCTCCACCGTAGATTTCCACATAGTTATAATCCCACGCAGATAGCAATGGTGCCGTTGTCGGCAAAACGGTTGAGGAAAGAGCAGTGTGCGTACTGTCTCTGAGATCCCATCGAATTAAGCTGATGGCAATACCATTGGGGAGGAAAGCATTTTCATAGCTACGGACTAAATAATAATCCTTTACTCCATTTTCCACTCCATCGTTTATCATCCACATGTCAAACTGGTTCACATGGGTTGGGGCTGTCTTGAATTCATATCCGCCCAAAGACAGACTGATACCATAGGGCGAACTATGTAGATGATGTCCGTCGCCACTATCATCGGTGGTGGAATCATAGGTGTATATCCCTGAAAAAATACTGCCGACGTGAATAGTGTTTAGTAAGCCGGTTCCATCAGAGAAAGTTGTGACTTCGCCGTTTATTTCAATGGTAATGGGCACTGCCTGCGCACAGGCCGGCAGCAAAACCAGAATCGCAATTATTATTAACTTCTTCATTACTTCTTTCTCCTTACCATTTTTCAAGCCGAGTCTTTAAGTCTGTTATGTTTTTGTCCACTAACCATTATACCTGAATACCAAACCAAAATGCAAGTGAAAAATCTGGACATTTCAATATTTTTTCTTTCTAACTTTCGGCGCAGACTATCCTTATGACACTTTCCTGTTTTGTTTTGAACGAACGATTTATGCAAGATGGATGAGCCGTTAATCAAAAACGGGACACCATCAAGCGCTCGCAGAAGGCCAGCAACAGCCAGTAGAGAACGCAAGGAAAGGTGTCCCGTTTTTTCCACACTTTTTGTGTGAACATCAAGGACACCAATCCTCTTACGTAACGCCTCTCTACAAGAAAAGTTGCTGTTTTCCGCGAAGCATCCAAAAAGGATTAGTGTTTTCAAATTATCTAAAGAGCTTATTAGTCCCGCACCGTTTTTTTTAATAATTCCTATAGTGCGGGGTTCAATTATCTTAAACCATATTACTATATATAGCATATCAACTGCAAGAGAAAAATGATTGTATCTTGGATGGCCTGCGCCGCTTTTTTGTTACACTCTATTGAGCCGAGTGGAAAATCGCAAAATGAGATAGATATGTCCGTTTGCAGCAGGGCGGATAAGGCTAATTTACACTAACAAAAACGGGGGATGCAAGAGAGCCCATTTCAGCTCTGACGTGTCTGGTCAATTGCTGATTGGCCTCGATTAGCCCTGCTATCAGTGAAAACTGCTCAAGTATGATTTCTACAAAATCGCGGTACTCAATAGACTTTTCAGGACTGTCATTAGGTAAAAGCATTACCGCATAGCCAATACTGCCTGAATCGGTCGAAATGTCCGAAGCTGCAACGAAATGCCCGCCAACCTGCGAAATCAAGGGTTCACAGCCATCGTCAATCTTCGCACAAAGCTCGGCCAGCAGCTTGTTGGCAGGAAAAACCTTGCTAAAAACTTCCGGCTTGTTAGCGATGAAACTGCCGTCTCGGCCGAGAATCACCAAAACAATGTCGGTATCAGCAAACTTGTTAAAAATCAACTCTGCGATCTGCTTAATTATCATTTTATCACCCTGAAACGAAGCCAAAATTATTCTTATAAATCATCCAATGATAATTTCGACATAAAAGGAGAGGTGTTTAATCAAAAATTGTGCCGATTACCGTAAAACAAAGGATTATCGGAACCTTTCAGGGCAAGAATCCTGCATTACTGCAAGGAACGTATGTTAGCCGCTTGTCAAAAGCTTCTGATTGGCTTATACTTACGCCAAATGTCTTGAAAGGATTTAAAATGAAACCAAAATTGATAATCGTTGGCGCAGCCGGCAGAATGGGCAGGAGAATTATGTATCTTGCCGGCCAATCGCAAAAATTCGATATAATCGGAGCCATTGAAGATAAAAATTGTCCCGAAATCGGCAAGGATTTAGAGCAAACAGGATTAAAAATCAGTTCTGAATTTCCGGCCAAAGCCGATGTGGTCATAGATTTTTCACTGCCCGCCGCTTTTGACGGCACAGTCAATTACTGCCTTAATAATAATTGCGCCCTTGTACTTGGCACGACGGGCCTGTCTGTTGAGCAGATTAAAAAAATCGATGACGCGGCAAAAAAAATACCTGTTATTCAGGCAACTAATATGAGCGTTGGTATGAACCTGCTTTTCGAACTCGCCGGCACAGTCGCACAAAAATTAGGCGATGAATATGATATCGAAATTGCCGAGGCCCATCACCGCTTCAAAAAAGATTCTCCCAGCGGCTCAGCAATGACACTCGCTGAAAGAATTGCTGCCGCGACAAACAAAAAATTTCCTGATTGTCTCGATATAGGCAGGAAAGGTAAAGATGTCCCTCGCAAAAAAGGCTCCATAGGCATACAGGCAACCCGTTTAGGCGATACCGTAGGTGAACATTCGGTAATGTTCGGTACATTAGGAGAAACTGTAACCATCTCGCACCGCGCACACAGAAGAGATAAATTTGCATCCGGCGATGTAAGAGCTGCGTTATGGCTCGTCGGCAAAAATGCAGGCAGATACTCAATGGCAGATGTACTGGGCATTAAATAGCCTATGCGCCCAACAGTGCAAAAGCTATCATCGCCGAATTGAAGAAACAGTGTATAAATATCGACCGTAAAAGCGAACCGCTTTTTTCATACGCATAACCCATAGCAATCGACAAAATCATCAAAGCAGGCAGATGCATCCACGGATGGAGCAGCGAAAAAATTATCGAGGCCATGAAAATAGCCCGCCAGGGGCCGTAACCGATATTGCGAAAATAACTCTGCACAAGTCCCCTGAAAACCAACTCTTCAAAAATTGGAGTTATGACCGCCGCAAAAAAAATCATTAAAATCCTCAAACTCAACTGACTATCTTCAAGGATAACCACCAGCCCTTCGTTTTGCTGCATCTGAAAATCCTGGCCGTCAATGATTGTGCCGATTTTTACAATCAAATAAAGTGCTCCCGTAACCAACGGCCAGACGGCAATAAACATCGCTGCTGCTGCTGCAATATCGGTCAAAATCCCTTTCGTATGCAGACCAAAACCTGCTATGCCGGCCGTAAAATACCTCTGTGCGGCAGCAAGAATAAATACAATAATAACAACCTCTACAAAAGCAAAAATTGAATATGTAATAAACTCCTGCTGCCAGTTGGGCAATTGCTGTGTAAGGTCTTTGGCTAGGCTCGTTGCGACTATATAAAGGCCGAGCCAGCCGCAAACAACTGCAGCAGGAAGATAATAGGGCATGGAATTGGACCGGAAAATTGCTCCGTCAAGCTCTCTTATGCCAAATTTGCGCGTAATCACCCAGTAAATAAACAATGCCAAACCGGCAGTAGCCAAAATAATAAAAAACATAAAACACCTCCAGCTATTGTTGCATAAACCAGCGTTAGTCGTTAGTATTTGGTCGTTGGTATTTAGTTAATGAAATGCCGCCTGAGGCGGCAAAATACCAAATACCAGATACTAAATGCTAAATACGAAATTTCAAAAGGAAATTTCTTATGGCTCTTGATATATTTAAAATCTCAGGCCCTGTCAGACTAAACGGCGAAGTTACCATCAGCGGCTCAAAGAACGCCGCCCTGCCTATAATGGCGGCAACGATCCTTGCCCCGGGCAAAAATATCCTGCTTGGTCTTCCGAATCTCAGTGATATAGAAGTAATGTGCCAATTGACGGAAAACCTCGGCTGTAAAACAAATATCAGCAACGGAAAATTAACCATCGACTCAACAAATATTGACAATCCTTTCGGCGATTACGAGATCGTTCGGAAAATGCGCGCAAGCATTTGTATCCTCGGACCCCTGCTTGCCCGCTGCGGAAAGGTCGAGGTCTCAATGCCCGGCGGATGCGCAATCGGATACAGGCCGGTCGATATTCATCTGCGGGGTCTGCAGGAATTAGGCGCAAGAATTGAACTTAAAAATGGCTATATAGTCGCTCATGCAAACGGCGGACTTAAAGGCACAAATATATTCCTCGGAGGCCCGTTCGGCTCAAGTGTCCTTGCTACTGCAAATGTCCTGTCAGCAGCGGTCCTTGCAAAAGGAAAAACCGTTATCGAATCGGCTGCCTGCGAGCCGGAAATAACCGACCTTGCAAACTGTCTGGTCAAAATGGGCGCAAAAATCACCGGCATAGGCTCGCCTCAACTTACAATAAACGGAGTAAAGAATCTAAATCCAATCGAATACACCGTAATACCGGACAGGATTGAGGCAGGCACTTTTCTCGCAGCCGCTGCGATAACAAAAGGCACGCTGAAACTGAAGAACAGCAGGCCTGAACACCTTATGGCGGTCATTGACAAGCTCAGAAGTATGAATGTTGCCGTTGAACAAACACAAGACGGCTGTGAAGTTGCATCTGATGGGCTACTCAAACCGACGGATATCACAACACTGGCGTATCCCGGATTTCCAACAGACCTGCAGGCGCAGTTTATGGCCTGTTTATGCCTGGCAAAGGGAAACAGTGTAATTACCGAAAAAATCTTCCCCGATAGATTTATGCACGTCGCCGAACTTAGCAGAATGGCTGCAAGTCTCAGAAAAGAAGGCCCACACGTTATAGTCAGCGGCGTAGAAACACTAATTGCTGCTCCGGTAATGGCTTCGGACCTGCGAGCCTCAGCTGCTCTTGTCCTTGCCGCTCTTGCCGCCCACGGCGAAACTATCGTAAACCGCGTCTATCACATCGACAGAGGCTATGAGAAAATAGAGGAAAAACTAAATGCCTGCGGTGCAAAAATCGAACGCCAGAGCATATAAATCTTCTTTTGGTTTGCAAAATAAACCCAAATCCTGTATCATCCTTAAACTTTTATGACGGAAAAAATAGATACATATAAACTTGCCAACGGAATGACAATCCTCGGCGTTCCGATGGCGTCGGTACAGTCGGTTGCGTTTGGTTTCCTGCTGCCGGCAGGAGCTGCGATGATATCCGACGGCTGCAGCGGAGCAGGGACTGTAATTAGCGACTGGATTTTCAGGGGTGCAGGAAATAAAACAAGCAGAGAACTTGCCGATTCGCTCGACGGTCTGGGACTGCATCGGGGCAGCAGCGTCGAATCAAAACATCTCGCCCTATCGGCAGCCATGAATGCGAATAATCTGCTCGAAGCAATTGAGCTTTACGCTGATATAATTCTTAATCCTGCTCTCAATAGTGAACAGTTTGAATACTCAAGACAACTGGCTCTGCACGAACTGGCAAGCTTGGACGACGACCCAAGACAAAAGACTATGTTCCTGCTGCGCGAAAATTTTTATCCCGACCCGCTGGGGACAAGCCCCATCGGAAACCAGCAGGATTTACAGAACCTGACAGTGGAAAAATGTAAGCAGATAATTGATGAAAATTTCAATATTTCCCAAACTGTCTTCGCGGTTGCGGGAAAATACGATTTCAAAAAACTCTGCCCGCTGCTCGAAAAACTTTTCGGCAATGCAAAACCAAGAAAACAAAAAGATATAAGCCCTAAAGAACAAATGTTTGCCTATCATCATCAGCAACATGATGGAGCCCAGGTACATATCGGTATAATGACCAGGACTGTAACGCCTCAGAATCTGGATTATTATAATGCAAGGGTTGCGGTTGCTATCCTTTCAGGCGGTATGAGTTCGAGACTTTTCACCGAGGTTAGGGAGAAAAGAGGTCTCTGTTACGCCATCGGCGCAAGCTATCACAGCCTAAAAGAAATGGCAGGTATCGCCTGTTACGCCGGCACAACGCCAGACAAAGCACAAGAAACTTACGATGTAATAATAACAGAATTTAAAAGACTTGCCGATAGTCTAAGTGAATCTGAACTGCAAAGAGCAAAAATCGGACTCCAAAGCAGTCTTATAATGCAGAGCGAATCAACAATAGCACGGGCAGGAGCCGCTGCGAAAGATTATTATATGCTTGGAGAAGTTCGCAGCCTCGAAGAAATAAAACAGAACATAGAAAAAACAAGCGTTCAAAGTATTATTGATTTCCTGAAAAATAATACCCTCGAAAAATTCTGTTCTGCAACCATAGGACCAAAAAAAATAAAACCTGTATAAAAATGGAATTCAAATACAAAAAACTTGGTAACGGCCTTGACATCATCGGGGAAGTCAACAAACACGCTCTCTCTGCCGCAATAGGTTTCTTTGTCAGAACCGGCGGTAGAGACGAAACGGACGATATCAGCGGCGTAAGCCATTTCCTCGAACATATGCTTTTTAAAGGCACCGATCAGATTTCGGCTCACGAGACCAACCGTATTTTTGATGACCTCGGCGCACAATATAATGCCCATACTACCGAGGAAAACACTGTTTACTATGCCGCAATTCTGCCCGAACAACTTCATGAAGTTACAAAATTGTGGTCTCAGCTCATGAGGCCCGGCCTGAAGGACAAAGATTTCGACATGGAAAAAAACGTCATCCTTGAAGAAATCGCTATGTACAAGGACTTGCCACAGTTCGATGTTATGGAAAAATGCAGAAATCTGCATTTCGGTTCGCACCCCTGCGGAAAAAGCGTACTTGGCACTGTCGAAAGTATAAAGGCGCTGACAAGTCAACAGATGAGAGAATATTTCGAAAGCAGATACGCACCGAACAATATTACCACAGTAATTACGGGAAATTTCGATTTTGAAAAAATATGCGACTGTATAGAAAATGGCTGTGGAAACTGGCCGCCCAAACAAGCCGAGCGAAAAACCGAATACTTTGCCGGAACCGCAAAAAAAGAACATGAAAAGAAACAAAATCTGGCCTGTCGGCACATCTGTCTGGCCTGCCCGACCGTTTCGTATCAGGATGAAAGAAGTTATGCGGCAATGCTGCTTGCCAAAATCATAGGAGATAGTACAGGTTCAAGATTCTTCTGGCAGCTTGTCGATACCGCCATCGCCGAAACAGCAACAATGCACTGTGATGCAATGGATGGGGTAGGAGCCTTTTACAGTTATATCAGAACCGCTGAAGAAAACAGCTCAAAGGTTTTACAGATTGTCGAGCAAATTTTCAGTTTGCTCCAGAAAGAAAAGATTTCCGCTCAAGAGCTGCAAAGAGCCAAAAATAAAGTTCTCTCAGGTATGACAATCAAAAACGAAATCCCTATGGGCAGACTAATTGAACTGGGCATTAACTGGATATATCTGGCTAAGTATCGGCCAATTGAAGACGAAATACAGCGGGTAAAAGAAATCACAC
>CAYTQR010000093.1:0-7952 GCA_964440045.1 uncultured Planctomycetaceae bacterium | reverse complement strand
CTCGATGACTTCAAGTTCAGCGAGACTTTAATGGTAATTTACCGGTTCTTCTGGAACGATTTGTGCGACTGGTACCTCGAATGGATAAAGCCAAGGATGCAGGATTCACAAGAAAAACAGGCACCTCAAAATGTGCTTGCGTTTGTGCTGGATTGTACGCTAAGGCTATTGCATCCGTTCATACCTTTCATAACCGAAGGGATATATCAGAAATTAAACGAAGTTTCGCCGAGACGAGGGTTAAAAGGTGTCGCAGATTTGACAGTTGCCGATGCGCTGATTATCGCTGATTGGCCAGGCGGGTTAGATAAACTCATCGATAAAAAAACGGAAGATGAAATCGCCGTTGTGCAGGAAGTTGTGCGGGCGATACGGGAAATCAGGAATAAATATGCCGTTGCGCCTAATAAGAAATTGGCCGCTTCTGCAAATGCGCCGGCGAAGCTATCAAAAATTCTAAACGCCAATGCAGAGTTGGTTTGCGGTCGGGCCGGGCTGGAGAAATTCGGTGCTTCGGGTGATGAGGTAAAGCCTCAAACGGCTGCGGCGGCGATAGTAGAGCAGATTCAGGTGTTCGTACATGATATTATCGAAACGGGTGCGGAGTTAAAGAGACTTGAAAAACAAAGAGATGAGATTTTGGCCGGGGTTAAGGGTAATGAGGCCAAATTAAATAATGAAAACTTTATATCGAGGGCAAAGCCGGAGGTTGTCGAGCAGACGAGAGCCAGACTTGCAGAATTGAAACAGCAGCTTGCTGCCGTGGAAGAAAATATAAGACAATTGAAATAGTAACCACGGATTGCACGGATGGCACGGATTTATTTTGAACCACGAAGAACACGAAAAAACACGAATTATATTAGCCACTGAGTTCACAGATGACACTTATATATTAAAAAAACAAAGAAATGGGGTTATCAACAAGATTTTTTATTTTAGAGAATAATTATGGACGTTTCGGGTGAATATAAAAAGCTTATATTCAACAAGGAATGTGATTTAGAAAAATTCATTCTTAACAACAAGGACACAAAAGAAGAAAACGAGTTAAGGTCATTTTGCTCTTTCTTAATCGCTTGTTTGAAAAACAAAAAATTATGTTTCCCACTTGATATATATAAAGGAGAATCGCCTGATTTCTTATTGAAGATCAATCCCAAATTAATTATAGGATTAGAACATACAACAGCAACTGTCGAAAAATACAAAATGGATGTTTCCGAAAGTGAAAAGTACCCGCCGGGTACTCTTATAGAGTTGCCATATTATTCTGGTAATTCGTCGCCACCTAAAAAATCTAGCATAGCCGTTAAAAAACCTGGAGAAAAACTAACCCACTGCGGTTGGGGAGATGATGGAATAGAAAAACAATGGTCAGATATAATTCTTAAGACTTTGATAGATAAAATTGAGTTGTTAAACAAACTACATTTCAAGAAGTTTTCAAAAAATGAGCTTTTGATTGATGATGACAGTCCTTCGCCTGTTTCTATTACTTATAGGTTACAAAGTTCTATTGATATGTTGAAAAATAAATATTCTGCTATTAAATTCGAGAAATTTGTATTATATGACAAGTATCATATTCTTATGGGTTGCAATCTAATTTATGATGTGTTTGGAAAGACAATCATATTAGAAAATAAAACTTAAGTTCAATTTCTCTGTGGACTCTGTGAGTTTAAAACAGAACCTCCCAGACACCGGGGATTGCAAAAGGTCAAAAGCAACCCCCAGACACGTCTGGGGGCTAAACAACGGAATAAAAACAACGAACAAGACGGAAACGGATTGGGTATGGGCCATACGGTTGGATATATGGTTACATGGACGACTTACGGGACATGGCTGCAAGGCGATAAACGCGGTTATGTTAAAGATGGTGAGGTGATAAAAAAGAATGAAAAATTAAGACAAGATAATCAACAAAGATTAGTCAAAGAGGCGGTCAGATTTAATACAACAGAAAAACAAGCTGTAAGACAAGCAATAGAAGATGAGGCGGAAAAACAAAATGTGAAACTGGACACAATCGCAGTATGCAGCAATCATATTCATATTGTAGTCAGATATTCCGGCTGTAAAATCGAAGATGTTGTTCGACAGTTCAAACAAGCAGGGATAGCGGCATTAAAGAAATGCGGGATTAGGGGAAAGGTGTGGACGAAAAAGTATGATAATCGATTCTGCTTCGATGAAAAAAGTTTGCAGGCAAGAATCGCATATGTTAATAGACATAATGATGAATAAATATAAAATTCATTTTGGCGGACAAGCGAATCTTTTCGCCGGCGGTCTGCGTCAGACAAAAACCGCTTTATCTACGGATAAAGCTGATTTGTCTTTCTTGTCGCCGAACAAAAATTTTCTACTTGCCGCTCAAAAGCAATTATTAGAGCTACCCTTGACTTTTTTACCGTTTTTCCTTAATATGCTCTCTCTATATCCAATTTTGAACTTTTAACAGAGGTATTATGGCTAAAGATAAAACGACCCTTCAACGCCGGCCGTTTGTGCTGATTATCCGCGACGGCTGGGGGTATAACCCTAATCCCGCCGAAGATGCATATAACACGGTAAAGCAGGCTAATGTGCCTGTCGATGATATGCTGATGAGCCGGTATCCCAATTGTATTATTCATACGAGCGGCGAAGATGTCGGGCTGCCGGAGGGTACTATGGGAAACAGCGAAGTCGGGCATCAGAATCTCGGAGCAGGAAGAATTGTCAACCAGGAATCTGTCAGAATTACCAAGGCTATTCGGGGCGGTTCATTTTTTGAGAAACAGGAATTTGTCAAACTCATCGATTTTATAAAAGAGCATAACGGCAGACTTCATCTGCTCGGCCTGTGCAGCAATATCGGGGTACATTCACTTCTCGAGCATCTCTACGGACTGCTTGAACTTGCAAAAAGAAATAATCTCACAAAGGTTTATCTGCATGCATTTACCGACGGCAGGGACTCGCCGCCGAACAGCGGGAAAGGATACCTGGCACAAATAGAAAATAAAATGTCCGAAATCGGCACAGGCCAAATTGCTACTATAATGGGACGATTCTATGCAATGGACAGGGACAGCAGATGGGACAGGGTTCAAAAGGCTTATGATTGTATGACACTGAGCAAAGGCAACAAGGCGAAAAGCGTAGAGGAAGCTGTCGAACAGAGCTATCAAAATAAAGTAACTGATGAATTTATCGAGTCGGTCTGCATCCTCGATGAAGAAGACCATCCGAGAGCAAAAATAGAGGACGGCGACGGCGTAATCTTTTTTAATTTCCGCGGCGACAGGCCAAGAGAGATTACTCGCGCCTTTGTTGATGATGGGTTTACAGGATTTATCAGAACCACAAGGCCGAAGATTTATTATCTCTGTATGACCGAATATGACGCTACGATTCCCGCCCCGGTAGTTTTTGCCAAACCGCCGAAGATGAAAAATATCGCGGCTGCTTATTTCAGCTCGCTGGGGCTGAAGCAGTTTCGATGCGCTGAGACAGAAAAATATGCACACGTTACGTTTTTCTTCAATGATTATACTGAAAAACCGTTTGCCGGCGAAGACAGGCAGATAGTACCTTCGCCAAAGGTTAGAACTTATGATTTAAAGCCGGAGATGAGCGCTTATGAAGTTTGTGATGTTGTGCTAAAAAGGCTCGAAATGGATAAATATGATTGTTTCGTTATCAATTTCGCCAACCCCGATATGGTAGGTCATACCGGTATTCTTGCCGCTGCGGTCAAGGCTGCCGAGGCGGTTGACCAGTGCGTTGGAAAGATTCTCGACAAAGTAAAACAGTTCGGCGGAGCGGCAATTATCACAGCGGACCACGGCAATTTCGAGAAGATGCAGGATGGTGATAATGGCCCACATACGGCTCATACGATTGGTGATGTGCCCTTGATTGTTTTTGACGAGCTTAATAAAGACAAGAAGCTTCGCAGCGACGGAAGACTTGCCGATGTGATGCCGACGCTGCTTGAAATGATGGAACTGCCGCAGCCACAAGAAATGACAGGGAAAAGTTTGTTCGTACATTAAAATATTTCATTTCTCCTGCCGGTGTTATAATGGGCCAGATAAAAGTACTTGACGACAATATGGTAAATATGATTGCCGCCGGTGAGGTAATCGAGAGACCTGCCAGCGTAGTCAAGGAGCTTATGGAAAACAGCCTCGATGCCGGCGCGACTGAGATAACTATTCATATAGAAGATGGCGGCAAAAGGCTTATCCGTGTAATAGACAACGGCTGTGGAATGGACAGTGAAGACCTTTCTGTTGCATTTGAGCCACACGCAACAAGCAAACTGAAAACCAGCGCCGATTTACTCAATATTTCGACTATGGGCTTTCGCGGCGAAGCGCTTGCAAGTATTGCCTCTGTGGCGAAAGTTAGTTTAACCAGTAAGCCTACGAATGCGATTGAAGGTTACAAGATAGAGATAGACTGCGGCAGCAAGGATGCTGTTCGGCCTTGCAGCGCCGATACAGGTACGACGATGGAAGTGCGGAATCTGTTTTATAAGCTGCCTGCGAGGAAAAAATTCCTCCGAACCGCAAATACAGAGATGACTCATATTACCGAACAGTTTACAAGGATTGCTCTTTCCCATACCGATATTTCGATGGCTTTATTTCATAATGACAGGGAGCTTTACAGATTGGCCGGCGGAGGAAGTGTAAAAGAACGAATTAGAAATTTGTTTTCTGCCGAGCTTGCGGGCTCTCTGCTTGAGCTGAAAAGCAGCGAACGCGACCTTGAGGTTTCTGCTCTGCTTTGCAAGCCTGAAAATAATCGCGCCAACGCTAAATTTCAGTACTTTTTTCTCAACGGCAGGTTCATCCGCGACAAATTTCTCGCTCATGCGGTAAGAGAAGCATATCGCGGCCTTATCGAGCCGAATAAATATCCGATTGTTTTTCTCTTCCTCCAGATGCCGTCGCGAAACTTCGATGTAAATGTTCATCCGACGAAAATAGAGGTAAGATTTGACAACGCAAATCTCGTATATTCGCAGATTCTTGCTCTTATACGCGAAAAACTGCTGTCGATGGACCTGGATGTACAGGCAAAACTGCCTAAGACCGGCCAGGAGCCTGCATCGGCAGAGAACAGCCAAGCAAAACAGCAGATTACCAGTGCGATAGCGAGTTTTTTCAATATGAACAAATCTGCTGACCCTTCTCAACGGCGTTTTGACTTTTCAAAGATCGCACATAACAGCGATTCCGCTGTTGCCGAACAGAGGGAACACTTCTATAATGAAACTGCTTTGCAGACTGAAATAGAGCCTCAGCGATATCTTCAAATTCATGACAGCTTCATAATAACCCAGACTGAAGAGGGATTTTTGATTATTGACCAGCATGCCCTGCATGAGCGAATAATATATGAAGACCTGTGCAGACGTTTTGCTTCCGATGGCGCCGGCAAACTCGAATCCCAGAAACTGCTTATACCGGAAAGTTTCGAACTGACCGATGCTCAAATACAAATACTTGAAGCAAATAAGAATTTACTCGAACGTCTTGGTATTGAACTCGAACCCTTTGGGCCCGGCATCTGGGCGGTGCAGGCATTCCCAAGTTTGCTGCGCAATGTTAAACCGGTTGAATTTGTTATGGATATGCTGGATGTGCTTACTGAAACGACAGGCAAAATCGATTCGGAAAGACTGCTGCATAAAGTTCTCGATTTAGCGGCTTGCAAGGCCGCTGTGAAAGCAGGCCAGAAACTTACGCCGGCCGAAATCAGCCAACTATTGGCTGATAAACAAGCCATCGAAAGAGCCAGCCGATGTCCGCACGGAAGACCAACTACCATAAAATTCAGCCTTGCAGAACTGGAAAAACAGTTCAAGAGAACCTGATAACTCCTTGTTGCAAAAGGAGTTAACAATAAACTTAAAATAGCTTGCAAACCAACTGTACCCCTACTATAGTATTGGCTCTTAAAAAGCGGTCTTTTAGCAGCAAAGCTTCACGAAGACGACAAGCTTAACTGTTATCGAAAAATTTTACAGCAGGCGGAACTGATTAGTGGCGAAAAAGAAAGAAACAAAGAAAAGACCAGTACGGCGTAAAAGCACGGAAAAAGCAGCTCCAACAAATAAAATTGTGCCTGTATATACAAAAACAAGCGAGTATCTTACCAACCAGGAGGTTGAACACTATAAGCAACTTTTGCGTGACAAGATGCAGGAACTTATCGGCGATGTCAATTCCATTGAGGATGGAGCCCTGAAAAAATCCAGGCTTGATGCCAGCGGCGACCTTTCAAGTATGCCTATACATATGGCTGATATCGGTACCGACAATTATGATCAGGAATTTGCTTTGAACCTGCTCGACAGCGAAAGAAAGATACTTAATAAAATCATCGGGGCGCTGAAGAGAATTGATGAACAGGTTTACGGTATATGTGAGGTTACAGGGAGAGGAATCCCAAAGCCAAGACTCGAAGCAAGACCGTGGGCAAAATATTGTATCGAATACGCCAGGCTCGTTGAAAAAGGACTTGTCAGAGAGGGTGAACCGATCCCGGAAAATATAGAACTGGATTGATTATATAGTAATATTTCGAACCATTACGCCCGCAGGCTTCTTGCAGCGGGCTTTTTTATTTCTTATAATATTACCCTATGGTATTTAACTGTCCAATTTGCGGT
Organism: uncultured Planctomycetaceae bacterium; assembly: GCA_964440045.1. Lineage (GTDB taxonomy): Bacteria > Planctomycetota > Phycisphaerae > Sedimentisphaerales > UBA12454 > JAFGGI01. Next base: position 1,273 of record CAYTQR010000093.1, on the reverse strand, counting down.
AAAAATGTTGACCCCGTTAGAGGCAAAGCATCAAAGATGTCTGACGGCCTCCAAAGGCGGTCTGTCTCTAACGGGGTCGAAAAAAGAGCCAAAGACAACAATCTCAGTGATAAAATCACAGATTTCTTCCCTTTCTGCTCACAAAGGTGCAAATTGGTCGATTTGAATGCCTGGCTTCAGAGCCAATATATTATTTCCACCCCCATTGAAGAAGACAAAGATGATAATCCGGATGAGCCGGAAAATATGTTGAAATAAGAACTTAAAAAGAGATAATGTGGGTTCGACAGGCTCAGCACAGGCTGTCTGGTTTGTTTTGAAAGGATTGCAAAATGACAGAACAAAAGAATCTGGCTCAATGTTGCGATGGTCTTTTGTCTTTTAATATCTTCAAAACATTTCGGATAGCAATTCAGCCAGCAAGGGTTTTGACGGCCTTTCTGGCATTGACGCTACTTTTTATAGCCGGCTGGCTGATGGATTTCAGTAAAACTGTTGTCGTTTCGGGCCAGGTTACTCGACAGGATTTGAGAACGTCAAAGCTTACCAGCTCGTTGACCTGGCCGACGGAGCTGCACTGTTTTATTGGTGATTCTGAGCGAATTGAAGGTTTTATAGAAAGGTACAAGGATAAACCATACAAGCAGGGCGTTTTCAAAGTCTGGTCAAATTTCTGTATGTCACGGCTTAATCGCGCAGCCGCTTCCATTGTAGTATTGAGATTCGATAACTTCGTTACTTCTCTGACAGAATGTATTCTTGCCTCAGTATGGGTCCTGAAATATCATACGAGCTACAGTATTATCCTGTTTTTTATTGCTCTTGCACTGTTTTCCATAACGGGCGGAGCGATATGCAGAGGGGCGGCTCTTCAATTTTCAAGGGATGAAAGATACCCAATAACGCCATGCTTAAAATTTGCTCTTAAAAAGTTTATTTCCCTCTTCTGCGCTCCTTTAGCGCCGATAATATTTATCGCAGCCTGCGGGCTTGTTGTTTTGGTATTTGGCCTGATAGCAAACCTCCCATGGGTTGGTGAGATTTTTCTGGCGGCGGTCTTTATAATCGTTCTTGTTGCCGGTTTGTTTATGACTCTGGCAATTGTAGGCGCCGGCGGCGGTATCAATCTTATGTCGAGTGTAATTGCGTATGAAAACTCTGATGCCTTCGATGGGGTCAACAGGTCTTTCAGTTATGTTTATACAAGGCCTTGGCGGTTTTCGTTTTATACTTTGCTTGCTGCTGTTTATGGCTCTATCTGTTATTTATTCGT
>CAYTQR010000092.1:0-7986 GCA_964440045.1 uncultured Planctomycetaceae bacterium | reverse complement strand
CTTGTAAACATACGTCCAGCCGTTTGTTAATACTCTAAAATACTTATTTACTTCTGCCTGCAACCAGATGTTCAACAACAGATGGGTCAGCCAGGGTTGTAACATCGCCAAGATTATCCGTATTGTTCTCTGCAATTTTCCTTAATATTCTTCGCATAATCTTGCCGGAACGAGTCTTGGGCAAAGCAGGTGCAAACTGTATTACTTCAGGCGCCGCGATAGGTCCTATCTCCTTGCGAACGTGCTTGATGAGTTCCTTCTTCAGATCATCACTTTCCTCTATTCCTTGTTTCAGAGTTACAAACGCATACAATGCCTGACCTTTAATGTCATGCGGCATAGGACAAACAGCAGCTTCGGCAACCTTCTCGTGGCTGACCAAAGCACTTTCAACTTCTGCCGTTCCGATACGATGGCCGGAAACATTGACAACATCGTCAATTCTTCCCATCAGCCAGTAGTCGCCGTCATCATCACGTCTGCAGCCGTCGCCAGTGGTATACATATCCGCATACATAGTAAAGTATGTATCGATAAATCTGTCATGGTCGCCCCACATTGTTACCATCATTCCCGGCCAAGGCTTTCTGATGCACAGTTTGCCGCCTTCATTGGCGTTACATTCAGAAGCATCATCACGCAGAATAACAGGGTCAACACCAAAGAACGCTCTGCTGGCACTGCCCGGCTTAATTGTATGACATCCCGGCAGCGGCGTTATTAATATGCCTCCCGTCTCGGTCTGCCACCAGGTATCCACTATCGGACATTTGCTGTGTCCGATTTTTTCATAATACCAAATCCACGCTTCCGGATTGATAGGCTCGCCTACAGTTCCCAAAACCCGCAGGGAATCCAATTTGTATTTTGCCGGCCATTCATCGCCGAGTCTCATCAATGCCCTGATTGCCGTCGGTGCCGTGTAAAAAACAGTAATGCCGAACTTGTCCACTATTTGCCAGAATCTGCCTGCATCGGGATAAGTCGGAACGCCTTCGAACATCACTGATGTCGCTCCATTGGCAAGCGGGCCATAAACTATATAGCTGTGCCCCGTAACCCAGCCGATGTCCGCTGTACACCAGTAAACATCATCTTCGTGAACATCAAAAATCACCTTATGGCTGAAGGAAGTATGCAGCAGATAACCGCCCGTTGTATGAACAACGCCTTTCGGTTTTCCGGTTGAGCCGGAAGTATAGAGAATGAACAAAGTATCTTCCGCTTTCATTTTCTCCGGTTCGCATACATCCGAAGCGTTTGCCATTTCATCGTGATACCAGAAATCTCTGCCTTCTTCCATATGGCAAGGCTCTTCGTTGACTTTTATCACAACTACACTTTCAATTGTAGGTGTACTCTTAAGGGCTTCATCGGATATGTCTTTGAGCCTGATATGTTTGCCGGCTCGAAGTGAAACGTTTGATGTAATCAGCATTTTGCATTCTGAGTCAATGACTCTGTCCTTAATCGCATCGGAGCTGAATCCACCGAAAATTATCGAATGTATCGCTCCAATTCGAGTACAGGCCAGCATAACTACCGCCAGTTCCGGTACCATCGGCATATAAATCGCAACGCGGTCGCCCTTTTTGAGTCCCTTTGACTTGAGCACATTTGCAAATTTGCATACCTCTTTGTGGAGCTGCTCGTAAGTAATCTTTTTTACATTGTTCTCGTCTTCGCCCTGCCAGAGAATCGCAACCTTTTTCGCGGTCGGTGTATTCAGGTGACGGTCGAGACAGTTATACGATACATTAAGCTCCCCGCCACGGAACCAGGTGTGTTCAATCTTGCGGGCCTTGGTGTCCCATGTATATTCCAGCGCCCTGGTCGGTTTCTTAAACCAGCTTAGGCTCTCTGCCTGTTCGAGCCAGAATTTTTCCGGGTCATTTATAGACTGCTCCCACATTTGTTGATACTGCTGGATATTATTAATATATGCCCTGCTCTTCACCGATTTGGGGGGCGGAAACTTTCGATTTTCCGTCATTAGTGACGCCATGCTTTTCTGTTCATCTGCCATTTTTTACTCCTAATTTGTAACTATAAAGGCCAATTTAAAATTTATACTTCAAACTAACGGTACTATACAGCACATTGCGGTCACATACCGTATCTTCCATTGATATCTGATAATATACTCCCGGCGTAAGTGTAACCTGTTCGCCCAGTTTAAACGATGTTGAGGCGCCTAATGTCGCATAAGACCAGTCGTTATTAGCGCCTCCCAAACCGCCGCTATACGCAACTTCCGAGGAAAGCATCAGCGGCGCCGGCAGTTGAGGAACTGCTAAATCATAGCCCAGAAGAAATCTGTGCACCCATCCTGCAACATAATTGTATTTCTCTCCACCCATTGCAGGGGATTCATAATGAGCAATATATTTCGGTTTAAAGCCTTTCGGCAGCAGATTCGGGAATCCAAAACCGTATATCCATTCCCACGTCGTATTTGCTTTTTCTTTTGCCAAGCCGTAATAATGCTCATATCCTGCGCTTATATCGTAGTCAATCTGATACCGCTCGCCCTGGAAAGCTTTGCCCTTATAGTAAGGCCGGTAATCGAACCTCTGCTTATCGACATAACCCGATGAAGTTGCGCTTCTGTGAGTTACCTTTACGCCGAAGCCGCTGCCCCACAGGTCCAAATCGATTGTCTCAAAAACCGCACCCTGCTTTCCGTAAGCAGGTGCTCCTTTGCTCAGCCACTGGCTCAAATAGTCCAGCTGGAAAGTTACGCCAATTTTTTCCTCTTCCAATTCGGCGCCAAATCCTACAGATGAAAAGAATAGCACCACGACCGCTGCAAGCATCAATACCTTTTTCATAATCCAATACACTCCTAAATCCTTTTTGTTTAATTAGTTATACCAACCCTTTACGTATTAAAAATTAGCCTTGTATTATATACATACATCTGCATTCGTCAAGGAATAAAAACCGCTGGCAAAACCACGTTCCCCTATTTTTCAAGGACAAGCCTGGCGGAAATAACAACAAAAAGATTGCCTCGGCCGCAGGCCGAACTCCTCAATTTTGCACTTTAATTTTTGATTTTTTATTTTGTTTTGAGGTATTCGTTTATTGCTGCTGCTGCGGTTCGGCCCTGACCCATAGCTAAAATCACGGTCGCAGCGCCGAGAACGATATCCCCGCCTGCATAAACGCCATCAATAGAAGTCTTGCAGTTATCATCAACGATAATATTGCCCCATTTATTCAACTCCAGCCCCGGCGTTGTCTGGCCGATGAGCGGATTAGCGCCGTTGCCGATTGCGACAATTACAGCGTCAACATCAATCGTAAATTCCGAGCCTTCGATCGGTACAGGTCTGCGCCGGCCGGATGAGTCCGGCTCGCCAAGCTCATATTTGAGGCATTCAATTGCCGTTACTATACTTTCTGAATTGCCGAGAATGCGTTTTGGACTGAGTAAAAGATGGAACTCAATGCCTTCTTCTTTTGCGTGATGAACTTCTTCGATACGGGCGGGCATTTCCTTTTCGCTTCTGCGATAGACGAGATAAACCTTTTCTGCGCCGAGCCTGACGGCTGTTCTGGCAGAATCCATCGCAACATTTCCGCCGCCGATAACAGCCACCGTTTTCGGCCTTGCAATCGGCGTATCGGCACCTTTACCGAAATCGTACGCCCGCATAAGATTTGCACGGGTAAGATATTCATTAGCGCTGTAAACACCAACAAGGTGTTCGCCTTCGATGCTCATAAACATCGGCAGGCCGGCACCAACACCGATATAAACAGCTTCGAAACCATCTTCTTCCATAAGCTGTTTTATAGTTTTTGTTCTGCCGACAACAAAGTTGCAGACAATTTTTACACCCATTTTTTCGAGCTGTTCGATTTCCTCTCGAACGATTGCCTTTGGCAGACGAAATTCAGGAATGCCGTAAACCATCACACCGCCGGTTTTATGGAACGCCTCGAATACTGTTACATCGTGGCCTGCCCTGCGAAGGTCGGTAGCAACGACGATTCCGCCGGGGCCTGAACCGATTACAGCTACTTTTTTGCCGGTTTGACCTGCGATTTTCGGAATTGAACCGTTATGGGATTTCGCACCCCAGTCAGCAACAAATCTTTCAAGTCTGCCGATAGAAACGGCTTTATCAACATCCTTAAATTTTTTACCAACTGTACAGGGAAGCTGGCACTGAACTTCCTGCGGACAGACTCTGCCGCAGACGGCTGGAAGAAGTGAGTTTTCCTTTATTACATCGAGTGCTTTTTTGAAATTACCCTCGACTATATCAGCGATAAATTCCTTTATCTTTATTCTTACAGGGCAACCGGCGACGCACGGAGCATTTTTACACTGCAGGCAGCGCAGAGCCTCAAGCCGAGCTTGTGTTTCGGTATATCCTGTCGCAACTTCGTTGACATTTGAACGACGCTTGACTTCATCCTGAGCAGGCATTGGCTGAGGTGGAATCTGGTATCTGTCGGCAGGCTTTAATGTGCCGGCTTTGTGTTTTTCCAAAAGTTCCTGTAAAAGTTTTTGCTGGTCTGTCACGACAACTCCGAATTATTTATCAAGGCCGATTTTGCATTTGTGTTTCTTTTTGTATCCTTCCAACGCCTGGGCTTCCTGTTTTTTATAGGCCTGCATACGTTTCATCATCAAATCGAAATTTACCTTATGGCCGTCAAACTCAGGGCCGTCAACGCAGACGAATTTTGTTTGTCCGCCTACTTCTACTCTGCATCCGCCGCACATTCCTGTTCCGTCAATCATAATAGTATTAAGTGAAACAACGGTTGGAACATCGTATTGTTTCGTAACCTCGCAGCAGAACTTCATCATACACGCCGGTCCTATCGCAACAGCAAGAGCAGGTTTATCGGAACGCTGACAAACTTCCTTTAATGGTTCTGTTACGAGAGCTTTTTTGCCGTAAGAGCCGTCATCGGTAACGACAATAATTTCATCGCTTACAGCTTTAAACTCGTCTTCGAGAATCAAAAGCTCTTTCGTCCTTGCGCCGAGGATGCTGATTACTTTGTTGCCGGCTTCTTTCATCGCAGTCGCTATAGGCAGAAGCGGCGCATTTCCAATACCGCCGCCAATGCAGACAACTGTCCCGAATTTTTCTATATGAGTAGGCTTGCCGAGAGGGCCGAGGATATTTTCCACCCCATTGCCAACCTCTAAATGGCCAAGTTCAGCGGTACTTTTGCCAACAGCCTGCCAAATAAGGCGGATTGTGCCCTTTTTAGCGTCAAAACCGGCTATTGTCAGAGGAATCCGCTCGCTGTAAGCCGTAGAGAGGCAAACTATAACAAACTGGCCGGGCTTTGCGGCTGCCGCGACCAGCGGAGCCTCGATATCTGCCATATATACATCTGGGCATAACTTCTTTTTTGACAATAGCTTATGAGACAACTCAACGGCCTTTCATCTGAATTTAAGAAGCGGGATTATTACCTATTTTAGCCTGGGGGTCAAGCAATTATAAGATTTTTTTATATTCTATAGCATTATGGCGAATACCCGAGTTTTTTCGCTGTTTTTCGACACTTTAACTTTAAAAATACTGAAAAAAAGTGCTTGCCGAATAGAAGTCTTTACTGTATAGTGATTTGTGGTTTTTTTAAAAACTGACTGACAGAATCGTATATGGCGTAGCGCTTAAAACTTAATATAAACCGATGGAAGGTGCGGTTAGGGCAATGCAACGTAATAAACCAAATCCTGAAATTCTCTGATGATACGAGGTACTCTATGACAACAATAACAAAGAAAGAATTAATCGACCGGATTGCGGAACAGACACAGGCCAAAAGAGTTGTGGTCAAACGAGTTGTTCAGTCTTTTCTTGATGAAATCATCTCTGAGCTGAGCCAAAGCAACCGTTTGGAATTTCGCGACTTTGGCGTCTTCGAGGTTCGCACACGTGAGGCCAGGATCGCACAGAACCCCAAGACCCTTGAAAGAGTGAAAGTTCCGGCCAAGCGTACGGTAAAATTCAAAATGGGTCGGCTGATGAAGGAAAAACTTGGTAATACCGTTCCTTCGACAACGGCAGAATAAAAGAATTTTAAAGATTAATTGTTATTGCTCCAAAAAGACATAGTTAGACAAATCTGTCTGTTAGGAATCCTGCAGGAAAGTTGGGTTATTTAAGGAATACTTTATGGCAGAAGGAGTTGTTAAATGGTTTGACCCAAAGAAGGGTTACGGCTTCATTGAGGCCGATGATCAAACAGATGTGTTTGTGCATCACACAAGTTTCAAGACAAAAAGTCTTCGAACACTCAACCAGGGCGACAAGGTAAGCTACGAGATGGTACAAGGCGAAAAGGGTCCTCGAGCTGAATCTGTAGAACTTTTGAAATAGATCGTTCCTTTTTCGGCGGTACCGCACAATAAATTGGCTTGTAGAATAAGCAGCAAGTGGTTATAAGCGAGGAGGAAAATGGCTTTAACCGAATTACAATCTGCTCTGAACTGTAATGTGCTTGTGCTTAACAAGTATTATATGCCACTGCGCATTATTGCCGTCAAAAGAGCTCTCTGTATGCTGTGCAGGGAACTTGTCGAAGTCATATCATACGAACAAGGTCAGTATTACAATTATGATTTTGAAAGCTGGCTGGATGTCAGCAAGCTGAGAAGGTCCTTTGAACCGCACGAGCATGATTGGATATCGACTGTGAATTTTCACATAGCCGTACCGCGGATTGTCAGGCTCCTGTTTTACGACCGTCTTCCGAGAACCGATGTAAAATTCAACAGGCGTAATATATTTGCCCGCGATGCCAATCGATGTCAGTACTGCGGCAAAAAGTTTCCGACAACCGAGTTGTCTCTCGATCATATTATACCAAAAAGAATGGGCGGAAAAGCAAACTGGGAAAATCTTGTATGTGCCTGTACGGATTGCAATGCCAGAAAAGGCGGCAGAACGCCCAAACATGCCGGCCTTACTCTTGTAAGACAACCTAAAAAACCGAAACGCAACCCGGCGGTTCACCTCCATCTAAGCAGCGAAAGATACCACAGTTGGAAGCAGTTTCTCGACCACGCATACTGGTCTGTCGAACTTACATAAGAAAATAAAAAATCAAAATTTAAAATGCAAAATTATGGAACCCGCCTTTGGCGGATGTTGTTTTTCAAATCTATGAATACATTACTTTACATCAAATCCTCACCGAGAGACGACAGGAGTCACTCTCACATAATAGCTGACGCTTTTTTGTCTGTATATCAGCAGACAAATCCGCAGCATACAATTGTAACGCTTGATTTGTTTAAACAATCTTTGCCGGAATTTGACAATTCCACAGCAGAGGCAAAATACGCTATTATGCACGGCAAAGAAAAAACACCTGAACAGGTCAAAAAATGGGCAAAAATCGAAGAAATAATCGAACAGTTCAAATCTGCCGACAAATATCTTGTTTCAATACCGATGTGGAACTTCGGTATCCCTTATAAGCTTAAACATTATATAGATATCATAGTCCAGCCGGGCTACACCTTTGCGGTATCAGATGCCGGCTATAAAGGTTTGGCAGGGGGCAAGCCCTTATGCGTAATTTATGCCCGCGGCGGCAGCTACGAAGAAGATTCACCAATGGATTTCCAGAAAAAATATCTCGAAACGGTTTTTGGTTTCATCGGCTTCGACGATATAAAAACAATAATCTGCCAGCCTACGCTAAGCGATAAGGAAACAACTAATAAATCACAAGAAAAAGCCATAGGCAATGCAAAATTAATAGCTGCTGAGTTTTAACGTTGCCCTCCAATCGACAAAGTAATACTGGACAATCATTCTTTTAAGCTTAAAATTATCCCTTAAAGAAAATCAATTTAAAAGGAGTTTTGATTGATGGTTGCACTAATGCAGACTTCCTGGCCGAAAATAATAGATTATGAACTCATCAGCGGCAATGCTATATGGCGTTTTGCCCTTTTGCTGCTGATGATTGTGTTTGTCCTGGCCATAGCCCGAA
>CAYTQR010000091.1:5143-8160 GCA_964440045.1 uncultured Planctomycetaceae bacterium | reverse complement strand
GGCTTGTGGTGCAAGATTTTATTTTCTGGCTGTCTCTGCTACAGCCCTCGCTCTGATTGCACTACGGCTGCTTTCACATCTTGAAAAGAAATTTGAAAAAGAACGGGCTGAGGCCGGCGTAATCAGCGATTAAACATACCCCGCAATCTGCTAACCCTCTTTTTTTTATCGCAGATTACGCTGATTAAACTGATTAAACTTTAAAAAAAATCATTATAATCTGCGTAATCAGCGATTGAACATACCTTTTCAGGGTAACCGCTAAAATAGCCCGATAAACTTCGCCTATTTTACCTAAAATCGCAGATTTGCTATTGACTAAATCCTGTTTCCGGGGTACAATAATCGCTAATTGGAAGAAACTGGAGAAGGAAGAGAAAACGTTGAGGAATACTCGCAATTCTCTCGTAAAAGGTCTTTCTTCTGTATTTCTGTCGGTATTGTCTGACAGCTTAGTATGATTTCATGTTTAAAATGGAGAAGAAGAAGATGAAGAAGTCAGCAATTTTTGCATGCGCAGTTATTCTATCAATATGTATTTCCACAACTTTTGGCACCACGGTCAGCTTCGAGGGTCTTGGCGACCTGCCAGGCGGTGAATTCCGGAGTATTGCGTATGGTGTCTCTGCCGACGGCTCAACGGTGGTTGGGCAGGGTCGCTCAGCTTCAGTAGGCGCAGAGGCGTTCCGCTGGACTGCTGCCGGTGGTATGATAGGTTTAGGTGATTTTCCCGGCGGTTTTTCCCAAAGCCATGCGAATGCCGCCTCCGCTGACGGCTCGCTTGTGGTTGGGGCAAGTTACTCCTCCTTAGGTTGGCAAGCATTCCGCCAGACAGATGCTGAAGGAATGATAGGTTTAGGTGATTTGCCCGGCGGTTCATTCTCCAGTAATGCGCATGACGTTTCTGCAGACGGCTCGGTTGTAGTTGGAAGAAGTAACTCATCCGCAGGCACAGAGGCGTTTCGCTGGACTTCTGGTGATGGTATGACAGGGCTTGGCGATTTGCCCAGCGGGTCTTTCTACAGCATTGCGTATGGTGTCTCTGCCGACGGCTCGACTGTGGTCGGTCACGGCAGCTCATCATTAAGTAGTGATGAGGCATTCCGCTGGACTTCTGCCACAGGTATGACGCCACTGGGTGATTTGCCCGGCGGGCCTTTCTACAGCAGGGCCTATGCTGCCTCTGCCGACGGCTCGACTGTGGTCGGGTTCAGTTATACATCCTCAGCTCCGGAAGCTTTTCGCTGGACTACTGACGAAGGAATGATAAGCCTGGGCAGCTTGCCTTTGGCGGATACTAATTCCTATGATGAAGCATATGGCATCTCTGACGACGGCTCAGTTATAGTCGGTTTGGCCAAATCCATCTTCGGTGATGAGGCTTTTTACTGGACTGCTGATGATGGAATGCAAAGTCTCACAGAGATGCTTACAGGCTCTGACCTGGACCTGGCTGGCTGGACATTGACATCAGCCACAGGAGTTTCTGCAGATGGTTTGACGGTTGTCGGTTACGGAATTAACCCTCAAGGTAGTACGGAAGCGTGGATAGCAACAGTTCCTGAACCTATGACGATTTGTCTGTTCGGTCTTGCAGGATTAATGCTTCGGCGGAGAAAATAAACCACTACGACACTGTCATTCCCACGGAAGCGGGAATCCAGTCTTTACTTTCTCTGGATACCCGTTTGCACGGGTATGACAAGGAAGAATAACAAACATTATTTAATATCTGCGTGGTACTCCTGCAGCGATTTGATTTCGCTTTTACCTTTTCGTATAGCCTCTATTCCCTTTGCCGCTGCGATGGCTGCTGCGGTAGTTGTAATATAGGGCAGTTTGTAATTTATCGCGGATTTTCTGATATACGAATCATCAAACTGGCTCGTCTTGCCGGCCGGGGTATTTACCACAAGCTGAATTTCGCCGTTCTTTATAGCGTCGAGGATATTCGGTCTGCCTTCCTGCATCTTATTAATCGCTTCCGCCTTGACATCGCTATCTCTCAGATATTTACACGTGCCGGCAGTAGCAAGAATTTTAAAGCCAAGCTTTTCAAATCTCTTTGCAACTTCAAGAGCTGTACTCTTGTCCGCATCATTTACGGTAATTAAAACTGTACCCTTTGACGGTAAAGTCTGCTTTGCGGCATCCTGTGCCTTATAAAAAGCCAGGCCAAACGAGTCGGCCATCCCAAGTACTTCGCCTGTCGAACGCATCTCAGGCCCAAGCACAGGGTCAACTTCCGGGAACATATTAAACGGGAATACCGATTCCTTCACACCGAAGTGTGGAAACTTTTTCGGCTTTAGTTTCAAATCGGCTATCTTTTTGCCAAGCATTAACTGCGTAGCCAGCCTTGCCATTTGTATTCCGCATACCTTTGAGACCAGCGGCACGGTTCGCGAGGCACGCGGGTTCGCTTCAAGGACGTAAACAGTGTCATTTGCGATGGCATACTGCATATTCATTAGTCCTACCACTTTCATTTCCATCGCGATTTTGCGGGTATATTCATAAATGGTATCAATGTGCTTTTGCTCAATGCTGATTGGCGGAATGACACATGCCGAATCGCCGCTGTGAATCCCTGCAAGTTCGATATGTTCCATAACCGCCGGCACAAATGCACCTGTGCCGTCTGCCAGAGCGTCCGCTTCGCACTCGATCGCATTTTCGAGAAACTTATCGATAAGTATCGGCCGCTCAGGCGTTACGCCGACCGCGGCATCAACATATCGCTTGAGCATCTCGACATCATGAACGACTTCCATCCCACGCCCGCCAAGCACATAAGAAGGCCGAACCATCAGCGGATATCCGATTTTTTCAGCGATTTTTGCCGCCTGGGCAAACGTGCTTGCCATCCCTGATGGCGACATCGGTATCCCAAGCTTTTCCATTTTTTCCCTGAATCTGTCGCGGTCCTCTGCAAGGTCGATAGTTTCAACAGTAGTGCCGAGTATTTTCACGCCGGCTTTTTCAAGTTCTTCTGCGATATTCAAACGTGTTTGCCC
>CAYTQR010000091.1:0-5133 GCA_964440045.1 uncultured Planctomycetaceae bacterium | reverse complement strand
CATCCGGTTTTTCCTTTTCATAGATACTCAAAACATCTTCGACCGTTAAAGGCTCAAAATACAGCTTATCGCTCGTATCATAGTCGGTTGAAACTGTTTCAGGGTTACAGTTTACCATTATAGTTTCATAGCCTTCATCGCGGAGAGCAAATGCCGCGTGTACGCAGCAGTAGTCGAATTCGATGCCCTGCCCGATACGGTTAGGTCCGCCGCCGAGTACCATTATCTTCTTTTTATCGCTTACCGGCACAGTATCCGGAGCATTATAGCTGGAGTAGTAATATGCCGCGTCTTCAACACCGCTTACCGGCACAGCGTGCCAGCCTTCGACAACGCCAAGGGCTGTCCGCTGTTTTCTGATGCTTTCTTCGTCTGCGTTAAGAATCGGTGCAAGATATTTATCAGAGAATCCATCCTTTTTGGCCTGTTTTAGAAGTTTGTACGGCAGTTTATTACCCTTATATTTGAGCGTCTCCTCTTCAAGCTCTACAAGCTCCTTCATCTGCTCAATAAAATATGGCTTAATGTATGTCTTTTCGTAAAGTTCTTGTATATCAGCGCCTTTTCGCAGAGTCTCGTACATAATAAACTGGCGCTCGCTTGTCGGCTCATTAAGCATTTCCATAAGCTCGGCAAGTGTTCTGCTATTAAAATCTTTTGCAAAGCCCAGACCGCTTCTGCCGGTTTCGAGCGAACGAATGGCCTTTTGTAATGCCTCTTTATAGTTTTTTCCGAGGCTCATTGCCTCGCCGACCGCTCGCATCTGCGTACCAAGTTTATCTTCTACGCCTTTGAATTTTTCAAATGCCCAGCGTGCGAATTTAACCACCACATAATCTCCGCTCGGCGTATATTTCTCCAGTGTCCCATCCCGCCAGTAAGGAATCTCATCAAGTGTAAGTCCTCCTGCGAGCATAGCCGAGACCAGCGCGATAGGAAATCCGGTCGCTTTTGAAGCAAGTGCGCTTGACCGGCTGGTTCTCGGATTGATTTCGATAACTACCACCCTACCGGTTTCGGGATCGTGAGCGAACTGAACATTTGTTCCACCGATAACCTGGATTGCCTCGACGATATCGTATGAATATTTTTGCAGTTTTTGCTGGAGTTTCGGGTCAATAGTCAGCATCGGAGCCGTACAGTACGAATCGCCGGTATGCACACCCATTGCATCGACGTTTTCAATAAAACAGACGGTAATCATCTGGTTTTTCGCGTCACGGACGACTTCCAGTTCGAGCTCTTCCCAGCCGAGCACGGATTCTTCAATAAGAATCTGTCCTACCAGACTTGCTGCTATGCCGCGTGCTGCTATAATCCTAAGCTCTTCAACATTATAAACAAGCCCTCCGCCCGTGCCGCCCATTGTATATGCCGGCCGAACTACAACCGGATATCCTAATTCGTCTGCGATTTTTTCAGCTTCTTCAACCGTATATGCCGGCGAACTCTTCGGCATTTCGATGCCGAGCTTGTTCATAGTATTTTTGAACTCGATTCGGTCCTCACCCCGTTCAATCGCGTCAACATTAACACCTATGACTTTTACACCGTATTTTTCCAATACGCCTGCTTTGTGCAGTTCTGAGACAAGATTAAGAGCGCTTTGGCCGCCAAGATTCGGCAAAAGACCGTCAGGCCGTTCCTTCTTTATGATTTCCGTCATAGCCTCAAGCGTCAACGGCTCAATATACGTTATGTCCGCCATACCGGGGTCGGTCATAATCGTAGCCGGGTTGGAGTTGGCAAGCACTATCTTATAGCCGAGCTTGCGAAGAGCCTTGCAGGCCTGTGTGCCGGAATAATCAAATTCGCAGGCCTGGCCGATAACGATCGGTCCTGAGCCTATTATCATAACCTTACTTACATCATTCCTTCTTGGCATAGTTACCTCCGTAAAAACGTTAAAAAAACAAATTCGTTGGATTATACAGAAATATAAGGGCCTGAAAAGCAAAAAATTACAAAATTTTCAAGCCGCCAAAATGGGCTAAAAACGCAAGAAACAGCAAGCAGAAAGCGAAATAAGCAAAAATCATACAACATATAAGCAGAAATCATCGGGGCAAAACCGTTTTTTTCTGTTCGTCTCGGCCAAGATTTTATATTGCCGCCATCAGGACTATCTGTGATAATCATAAAAAGCAAAGCTGTCTGTATAAAAATGTGAAAATGTCAAATGTTTAGGGAGAAACAAAAATGACAGACACTCAACTCTTTCAACTCTTCGGAATCGTCTACCTGGCTGTCGGTATCGGCATGCTTATCAACCCTGATTTTTACAAGAAGATGATAAAAGACTTTACGGAAAATCCGCCCGGCATTTACCTTGGCGGCCTTGTCGCACTGGCGATAGGATTCCTTCTGGTAACGTTTCATAATAACTGGGTCAAAGACTGGTCCGTTATTATTACGATTATCGGCTGGGTCGCTCTTGTAAAAGGACTGTTTCTGGTTATACTGCCGAAAGTATCTATCAAGGTTTGCAATGTCTATAAGATGAACAAATTCCTGACAACCTGGGCAGCCATTGTAATTGTACTCGGCGCGCTGCTCAGCTGGCTTGGCTTTTTCGCTGCGTCGTGTAAAGTTTGACAAATCTGCCTAATTTCGCCAGCCGGGAGTTTGTATACTGGCCAAGGTTGCGATATAATTCTTAACGGCATAGAGTCCTTAAAAGGCTGATTATGAAAGTATGGAACGAATTCAAGCAGTTCGCTGTAAAGGGAAATGCAATTGATATGGCTGTCGCTATCATTATCGGCACATCCTTTAATAAGATTGTAACTTCGCTTGTCAACGACGTAATTATGCCGCCGATAGGAGTAATAATGGGCGGCGTCGATTTCAAAAATCTTGAGGTCATACTTAAAAAGGCACTTGTAAGTCCAACCGGCGAAAACATCCCTGCTGTCACATTGCGATATGGACAATTCATAAATACTCTAATAGACTTTTTCATCGTAGCCTTTACGATGTTTGTCGTAATCAAACTGATGAATAAGATTCTAAAGGCCAGAGAAAGTGCTTAAAAAAGGATTGGTCCAGGTTTATACAGGCAGCGGCAAAGGTAAGACCACCGTTGCTATCGGCCTTGGGATGCGAGGAGCGGGCTGGGGCAAAAACGTAATTATCTATCAATTCTTAAAACCTCCTGCTCTTGAACTGGGCGAGAGAAAAGCAATAAGCCAAAGCGCCCTGCCGATAAAAATCGAAGCTCTCGATATCGAATGGGATATGGCAACATCATTTAAGAACAAGGCCGCTGTTGAAAATGCACGCGAAAAAATCAAGCTGGCCTGCGGCAAAATCGCAGATGAGGCAAAACAGAAGAAATACGACATTATAATCCTCGATGAAATGGTCTTTTGCCTGTCGAAAAAACTTGCTCAATTAGAATGGATAAAAGATATAATCAACGCCAAAGAGGCTCCTGTCGAGCTAATCCTGACCGGCAGAGGCGCTACAGATGAGCTTATCGACCTTGCAGACCTCGTAACCGAAATGAAGGAAATAAAGCACCCTTTTGATAAAGGCGTAAAAGCAAGAAAAGGAATAGAGTATTAGGATATAGGGTATAGGGTATAGGGTATAGGGTATAGGAATGAATATAGCAGCGATTATTTGTGCGGCAGGAAAGTCAAACAGATTCAGCGGTCAAAAGAAAAAACAGTTTGCCGATGTGGCCGGCAGAGCGGTCTTTCTGCGAAGTGTTGAATTCTTTGCAAACAATAATGATGTAAAGCAGATACTCGTTGCTATCGGCGACGAAGATGAGGAGATGTTCAAAATCACACATGAGCCAACCTTGAATTTTCACGGCGGAAAGTCCTGCATCGGCGGAGCCGAAAGGTTTGAAACTGTTGCAAAGGCACTCGAACTCGTCAAAGACGATATTGATTTTGTAGCGGTTCACGATGCGGTTCGCTGCTGTTTAAAAGATGAATGGCTCAATGAGGTTTTCAAAACCGCTGAAAAAAGCGGCGCTGCAATGTTGGCCTGTCCCGTTGTCGCAACAATAAAAAAAGTAGAAGATGGACAAATCATCGAGACTGTTGACCGCACGGGCCTTTACGAGGCCCAGACGCCGCAGGTCTTCCGGAAAAAGCTGCTCCTAAAAGCCTATGCCAATATCGACAAGCTGGACACGTCAAAAATAAGCGATGATTCCCAGCTCATAGAGGCTTTGGGGCAGAAAGTCTCGATAGTCGAGACGGATTCGTCGAATATCAAGATAACTACAAAAGCGGACCTCGCCATTGCCGAGGCGATAATCAAATCCCGCACCAAACCTAAGCAGAAAGGCTATGTCGGGCCGTACGGCCAAGCAGAATGGTAGCTTCAACGGTGTTCTATATTCTTTATCTTATTCGTATCTTTGCGGTTGCTTCTACAGGTCGTCAGGATAGTCCCAGACCCTCTGCAACTCCATTGCCGTAGTTCTTATCCGCTTTACGGAAATGCTCGACCATTTTCTTTTGGATTTCCTTCGGCACATTTTTGAGAGAGCGGATGATGTTTTGTATCAGCCGTTTTTGTTCATCGGGCGGCATTAGTCGATACAGGTTGCCCGGCTGGACATAATCGTCATCAACGCCTCGTTTTTGCTCATACCAGTCGGCATTGCCCGAGATTTTCAGAGGCGGCTCCTTGTAAGCCGGGTCTGCTTTTGGCCCGCCGAAACTGTTCGGCTCGTAGTTTGGTGACGGCCCGCCGTTATCGTCGAATCTCATTTGACCGTCACGCTGATAGTTATTCACTTTTGCCGCATGAGGGCGGTTTATCGGCAGACGCTCGAAGTTTACCCCCAGACGATACCGGTGAGCGTCCGCATAGGAGAAAATTCTCGCCTGGAGCATCTTGCAAGGCGAAAAAGATATGCCGGGGACAACGTTTCCCGGAGAAAAAGCGGACTGTTCAACTTCAGCAAAATAGTTCTGAGGATTCCTGTTCAATTCAAGCACCCCGACCTCGATTAGAGGGTAATCCTTATGCGGCCAAACCTTGGTCAGGTCGAACGGATTCCATCGATACTGCTCCGCTTCCGCCTCAGGCATTACCTGAACCGAGAAAGTCCACTTCGGATATTCCTTTCTTTCTATCGCCTCAAACAACTGATGAGTATGATAGTCC
>CAYTQR010000090.1:0-8171 GCA_964440045.1 uncultured Planctomycetaceae bacterium | reverse complement strand
GTAAAAATGGGTAAAATAAGAGGCGGATTATCTATTTGATACCGCCCCCGCGCTTTCTTGCGAAAGCAAGAGCGGGGGTTTTATGGTTGAGATTTCCAGGTCTGTTGCATTGCTCTTTGCGGCAGCGGCAAGAGCAAGCTGGGCGTTGCGGAATTTTACTGTTTTATCTATCCGCAGCCGCAGTGTTGTCAGGTTTTTTTCGATGGTTTCTTTATTGATGTGCGAAACGAGCCAGTTGACAATATCGCTCGGCTGCTGGAAGGGGCATTTTTCTGCACCGACTGCAAAAGTTATTTTTCCATTTGACAAGTCGGGGAAAATACTGATAGTTGCCGGTGACTTTTCATCTTTATCTGTCTCGGCATAAGTGCAATGCTCCGGTACATCAAGCTGAAAATTTTCCGCATCGATTCTCTGATACACAATTACCAGAAAGATAATCAGCAGCAAGACTATATCGATTATGGGAGTCAGGTTAAGTTTCATCGCTTTTTTCTGCCGATTTTGAAATCGGCTGGTTTTCAATTGAATCTTTTATTTCAACAAGAATCATTTCAGCCTGACTCGCCGCCTGCTGCGCAATTGATTCGATTCTATTGCCGAATATGCTGTGAACGACAAGCGCCGGTATTGCTATCAGTAATCCCCAGAAGGTGGTAACTAATGCGACGCTTATCCCGTCAGCCATCTGTTCAGGTCTGGGCTGGCCGGATGCGACGACGATGCTGTTAAAAAGCTTAATCATTCCATAAACAGTTCCGAAAAGTCCTATCATTGGCGAGACATTGCCTATGATGTTGAGCCATTCGATTTTTCGCACCAGCCCTCGATACTGCTGTTTAATGATATCTGATACGATATTTTGCATCTGAAGCTGTACCTGTATTTGCCTCCTGTCAACCGGCTGGTTGCGAACGGCTGCGAAAACAGCCAGGCTGACGAGGTCTTTTTTGTCAGGCAGAATATCGAGGAGTTTTTGCCAGCCTCTATCTCTTATGGTTTTGATAATTTTTGCTCCGGACCTCGGCGGCAGCAGGACAGAGGCTCTTATTCTTGCGAAATAGTCAATTGTCAGGCTGATTGTTATCACGGACAACGGCAGAAGAACAAACCACACAATAGCGCCGCCCGATATCACAAACTGCCTGAAGAATGTTCTTTGGTTCTGTTCGCCAGTTTTTTGAACGGCCGAAAAGACAATAATACATACAGCTATAAAAACGACGGCAAATATTGCTATTTTTGTCAGGTTTTTTTTGAAATCCAACATTTAGTAATCGTTCACGGTTTTTATTTTATCACAGATTACGCTGATTAAATTGATTAACTTTAAAAAAAATCATTATAATCTGCGTAATCAGCGATTAAACATACCCTGCAATCCGCTAACTTTCTTAGACACGGATTTACACTGTTTACTGATTCTTTTAAAGGTTATTTTTACGTCCTTACTTCGTTTATTTATTCATCAATTAAGGTAAAAACACCGCCGGTCATTTCCGCAAGCTGCCTGAGTATAAACTCATCCTGTGCTTTTGGCCAGAACCCGATTGTATTTATTCTTGTTTTATCACAGTAATTACCTCTGAAATTAAGAATGTTAGCTAAAAAATTAGTGTCATCATCCCCGGCCAGCTCTAAGCCGTCTGTGAGGAAATAAATAACATTCGGGCTGTTAGCGGCCGAGTCTTTATTCAGCATTGCACCGGTTATCGCTTCGACGGCATTTGTAGTGCCTTTCGGTTTGATTTTGTTGATAAATTCAATGGCTTTTTGTTTTACAGGCCCCGAAGCTCGTACCAGGCCGTTTCTGCTGAAGCTGTACAGTTGATTATCTCCGAAGAAGATAACTTGAAAATATCTATCAGGCTCAAGCGAACTGATGGAGTTTTTAAGCTGGGACCTGACTTTTTCAAATACACCCTGCATACTGCCCGAACAATCGACCACGAAACACAATCGTTTTTCGCTGAGACTGTTTTCAAAAAACCGAGCTGTTTGGCCTTCTACAGGGTATGCGGTTAAGTTTTCTGATGGCCGTGCCCCAATAGCTTCAGCTTCGACTGATGCGCCAAATACCGGCTTTGGAGTTTGGTTAAGTGGGAATTGGGGTCTTTCGGCGCTCTTGCTTGCTTCCAGACTGATAACTTTTGGTTTTGGCAGGAGTTGTGCCTTATCAATAAGCCTGCTGACAGATTTGATTCGTGCCATTGCCGGATTTGCCGCCCGGGCAGGCGCCTGTTTCGAGGAAAAACTAACAAAAGCAAACAGAGACAAAATTACCGCATGTAGCATCAGAGAAATAGCAAACGAATTTGTTACAGTTTTTTTGTCTGAATTTACATAATTAATTTTCAGGTTAATGCTTTATACAATAAATTTCCGATAGCGCCTGTTAATCCACGACCCGCAATTCCGAATGGCCCGGCTCAAACATATCATATAGCTCGACTAATTCTCCGTTGTACAGCCGGATGCAGCCGCGCGAGCTTTTTGTGCCGATGGTAGCTTCGTCCTTTGTGCCGTGAAATGCGATTCCTTCGATACCGCGTGTCCTGCTGTCGATGCCTTCCAGTTCTATCCAGCCCGAGCCGAGCGGGTAATCAGGGTCGTTGGCGTGATATGTTTTTCCTGTTTCCGGGTCCGTCCATGTGGGCTTAATGAGTTTGCCGCCGATTTTGGCACGCCACAATCCAGGCGGTGTTTCGTGTCCGTCTTTGCCAAGCCCTACTCTGTAGCTTTTTACATATACGTTCTGCAGGTAAAGGTCCATTATGAAAGATGAACGATAGACAATAGCGTGAAATGGACCGTTTACGGTTTTTATTACCTGTCCTGCCTGTAGGGATTTTTCGCTGCGGATATTATTTATTTCCATCAGGAACTGGTAGGGCACTTTATATTTTGTCGCGATGTTTGCCAGAATATCTCCCGGCTGGACCTTATATGTAGAGCAGAGATTATCGCCGAAATGTACAGTTCGGCTAAATAACCACTCATTGGCAAGGCTGCTCATCTGTTTTTTAACTTGTTCTCTAAGATTTGCATCCATTGCCATATTAAGAACATCGTTTAAAATATCTCTTGCGCCGATAAATTTTGTCTCGTCAATGTCTTTTTGTGCTTCTTTCAAAAGTGCCATAACCTGTGGTCCTGCCAAGCCGTCGGCCTCGGCGACAACGCTGCTGAAATCGGGAGCTTTCTGTAAATCTTTTTCTGGTTGCGTATGCCCGGCTGTCTCTGCCGGTTGCTCAGGCGAGGCCTGCTGATTTGTTTTGTTCTCTGATGGAGAAGAGAAAAATAGTATTACTGCTGCCGCCACGACAGCCGCTGCAATTATATAATAGACAATCATTTTTCTTTTGCGTGACCTGTAACTGCCGTATGATGACATTGCCATTTTATTTTTTCAATCCTTTTCTTGTATTTGTCTTTACTTATTGAAGTAAGTTACACCTTCGTTTGTTACGAGCATATCGATTGGCTGGTCGTGTTCCGTTATCGGTACGACTGGTACAAGCTGGTCGGAGAATGCAAAGCCGCACTTGACAGCCCGCAGTTTTTCGTGCGGGAAAAATCTGTCATAATAAGAACCTCCTCTGCCGAGCCGATTACCATTTTTGTCAAAAGCCAGCCCCGGCGTTATGACTAAATCGATATCTTCAAGCGGAACCGGTATTCCTGTTACCGGATTTCGCAGACCTCCTGCCTCGGTAGCGATACCTGTTTCAAGAGAATTAATCTGCACCGGAATCATATGTCTTTGCTGCCATGAGATTTTTGGTACTGCCACTGCTTTTGTATGCTGCCAGGCACACATGATAAAAGGTGCGGTATCGATTTCATGAGACATGGAAAGAAATGCCATGATTGTACTTGCGTTCTGAAATTCCGGAGTTTCAGTGAGGTTTTTGCAGGCGATTTGGCTCATCCTGACAAGTTGCTCTACAGAATAACTCCGCAATTGCGTTCTCATCTGTTGCCGCAACTGCTGCTTGTCCATTCAGTATTCCTCCGTTGGAGTCACTTTATTTTCTCTTGTTTTATCAGAATTTCCAGCTTTTGTAAATAATCCATAATTAATTTTTCTCTTCCCCGAGGCTTTGGGACATAATATTTGTCCTTTTTGTCGGGCAGATAGTCCTGTACCGCAAAACCGCCCGGCCAGTCGTGGGGATACTTGTAATCGGCTCCGTAGCCCTGTTTTTTGGCTCCCTGATAGTGGGAATCCTTGAGGTGTTTTGGCACAGGTATGGTTTTTTTGTTTTTCACATCGCCAAGGGCCGACCATATAGCCTTTGCCGAGGCGTTGGATTTGGGAGCACAGGCGATATAGATAGCTGCTTGTGCCAAAGGCAGTTGTGCTTCTGGAAAGCCCACAAATTCCGATATTTGCACTGCCGCTGCCGCCAGGATAGTTGCCGTCGGGTCGGCATTGCCTACATCTTCAGCCGCACAGACAGCTATTCTTCTTGCGATAAAACGCGGATCTTCACCGCTGGCTATGAGTCTTGCCAGCCAGTAAACCGTGGCATCCGGGTCCGAACCTCTCATGCTCTTCTGCAAAGCGCTCGCCAAGTCGTAATGCGTATCCCCTGTCGGGTCAAAACAGATGGATTTTTGCTGTATGGACTCTTTAGCGATTTCAAGGTCGAATTTTATTGCCTTAATCCCAGCGTTCTTTTGGGACATAACTCCTATTTCAAGAGCTGTCAGGGCCTTTCTTGCATCTCCATCGCTCATAATAGTTATATACTCGATTGCATCGTCTTTCGCGTTAACATCCAGCGAGCCGAGCCCTCGCTTCTTATCGGTTAGGGCACTTTTTAGAAGCTGGATAATATCGGCTTTTTCAAGGGGCTTGAATTCGAATATAGTACTTCGTGACAGCAGAGGAGAGTTCACGGCAAAGTAAGGATTTTCAGTTGTGGCTCCAATCAGGATAATTATGCCGGACTCGACATCGTTTAAGAGCACATCCTGCTGGGCGCGATTGAAGCGGTGTATCTCATCGATAAACAGGACGGTTTTGCTGTTTTTGGCAAGCAGGCTGTCTTTTGCCTCGCCAAGTATCGCGCGAATGTCCCCAACATTTGCGGCCGGGGCGCTGAGATGGAAAAATTTTGCCTCTGTCTGCTTTGCTATGACCCAGGCAAGGCTGGTTTTGCCGGTCCCAGGCGGGCCAAAGAAAATAAGACTGCTAAGCGTCTTAGCCTGGAGCATTCGATAGAGTAGTTTTCCAGGCGCGATGAAGTCCCTTTGGCCGATGAATTCTTCGATGGCTTCAGGCCTCATCCGTGCTGCAAGCGGCGCATTTGACTGTATTTGCGCTTGTTCTACGTCGGAAAAAAGCGACTTCTTATCTCTACTTTCGGGCATAAAACCATTATACTGCCCGATTAAGACTTTTGTCGATAATAACTTTACCCCGCACCTGCTTTGTATTCTTGGTTAGCAAGAAAGTATTTATGTATGTTTTACGGTTAGAATCGGACAGAGGTTTATGTTATGACGAGAATATGGAGCAGGTGCGGGGTTACTTTATGCCGGCTTTTGACATATCGAAGACTTTTACGGTGTTTTTGCCTGCTTGTTTAGCGGCATAAAGCGCTTCGTCGCTATGGTGAGTTATTTCCTCCGGGCACATCTCGCCGTCGTATTGACCGACTCCGATGCTGACCGACACCTCAATCTTTTGTCTTTCCCAGACGATAGGAGATTTAGAAACTTCTTCTACCATTCTCTCTGCTACGACAGTAGCTTCCTGCAGTGAGGTATTTGGAAGGATAACTGCGAATTCATCGCCGCCGTATCTTGCAGCGGTATCGATTTTTCGAATGCACGAAACTACTTTTCTGCTGACGCGTTTTATTGCCATATCGCCGGCGCGATGTCCGTAATTGTCATTGATGGGTTTGAGGTTATCGATATCGCCCATAATGATTGAGAGCTGTCCGCCGTATCGCTGGCATCTTCTCAGCTCTCTTTCGAGAATCTCGAAGAATGTCCTGTAGTTGACCATGCCTGTCAGGCCGTCTGTCTTGGCCTGGTGCTGTGTTTTTTCAAAGAGTTTGATATTGCCGATGGAAGCTCCCATAAGCTGCCGTAAAAGTTCAATGATAGCGATATCTTCATCACTGAATTTATCAGCATCGATTTTATCTGCGATATTCAGTACGCCTACGACCCTGTTATGGCAGATAAGCGGGGCGATTATGCAGTTACTTGACTGATAATTTTTTAGAAATTTCCGGCTTTTTTTCGAGATGACAGGCGTCTTATGACTGTCAATGTTTTCGATGATAATCAAATCTTTGCTTCTGATGGCCTTTATCATAGGCGATAAATTGGCCTGATTCAGAGATACTATATTATTAATCAAAAATGGGTGGTTATGATTTTCCAAGTGCAGCATATCACTTGTTTCATCGAGGATGTACAGCGAAGCAAATCGGGCGTTAATGAGTCTCGGAATCTGGTCCACACAGATTTTACCGATTTGCTGTAGATCGAGACAGTTAATCTGCCGAACAAGCGGGGCGATAGCTCGCAAAATGTCCCGGTTGGCGCCGTTTGGCTTAGAAATACCCTTGTTTTTTTTGGTTTCGCTCATAACTCTTTTTCTGCGAACAGCTTAGGTTTCAGATGTACTGCTGCCGCTATACCCATTAACTTATATCGGTGCGCAAAACGGACAAGTTTGCCAAAAGAGCTGCAATTTTCAGCAGCGTTTCGTTTGGACAAAATCAAGTCCGAAAACACTCTGTTTTTTAGTAGGACAATTGCCCCTCTGTCCCTGAGGGACAAGAGAGGGAGCCACCCGCCCCCATATTTCATAGCATATTTAAAAGATAAGAACTTTTTCGGGGGTATGCAAACCTGCCGCGACGGGTGCGAGCACGGCGGATAAGGCAAAAAGAGAAAAATATCGTAATTTTTTAAAAAAAGTAGTTGACGCAGGATAGAATAAGTTTTACATTTTATAAAATGTAAAAGCCGTTTTTTTGAACCACAGATTTGCTATTAAAGGACTTTTGGTTTTTTACGGCCGGTAATATTAAAAAGGCCCGGATAATGCTTGAACCGCAACAATCAAATTTAACGAGGAATAGCAGAACTGATTTTTCTATTCCGGAAAAACTTTATCGTATCGGAGAGGTGGTACGTTACACCCCGTATTCTCGTCAGACGATTCACAACTATACAATTATGGGTCTGATAAGAGAGACCACATGGACTCAAGGCGGACATCGACTTTATGATGAAAGTGTTTTCGGACAGCTTTCAAGGATAGCTGAACTCAGGAAAACAAAGACGCTAACTCAGATAAGAGAAATACTTGATAGGCCCGGCAACTGACTTTTGCGTTTAGAAAGTAAATTACAAGGAAATAGTTTGACTAACGAGACAGGACAAATGGATTTGTCATCATTGATTCGAGATAATATAGACGATGTACTCGTAAAGATTATTCAATTTACGCATATTCGCCATAATGTTATTCAAAAAAATATTGAGGGATGTCACTGTGTAGATTTTACTCCCAGGCGTGTTGATGTTGAAGATTTTGCCAGGGTCATTTCCGTAGCCTTATCAGAACACCAAAAATCAAAAAGACTTGTTCTATGTGATAGCCCGACCGTTAGTTTCAAAAGCGGGGGCCAGTTAAATATAAAGCTGAAAGTTGACATCGCTGCCCAGAGACTTTTCGAGCAGGATTTTGACCAATATATGAGTCTTCAGCAGCAGCGGCTGGACGAAAACGTGATAAATAACAAGACAGCCTGTGCCCTGTTGGGCCATAAGCTGAAGTCATCAAAGGTGCCGGCAGACAACAGGTTGGCATAAGCTCTTTTTAATAAAGGCGTTATAGATTTATATAAAATAATTTTTGGAGCAATATTTATCTTTCAGGGAGGAATCAATGACCACAACATCTGTTGAGGAACTTGCCAGGCTTGCTGCTGTCAGCAGTCAAAAAACAAAGGTTCTTGCGATTGCCAGCGGCAAAGGAGGGGTTGGCAAGACGAATATTTCAGCAAATCTTGCTATATGTTTAGCCGCACTCGGCAAAAGAGTTGTGGTGTTGGATGCAGACTTTGGCCTTGCGAACCTGGATATTATTCTGGGTGTAAACAGCAAGTATAATCTTTCCCATTTCATTCGAAATA
>CAYTQR010000089.1:0-8223 GCA_964440045.1 uncultured Planctomycetaceae bacterium | reverse complement strand
ATATATACCCACTCGCCCTCCTGAGCACAATCACAACGAAGAATCGTTCGCACAGAGCTTGCCCGCTTATCGGCAGCGGCAGCGAAGGATTTAAAATCCTTTTCGCCAAGCAGCTTCTGGCCCGCTTTGTTCATTTCTTCGATGGCAAGCTTGCCCGGCCTGTGCCAGCAATGATTGATTTGCATTACAGGACGGGTCTTGCCGGTGTAAATTGAGTAGCGGTACATTTTAGCTTTCGTATCTTTGATCGCGTCAAATTCGTCCGGCATATCCACCGCTTCGGTAACGACAATTTGAGGCGGGAGATACTGACTTATCGCCTTTGCAAGACGTTCGGTGGGAATCGGTGTATCAAGCCGGACATTTGCAATCTGGCCCAGCGCACTTACGCCGGCATCGGTTCGACTTGAGCCGTTGAGTTCAACGTTTTCGCAGCCTGTAAGATTCTCAATGGCCTCGATGACTTCAGCTTCGATAGTTTTGAAGCCCGGCTGCTTCTGCCAGCCGGAGTATCCGCTGCCATCATACTGAATTGTAAGTTTTATGTTTTGCTCAGTCATAGAATTCAGAATACAGCTAAACTATTCAAAAAATGTGCTTGTGAACCTTCATTTCACGAGTAATATGACAGCTTTCATTTGAGATATCACAATTCTTACATCCGCATATATATGTCTTAATGCCAAAATTATCTGCTATTTTTCTAATTTTTTCAAATGCAGATTTCCTGATTGCAGCTGGCAAAACTTTCGCGGTCGAATTTTTAATGCCGATTGGCAGGTTAATATTTCCAGAAAATGGTTTTAAAATCTCATTTAGAATAGTCAAATCAGAAATATTTTTTTTGAGACTGGCAGTAATTGCAGACCGTAAAAAAAGAAAACTAACAGCAACTTCCATGCAGCCTGTCCCAGCGATTGCTGAAAACAAGCTCTGTAATTGTTCAGTTCTATCGGTAATGCCATATATCATCGGGTCACAGCGTACGGACATTTTAATCCCAAGTTCTATCAGTCTTCCAAGCTGTTTAAGTCGCTGAGTTAAATTGGCAGCTTTGGGTTCGAACATATTTAAAATTTTTTCTTCCACAGATATTAATCCAATTTGGCCTGATATTTTCGAGCGATATTTCTTAAACAATTCGAAAATTTCTTCGGATATATTTCCCTTGGTAACAAATTGAATACCGATATCCTTCTCCAAAAGAACCTTCATAACCTCGAAAGTATTTTGCCGAACCTGAGGTATTGGCTGGAATGGATCACAAGAGGGACAAAAATAAACAGCTTCCGGTTTTTTTCGTTTTCGTTTAATCTCATCAGCTATGTCCTTTGCCATATTTTCATAAACTTCAATTGAATTATCGCCGGGATAAATCGAATAGCCTTTTGTATAACAGTAAACGCAATTGTGTGCGCAACCGGCAGAAACATTTACTGTAGGCAATTTCGCCAGACATCGCAAACCGGAAGGTGTAAGAAAATTCGTTTTGTGTTGTTTCGCAATTACTCTCAGCAAATTCTTACCCCTGGCAATATATCTTCATATTTTCCTCCGCAAACCGCAAGTACTTGAGACGAATATTTAGAATTGGCATTAATCACAGATGCCATAAGATTTAACTGACGGCGTTGTATATGCTTAACCAAATAATTTGCAGTAAGATCTACATCTTCAATAACAGTTAATTTAGAAATTTTTGATAATTTCCCTATGACAGTATCGCCATCAGAATTCAATAAAGAATCTGCATTGAACTTCCTAACCGGATAAAAAAACATTTTATCATTGACATCTATATTAAGGCAAAATGACATCGCTTTATAGTAGTCCGTTAAAGAAATCGCTCTATATGCAATGCAATCTTCAGATAATCTGGTTCTGCCATTGGTATGGATAAGGTTTTCCGGGTGATAATCTTGTGGGTTGAGACAATGAACAGGATTATATTTCTTATTGATTATAATTTCTGGAGAATTTTTTTGACCTGAAATATACCACAACTTTCCTTCATCATCTGATTTTTCAATATGGAACATGCTAAGATTATTGAGTAATCGGCACATTAGAATTGTATCAAATTTAAAAAATTCGGTCTGTTTGTTTATCCAGTCAATATAGTCCATCTGCTGATAATCTATATAAGCCATATTTCCTCTTATCGTTCCCTTAGTGAAATGGCGTGCAGGATTCTGAACTCTTAAACCAATTAAGGAACTATTCAAACACCACTTTTCTTTTGCATCCGGGTCTTTACTTAAAATATGTTCCCAAATATGCCTAAGCATAATACCACTACCGCCCCCGAGGTCAACGATATTAATGTCGTGTTTTTCATTATTATCCGCTAACAAAGATTTGAGAAATGGAAGTAATGCAAGTTCTGCCAGTAGTTCAGCCCTTTGTTTACTTCTCGGGTCAGATTTGCGTGAAAAACCACCGGAAAATGATTCGATCAATGTAAACGATTCACTTCTTTCGTCAAGGCGCACTGCGGGATATAAGAAAATGGAAAAATCAGGATTATTTGAGATTCGGTATTGACGATAATGATAAAAAAGTTTATTGCCGGCAAAATGTCTAATCATAATCAAGGGTAAATATTTTGGGTCTTCATTAAAAGATGCTTTGCCGAGGCGGGCGAGCAGATAGGCAGGATTTCTATGGCTTGCAGTGCCTGCCGCAGTGCCATATTCTTTGCCATACCAGCAAACAATAAAATTCTCCAGAGAAAGTAATTTGGCTAACAATTCTTGTATATGAGGTTTATTTCTATGGCTTAACCATTTGGAAAGTAAAATAAAATATCGATAACAGTATTCTTTAACAAGGTCTGCGTGAAAACCGGAATTAAAGTATGCGCTTCGTGCTTTCTCAAAACACAGAAAAGACTCCTTTTCCGGTAGTTTGCCCTTAATATCCCAGTATTCGTTCCATGTTTGTTCCTTTATTTCTATTCTTCCATACCAATCAATTTTTATGGCTACAACAATTTCGAGAGAGACAAATGCTTTTGCTAAATTGGTTCTAATATATTCCTGCGCAACACTTGGTAAGTGATCAACCGGTGGATAATCGGAATCAGTCATTGCTTGGCATCCGCAATCAGCTTAATTTATTTCTATTCTTTCAGGACTCAGCGGGTCTCAACTGCTCCTACAAAATAAAGTAAAGCCAACAGATTTTTTACAACTTTAGCCTCAATTTATATGCGATCAATCAACCAAGGAAATGCTTATAAAGACTTAATTCCGGTGATTTTTACAAAAAGCCGGTTATAAGTTCTCTATCGATTTCATAATAAATTCTATAACAGTTTCTCTGCAATCTGGACGGCGTTAAGCGCTGCGCCTTTTCGGATTTGATCGCCGCAGACCCAAATATTAATCGCCTTATTGCCAGAGACAGATTCATCCTGACGGATTCTGCCGACATAGACATCATCTTTATCCGTGCCGTCAAGCGGCATCGGGAAGCGATTGTTCGCAGTGTCATCTATCAGCAATACGCCGGGGGCGTGCTCAAGCAGCTTGCGAACCTCATCAGGCGTAATCGAATCCTTGAATTCAAGATTGATGCTCTCGCAATGGCAACGCATAACCGGTACCCTGATGCAGGTACAGGTAATCGCGATTTCAGGACAATCGAAAATTTTCCTGGTTTCATAGACCATCTTCATTTCTTCAGTGTTATAGCCGTTAGGGCCGATGTCAGAATCGTGGCTGAAGATATTAAAGGCAATCTGATATTTAAACTTATTACAGGTCGGCTCTTTACCGTCGAGAATTTCTCTTGTCTGGTCGGCAAGTTCGCTCATCCCGGCCTGTCCTGCTCCGCTGACTGCCTGATAGGTGCTTACAATCATCCTTTTAATCGGATTGGCTTTGTGCAGCGGCCAGACAGGTACGTTGGCGATTATCGTCGAGCAGTTCGGATTAGCAATAATGCCTTTGTGCCTCTTTATAGCTTCCGGGTTGATTTCAGGAATCACCAGCGGAACTTGGGGATCCATTCTGAACGCACTTGAATTATCAACAACTACCGCGCCTGCCTTTACGGCAGCGGGGGCGAACTGTTTGCTGCGGGCTCCGCCGGCACTGAAAAGAGCAATATCAATACCTGCAAAGCTGTTTTCTGTCAGCTCTTCGACTGGGTATTCTTTGCCCTTGAAATTGACAGTTTTGCCGACCGAACGAGACGAAGCTAACATTTTCATCGATTTTGCCGGGAAATCACGCTGCTCGAGAATCTTTATAAATTCCCGGCCTACCGCTCCGGTAACGCCTGCGATAGCTACAGTTTTTGCCATTTTTTAGTTCCTTTATGTCTCTTAAATCGTTTTAAAGCCGAAACATACTAATGATTTGGCCCGATAAAGTCAAGGTCAAGGCGGAAAAGTAAGTAGAAAAACGATTTTTTGTTTGATTTTGGCTAAAAGTTTTTATATAATGCAAAGCTATGGCTAATAAGACAGAAAACGTAGAGTTCAATCCAGCAGCAACCAATCTGCTCAGCCTCATTTTGCGCCGCTAAGGCGCATAAACCCTCTTTTTATATATCCCACATATTGTTTTTGTTTATTGTAGAAATTAGACTGTTTTTGTAGCATAATTTCTGTTTTAAGATACTAAAAGGAGACATATTATGTCTGCTGGAAAAAAATTGATTGTTTTTGATACGACTCTAAGAGATGGCGAACAGGCTGCCGGCACCCGGCTGGGTGTCAGGGAAAAGCTCGAACTTGCGATGCAGCTCGCCCGGCTCGGAGTCGATATTATTGAGGCTGGTTTTCCGATTTCTTCGCCGCAGGATTTTGCAGCGGTAGAGTTGATAGCACAACAGGTAACGGGGCCGATTATCTGCGGACTTTCGAGAGCGGTCTATGCGGATATCGATGCTGCCGGGGCGGCTCTGAAAAAAGCCAAAAAAGCAAGGATACATACAGGGCTCGGAATCAGCGATATCCATATCGCAAGCAAGTTCAAGGATGCCAAATACGGAAGGACGCTTAAGGATAAAAAAGCAAAAGCGATAGATATGGGTATAAAGGCTGTTAAACGTGCCAAGCGGTATACCGATGATGTCGAATTCTACTGCGAGGACTCCGGCAGGGCAGATAAAGAATATCTGTACCAAATGGTTGAAGCGGTTATTGACGCCGGCGCTACTACGGTAAATATACCCGATACGACCGGCTATGCGATACCGGCACAGTTCGGACAGTTAATCGCTGATATAATCGCAAAGGTGCCGAATGCCAAAAAAGCCGTTATAAGCGTACACTGCCATGATGATTTGGGAATGTCGGTGGCCAATACACTGGCCGGCGTGAAAAACGGTGCAAGGCAAATTGAGGGCACTGTTAACGGTGTCGGTGAACGAGCAGGAAATGCCTCGCTTGAAGAAGCTATAATGGCGATAAAGACTCGCAAGGACTTTTTCGAGATAGAGACGAAAATAAAAACGCAAGAGTTTTATAAAACGAGCAGAATGGTTTCCGAAATGCTCGGAATATCCGTTCCGCCAAATAAAGCGGTAGTCGGCGCAAACGCATTCGCGCACAGCAGCGGGATACACGTTGACGGTTTTTTGAAAAATACTCTGACCTATGAAATAATGCGGCCCGAAGATGTCGGCTCGCCAAAAAGCGCCGTTGTACTTACCGCAAGGACGGGAAGACACGGCCTTAAACACAGACTCAACGAGCTTGGCTATAAAATGTCGGAAGCAGAACTCGATCAGATATATCAAAGATTTCTCGATGTGGCCGACAGGAAGACAGAAGTCTTCGATGAAGATATTGCAGCGCTTGTCAGCGACGAGATGAGAGCTGTCGAGCATTTGTTCGAACTTCAATATCTGCATGTGGCGTGCGGAACGGGGACTTTGCCGACGGCCAGCGTAAGAATAAAAATAAAAGGAAAAGATAAGCCGGCGACCGCGGCAGCCTGTGGAGACGGGCCGATAGATGCTGCTTACGAAGCAATAAGAATTGCTACGGGTCAATCGCCCAAACTGGACCTTTACTCGATAAAAGCCGTTACCGGCGGCAAAGATGCGCTTGGCGAAGCGACAGTAAAAATAATCGACGAAAAAGGTATAAGATTTACCGGCAGAGGCGTTTCAACTGATATTATCGAAGCTTCTGCAAAGGCGTATGTTGATGCGATAAACAGAATGGTTGTGACGAAAGATGTTTAATCGCTGATTACGCAGATTATTTTGATTGAATTGAAGTAAAGAGATAAAGAGGCAAAGAAGTAAGGAAAACGAACGATACAGTTCCTTACATCCTTATTTCTTATTTCCTTACTTCCTTCCGTGAAATCAGCGTAATCTGTGATAAATAAAAAGGTTTTTTAGGATATTTCAGATGGGTATGACAATAACAGAAAAGATACTTGCCGCTGCGGCAGGTAAAAATAAAGTTGAGCCGGGCGATTTAATCGACGGCAAAATCGACTGCATAATGTGCCACGACGTTACGACGCCGGCGGCGATTTCCATGCTCAAGGACAAAGGTCTCGATAAAGTTTTCGATAACGAGAAAATCGTCGTAACGCCAGACCATTTTCAGCCGGCCAAGGATATCAAAAGCGCCGAGCTGCATAAAAGGCTCGATACCTGGGCGAAGGAAAAGAAAATAAAGAATTACTATCCAATCGGCAAAGCAGGCGTCTGTCATGCACTTTTGCCTGAGCAGGGTCATATCAGGCCTGGCGAGGTAATCGTTGGCGGCGACAGCCATACATGCACTTACGGAGCATTCGCGGCATTTTCGACAGGTATCGGCTCGACCGATTTAGCCGCTGCAATTGCTACAGGAAAACTGTGGTTCAAGGTTCCTGCATCAATGAAGTTTGTACTCAACGGCAAGCTCCCAAAGGGTGTTTACAGTAAAGATGTGATTTTAGCAGTAATAGCGAAAATCGATACAGATGGTGCGCTCTATAAGGCGATGGAATTTGTCGGCCCGGCACTGAAAGAGATGTCAGCCGAGGCTCGAATGACTATGACGAACATGGCTATCGAAGCAGGTGCAAAGAATGGCATTATTGGCTTTGACGAGATAACAAAGAAATATCTTGATGAACATCTCAAAGATAAGAAGGAATATACCGTTTACGAGTCGGACAAAGACGCGGTGTATGAACAGACAATTGAAATTGATTGTTCTAAACTCGAGCCGATAGTTGCCTTTCCGCATCTTCCCAGCGGCGGAAAAGCTATAAGCGATTGTGCTGGCATGGCGATGGACCAGGCCTATATCGGAAGCTGTACTAACGGCAGAATGGAAGATTTAAGAATCGCTGCCAATATACTAAAGGGTAAAAAGGTTGCGATACGGACGATTATTGTTCCTGCAACGCCTGAAATCTGGAAACAGGCAATGGATGAAGGTCTGTTCGATATCTTCTACGCGGCAGGCTGCGTAATTTCTGCGCCGACCTGCGGCGCGTGCCTTGGCGGATTTATGGGAATCCTTGCCGCCGGTGAAAAATGCGTAAGTACAACAAACAGAAACTTTGTCGGCAGAATGGGAAGCCCGAAAAGTGAAGTCTATCTGGCTTCTCCTGCAACTGCG
This sequence comes from uncultured Planctomycetaceae bacterium, assembly GCA_964440045.1. GTDB lineage: Bacteria > Planctomycetota > Phycisphaerae > Sedimentisphaerales > UBA12454 > JAFGGI01. The sequence continues at coordinate 638 of CAYTQR010000089.1, read as the reverse complement.
GCGGCAAGCGCGGTTGAAGGAAAGCTGACCGACCCAAGAAAATATATGTGAGGTAAAAAATGTCGAAAGCACATGTTTATAAACGCGACCATATAAATACGGACGAGATTATACCTGCAAGGTATCTTAATACTGATGATGTGGCAGAACTTGCGGCGCATTGTATGGAAGATCTGGATACTGAATTTGTAAAAAAATGCCGGCCTGGTGATTGTATCGTTGCCGGCGAGGATTTCGGCTGCGGCTCAAGCAGGGAACACGCTGTCTGGGCGCTCCAGGGCGCCAATGTCGGCGCCGTAATCGCAAAAAGCTTTGCGAGGATATTCTATCGCAACTGTATAAACTGCGGTTTCTATCCGATTGAACTTGAAGATGCGACTGAGAAAATAAACACCGGCGATGAAATTGAAATCGATTATGAAAAAGGTGTTATTAACAATAAGACTCAGAAAACAGAAATAAAGTTTAAACCGCTGCCTGATTTTGCTATCGCGATTATCGACGACGGCGGGCTGCTGGAACATATTAGTAAAAAATAGAAATTGAAGAAAGGACCAAATGAAGACGTACAAGATTGCTGTGATGGGCGGCGACGGGACCGGGCCGGAAGTTACGGCTGAGGCTGTTAAGGTCTTAAC
>CAYTQR010000088.1:0-8244 GCA_964440045.1 uncultured Planctomycetaceae bacterium | reverse complement strand
TTGACTTGCATGTCTTAGCCACGCCGCCAGCGTTCGTTCTGAGCCAGGATCAAACTCTTCAAGTTTAATTATCGATCCGCCTTCGTCAAAACTACGTCGGACAAGCTCTGCCCGGCACAAGACGAAAACGGTAATCGTTTAAAAGGCTCAACACTTACGTTTACGCATCGAAAGTGCTGAATATGCGGCCCGTTAGGGCCACACACCAAATTTTATGCCCCTGCCGGCGTTTGCGTATCGTTTCGGCAAGTGCAACACTTTCGCTGCATGTGTGTGGTACAACTGTTAACTTTTGAAAGAGCGTCCGTCAAAATACAGCGGACAAGAAAACAAAACGGCCGAGCTGTCAGTTGTTGCGACACCTCGTCCGTTGAGTAATTCACTATAATAATGGTTATCAATAGTTACGTCAACCGCTTTTTTTAATATAATTTATCTTTTTCGTAAGTTCTTTACAAACAAAGAGTTACAAAAGAAAGCAAAAAAGTAGATGTAGCCACAAAGGCACAAAGTTTTAGACAGGATTTACACGGATTTTTTAGACGCTGATTTCGCAGATTACGCGGATAAGATTGCTTTAAGGCGATGTTCTGCGAACATTTCAAAATTCAAACAGACCCTCTTCGGAATAAATTCCGGCCGGGCCTGTAATCGAATTTTTCCGGCTGTGCCAATTCACCTTAAAACAAAATTATTTTTCACTATGCTGCATTGCAGTATACTGCATACGAGTATAGTAACGTTGGGGTTTAAGTATTAGGGGTTTAAGGTTAAGGTTAAGGTTAAAAGAGCAAAAGTCATAAGGGCATAAGAGCAAATGGGGCGAAGTTTTAAACGCTGATACCTAAGGCACAAGTTTACACGGATTAAATAGTTTTAAGTTTTTAGTTCTTAGTTTTGAGTTGCGGAATCCGCCATCCATCCTTCGTCAAAGACTTCCGTCTTCGTTAAAATTACGCCGGACAGGTCGGCGGGGGAGATTTTTAGGGCAAGTTTTTCGGTTGAGGTTGAGAAGAGAAGAATTTAATATCAGGGGAGAAGTAGAAACCAAATTACCACTTTGTTTTTCTGTCTTTCTGAACGGGTTGCGATGCCTTTTTAATGACTGCGTCAAATTCGTCCTTGTCGGTACTCAGTTTATCTGACAAGAGACTATTTATATATGCCCTTTTGTTGTTCTCTGCAGACGCTATTGCCTTATTATGTTTTATTATTTGTTCCTGATATTCATTATACTTTTTTAATATCTGCTTTGATGGGATTACGATTTTTATTTTTGACAACATCTCGTAATTGAGATTTGCCCTAACAGCCCCATACTTAGTATCATAAGCTCTTATGATGTCGATATAAACTTTGCTTCTTAAAAGCGTGTATATATAATACGGCGGTAAGGCGGTTGGATTTTTAGGACGGAATACTACATATATCCCACTTACAATACCCCCTTCGTGTTTCTGGGAAACTACTCCGACAGAACCAACATTAACTCTATGAGGGTTGTAAACAATATCCCCCTCGGATACTCTAATGTAGCTTTGTTTAATATCTCTGCCCTCTTGTTCTTCGTTGAAAAAGACACCTTCAATGTTACTTACTCCTAAAATTCTAAATATTTCATCTGGAAAAGCAGCGGGGGATAATCTCACTCCGCTTGGCTGAATATGCCCTCCCAAATATTCTAATTTGTTAGAAGTCTTTGGGATTACCTCTATATAATCATATATCCATAGTGAGTTTTTCTCCTCAATATTTTTATTGTCTTCAATATGATAATCTATGTCTATATGTTTAAAGTCCTCATTCTGACAGCCATCAAGCATATCAGGTAAGTCATTGTGTTCTGTCCTTTTCTGCCGAGCACCAAAGGTATGTCCTACATTTTTCACCACAAAGAAATATGTTTTTTTGCGCTTCCCTGCTTTTTCAAAATATATTATGCTTGTCTTAGTAGGTGTATAGGGTTCAAATAATCTACGAGGAAGCGAAACAACAGTGAAATTTTTGGCAGATTTTATTAAAAAATCTCTCACTTGCCCCATACCCCCATTGCCTGAGAGGAAATCTTCTTTTACTAATATAGCAGCTCTACCTTCTGGCTTCAGTGCATCGTAGCAATGTTGTAAAGCAATGACATCACCTTTAGTAGAGGGAATAGAATACAAATTTCCGTGCCGTGTTTTTTGAGAATAAGGTGGATTGGTTAGCACTACATTATATTCATTTCTTATTGGATTAGCAAAACTATCACCTCTTACTACATTGCTGTGTCCATCGCCGAAAAGTATCATGTTCATTTTCGCTACCCGTGCCGTAGCTGTTAATTCTACCCCGTAAATTGTGTTTTTAGTTAATATGGCGTCAATATTCTTATCTCTTTTAACCCGTAGAGAAATGTATTTAAACGCTTCAATTAAGAATCCACCTGTTCCACAAAACGGGTCATATATTTTTTCACCGATTTTAGGGTCAATCATACTTACCATCGTGCGTACTATATTCCGAGGTGTGAAATATTCCCCTAAATCTTTTATCTTAATAGCTTGGTAAGCATTTTTCAAAAAGTATTCAAACGCATCACCTTTTACATCTGTTTCGGCACTTGTAAAATTTAATCTAGAAAGATCAGCAACTATATCATCAAATATTTCGGCTGATTGTATAAGGAACTTGTCCCCAAATATAGAGCTATAAGCTTTGTTCATTTCTGGCCAAACAACATTTTTTACATAATTCAGTCTATCACCTTTTTTCATTTCCTGTATATGAGGCCATCTTAAGTGGTTTTCTAATAAAGGCTTTCTGTTTTGTTGTTCATATAGTTGGCTTCGCTCATCCATCAATTTCAAAAAAAGTATATCAGAGAAAGCACCAAAGCGGTCTAAGCCACCTTGAAGGCCAGCCTCTCTTAGTAGATTTGCCTGCCGTTTAAAAACTTTGATTAACTCGTCTCGTGATAATTGAACATCTTTAGGGGCAGATAATATTTCCGAACCTTCGTGAACAAATCTTAACGAGTTATAGTGGTCTATAAATTGCCTTACATCTTCTCCGTCTATTTTTAGGGAGCGGTCATTGCGTAAATACCGTGTCTCAACAAAAGTATCATTATAGGCAAATATTAGCGGCGCATCCAAAGGAGAAGCGTAACGGTCTTTTGCTTGTTTAAGAGCTTTCTCAAGAGTTTCGCCGGGCCTCTTAGCTTCTATAATTCCAATAGCCTTATTAGTTCCCTGTTCATATAAAACAAAATCGGGAAATTTCAATCTACCTGTTTTATTCGCTTTCGCTTTTCTAATTTTTTCTTGTTCTTGTTTGGTTTTTACTCTTTGTTGAGTCACATTGTTTTCAGGATTTTTCTCGTCTACTATCCACCCCAAGTTGTCTAATTGAGTGCAAATATTATGTACAACTGATGCCTCTAATCGTTTTGTATTCACAAATAGCCCTCAATTCTTTTTTGTTTTATAACAAAAATACAGCATTTTTACAATATATCTAAAACACAGACCTTGTGGTACTTGCCATAAGGGGAGAGTTACCTCAATTATACGCCTATTTTTTTGTGGATTCAAGGGGCTTAAATATAACTCCACCAGTTTTGTCCAGATAAGCAAAAGCGCGCAAGTAAAAACTTGCGCATTTGGCCGAAAATAAAATTTTTTCAAAATTTTATCCCCCTGCCAAACAAGCACTTACGATTTTGGGCTGAATTTTTTTGGTCGAAATATCGGTAAAAAGGCGCAAGTTTTTGTGTAATATAGAGGGAGTACTCGGCCTTTGGCCGAGAGTTTTGAATTTTTAATTTTGAGTTTTTAATTAAGGAAACCGCCAAAGGCGGAGGATTTTTATCGAGAACCGGATTTATGACAAAAGTAACCTTTTCTATTACTATTCCAGTGTTAATTGAGCAAATAATCGTATGGTTTCTGCTGCGGTGGCGAAAAAAACGCTGCGGATATGCATTTCGCAAAATCAAGCTGACAAAGGGTAAATACGCAATCGTAGATGCAGAAGACTATGAAAAACTGGCCCAATATAACTGGTATGCAACAGATAACGGATATACGCACTACGCAGAAAGAAAAGAAAGAATACTCGGCAGAAAAAGAACTGTGCGAATGCATAGACAAATAATGAATGCGCCGCCCTTCGGCCCCGCTCAGGACTGGCGCGGTAAGGTCGTCGACCATATTAACCGGTGCGGATGGGATAACAGAAAAGAAAACCTGCGAGTGGTCAGCCAACAGGAAAATAACTGGAACAGCCTGAGAGGAATCGGCTGGGGCAGGAGCAAATATAAAGGAGTAACCTACAGCGAAGAACATAAAAAGTGGAAGGCAGGGCTTTGCCATAACGGCGGGAAGATACATTTAGGATATTTCGGGAGCGAAATAGCGGCAGGTCTGGCTTATGATGCGGCGGCAAAGAAGTATCGAGGACGGTTTGCAGTGTTGAATTTCGGAAATATCGTTGCCGTGCCCTTCGACTCCGCTCAGGACAGGTCCGCTCAGGACGAGCCGGCAACGGCTAAACACTTCCTGCGCTAACGCTTGGGCTCTGCTGCTGTCGGTGGGACACATATATTTTCGTTAGAAACCCGCTCCATTACTGTCGCGGCTCTGTTACTGATGTCCTTATTTTGGCTTTACTTTTAACGATAAGACAAATAAAATCTGTATATGGAAAGAATTAAGATATACGATACGACGCTGCGGGACGGGATGCAGACTGAAGGGGTCAGCTTCTCGCTTGAAGATAAGCTTTTGATTGCAAAGCAGTTAAGCCAGCTGGGGCTGGACTATATCGAAGGCGGATACGCATCGAGCAACTCCAAGGAGATGCGGTTCTTTCTAAAAGCGGCAAAACTCGAACTGGCTCCGTCAAAAATCGCAGGGTTCGGCAGTACGCGCAGGGCAAATACAACGTGCGAAAATGATGCATCGCTGAATGCAATTTTGGCATGTAAAACACCGGTCGCTACACTGGTCGGCAAGTGCTGGGACCTGCATGTAACCGAAGTTCTGCATTGCAGTCTTGAAGACAATATCACTATCTGCGGCGAGTCGGTGGCGTATATGAAGGGTAAGGGGCTTGAAGTAATTTTCGATGCGGAGCATTTCTTCGACGGTTATAAAAGGAATCCTGATTACGCGATGAAGGTTTTAGCGGCTGTGGTAGATGCAGGTGCTGATACGATTGCGCTTTGCGAGACCAACGGCGGGTCTCTGCCAACAGAAGTTTATGAAATAACAAAAGCCGTCAAAGACAAATTCGGTAAAATCACAATCGGTATCCATTGTCATAACGATTCGGACTGTGCGGCGGCAAATTCTCTTGCGGCGGTTGAAGCAGGGGCAAGGCACGTACAGGGTACAATCAACGGATTAGGCGAGCGGTGCGGAAATGCCAATTTGTGCACAATTATACCTAACCTCGCAATAAAAATGGGTTACGATGTATTGAGCCCTGAGAAAATAAAGATGCTCACCGAGACATCGCGATTCGTCTTTGAGATTGCAAATATGCAGCCTACAGCGAATATGCCTTATGTAGGCGAAAGTGCATTTGCTCATAAGGCAGGGCTGCACGTCGATGCGCTGCGAAAGAATAAGACGACTTATGAACACGTCAAGCCCTGCGTTGTCGGGAACGAAAGAAGATTTCTTATTTCCGAACTTTCGGGCAAAGCGAATATCCTGGCGAAACTTGAAAAGGCAAATATCGCACAGGATAAAGAGCTTGCCAAAAAGATTCTGACAGAGGTGCAGAACCTTGAAAATAAGGGGTATCAGTTCGAGGCTGCCGAGGCAAGCTTTGAGCTGCTGGTTAAGAAAATTATGGGAACATATAAGCCTTTCTTCAAGCTGGAGAAATTTCATATCACGGTTGAAAAAGGGGCCGGCGGCAAAATGGTCAGTCAGGCTATGGTTAAACTCATCGTCAATGATAAGGCCGAGCATGTCGTAAGCGAAGGCGACGGCCCGGTGGATGCATTGTATAATTCGCTGAGTAAATCGCTTGAAAGGTTCTATCCTAATATCCGCCAAATGCGGCTTATCGATTATAAGGTTCGGATTGTAAACCCTGCTGCCGGAACTGCAGCCTGTACAAGAGTTATTATCGAGACTCGTGACAAGGATGATGTCTGGGGTACGGTCGGCGTATCGGAAAATATCATCGAGGCAAGCTGGCAGGCGCTGGTCGATAGCGTCGAATACAAACTTATCAAAGACGGCAATAAATAGTCGTTGGTTGCCTATTACAGTTACTATAATCCACTTGGCAGCAAGAAGACAGTTTAGCCATAGAGGTATAACGGAAAGGTTAAATAAAGCAAAATCAACTAACTTTATTGGATGAAAGCTTTCCCTGTCAATACTCATCTATATAAATTCGTAATGCCCATAACGACAAAACAGTTGTATGAGAAACAGGAGGATTAACTACCGCAGACTGACCGTCATAGGTCAAACCCCCGGGAGAAGACGGCCAATTGCCATCTTCTAATTGAGCATTTATAATAGCATCGATCCACTTGGCAACATACTTAGCGTCCGGCTTCGCATATTGTAATAATAGAGCTGCTCTTTCAGCATATAGGTCAAAATATGAGTCGTCCAGCAACTGCTCCCGAAGCATACGCTTTAAGAGGTCTGCTCTTTTATCTCTAAGCTGCTTTGGAAGTTCCAATCCAGTTTGCTCAGACCATTCTAAAACTGCAAACTGGTGGGTGAGAATATAACCTGATTCCTTGCTTTCCAGAAAATCACTAATAAATGAAACAGCGCGTTCCCGGGGCTTTCCAAAGGGAGCACGCACGCATGTGCTAAAACGAGCTATACCGGAAGGTAGAGTTTCAGGCAAAGTACCATAGGGAGCATTCGGGTCAAGCAAACGCAAAGAATGATGGCTTTTTACACTCACCAATTTTTCGTTTACAAACTGTTCAAGAGCCTCATCAGGAGCTAATTTTAAAACTTCCTTTAATATCCATATTAGGTCGAGAGTCAAAGCAGGCTCCCGCATAATTGCTGCAAGGGCGGAATCATACGCTTTTATCGCTGCTGCTTTTCTTTGTTTTTGCTGCAGTGACGAAGTGTTAGTTTTACGCTCAGATTTGTCGCCAGCAGAGCCAGATTTAACTTTTATAAACTCTATAGGATCGGGGGTTACTTTGACTTGAGGAAATCTCGGGCCATAATCGAATTCTTCCACTTTAAACCCCTCCCACTTCCTGCCATCCTTGGAAATAGTGCCAGTGAATAATGTTTTATTACTTCCTTTAATTTCGTTATCTAAGAACTTAATGTGAATTTTTTCTACATTTATCGTTACTTCCAGAACGTTATCTTCGGGAGAATAGACTAAAGGGAAATCGCCGCTTTTATAGCTACTCTTTCCGCCATCTTTCATTAAAATAAATGTAGTTTCATTGGGCTTAACCATTGCTTCGCCCATTGGGAAAATAGCCGATTCTACCAGGCCGTCTTCGGATATTACAATCTGCCAGGCAAGTTTTTCCGCCTTCCATGTACCTGCTATTCTGCTGTAATCGACATTTTTAACGTTTCGAACATTACTGGATTGGCATCCTGAAACATAATTCATCAGGATAACAAGCAAAACAATTTTCAGTTTCATGAATATCTCCAGAGTAAATCTTATTTATGATATTTACTAAAAGATTAATTATAATTACAATGGTTAAATCCTGCAATGAAAAAGGGACAGACTTTTTAGCCTGTCCCTTTTTGAGAACTAAACGTTCTTGGATTCGTCTTATTTTCTGCGACGAAACAACAATCCGCCAAGGCCTAACAAAGCCATTGTTGCCGGTTCAGGAACAAAAACGCTGTCAAGAAGAGCTGGTGAGTCGTCCAACAGGTAAACTGTACCCATTCCAGTAGTACCGGAAGTTACCAGCTGACCATTTGGAATATCATCGTACGGAGCACTGTCCTGAATGACAATCATCTGTGCAGAGGTAACTGCACCTGCATCCAGACCCAGTACAGCTTCAAAATTAGCTGCATATGCCGTCATATCGGTAATCGAGGAATCTCCGCCCGGATAAACCATGGTTATGCTTGATAGCGACAGGTCAGCATATATCATATAGCTTGTGCTTGCCACTGCTGTAGTGTAATCGCTGCCAACCATGTCAACTGTCGCAGCAGTATCATCACCGGTTGCGCTCAGCAATAGAGTGGCATTGGCCGTTGTTGCCATACCCAGAACCAA
>CAYTQR010000087.1:0-8315 GCA_964440045.1 uncultured Planctomycetaceae bacterium | reverse complement strand
AATAGTTTTTTAAAAAACACGATTGTTAGTTTTTATGTCTTTTTTGTTTTTACTCTGTTCCATATTATACCTTTTACTAAATTTATATCCTCTTCATCTAACCCATTAATCATATATAAAACTATAAAATATAGAAATACTGCTAACGGCACTAATACCAATAAGTTTAAATTATAGAAGCATATAATCAATAAACCCATAATCACACTTGATACCAGTATCTTGGCTAACGTCACATAGCTTTTACGTCTGGATAAACCATATCCAATCTTTACACACCAGATATAGCGCGCAATAAGGGAAAATAACTCTGTTGCTACCGTAGCAACACTTGCGCCGACAAGACTGTATCTTGGAATCAAGATAAGATTCAATAAAATATTCAGTACTACACAGAAACCTGTTATGTAAGTTATGGTAATCTGCTTATTTATGCAATTGAGTAAAGTACCTATCGGCTGACTCATAAATATCAAAACTGAAGACCAAACCAAAACCTGAAGTGCAACCACCGAATTTGCGTAATCCTGCGTATATAAAAGCAAAATAAGCTTTTTGGCTAAAAGTGTTATTCCTATACCAATTGGAATAGCAAGTATAGTCAAATACTTGAAAGATTTTATAAAGGCTAACCTTAAAGAATCTCGAGATGTCTCATGAAATTTGGACATAACCGGATAAATCGCTGATATAAGACTGCCCGGAATCAAAAGCAAAACTAAAACCATTCTGTATGCCGCGTTATACCAACCCACAACATCATCACCCTTCATTACAGAGAGCATCACTGAATCAATCCAGCAGAAAATCGTAACAAAACAAACGACTAATCCAAAGGGCGCTGCGCTCTTAATTGCACCCCTCCAGAAACCCCAGTCAAATTCAACTAACCCTGCGCCGACCCATTCCCAAAATATCCTTTTAAACGCAATTCTTAAAGCAATAAGATAATATACTAAAACCAAAACGCTTACCGCCACAAAAAGCAGCGCAAGTCCAATCAGTCCAAAACCCAGTTTAACCGCAGCAATAACGCCTACGACCAATAATAAACCGTTTAATATCTTCCCTGCCGAATCAAACTCCATTCGTTGCTCAGCATGAAATATTGAACAAAGCATCTGAGAAAACGAACCAATAACAACCGAAACGCCTATGCAATATACTACCTGGACGGTTTGGGACGGATAATCTAAAAGATTAATAATAATTGATATCGCACCGAGCACAACTACGCCCAGAATTATCTTCATCCCACTCAGATTCCGAAGATACTTACTGGAAGAAGAAACATTACGCGAAACCTCACGTACTATCAAAAAATGAAAACCAAAATCTGTAAAAACACCGAATATTCTCGTAAAGGCTAGCGAAAAACAAAGCACACCAAAACCACCAGGCCCCAAATAACGTGCTATCTGTATCATATACAGAAAGCTCAACGCCGAACTGAAAATCCCGGAAAAAAACAACACTGCTGCATTTTTCCCAATTCTTTTTGTTATATCCACTGTTAGAGCTTTCCGCAAAACCGCTAAGTCTATCTAAAATAATGATTTATGATCATTATTTTCTTGCAATCCATCCGTTTTAATTATGACTTAAGTGGTATTATAGAAAAACTTGCCGAAAAACAAAGGGAACTGAGCTTTTGGATGCTGTTAAAAAAGCGAGTTTCGCAAAAAAATACCGGTTGCACAGAATGTATTTTCTGTGCTCCGATGTTCATAACTTTACAATACCACCATCACTGTGTTACTGGCTTCGCCTTCACCGGCCTTGTTGACTGCGATGATGCGCAACGTGCTATGTCTTCGCCGGAAATCCGCCTACCCTCCGGATTTCGGGATCTGCATCAACTCATACAGGTACTCGAAGGCCGGAGAAAGTCTGTCCTCTGGACGTTTGAAAACTCGAGGTTTCTTGAACACGCGCTTGAAGTATTGCGGCGACGGAACAAGTTTGGAGCCAATGAGATTCTCCGACATCAAGCCATCTGGGTTTCTCGAGGAGAAGGGCGTGTCCGCGTTTATGTGGTTGAAATACTTCCTGCAAACTCGTTCGATTATCCTCAAGTATTCTGTAGAGGATACTTTGTCCATCTCTGAGAAGCTGCAAGAATTGTGAAACAGATCCACCGAACGGCTCTCTAGTTGAGGAATTGCAAAGTGAGGAAAAACCGCGATATCATATTCTTCGGACGGGGCCACTGAGACGTCACCTTCGTCGAATAGCCGGATGCGTTTGTCACGAAACGCGGAAATGAGGAAGAACGAAGCAATGGTTGCCACCTCCGGGATATCGAACAGGACATACTTGGCGATCGCCCCATCGGCCAATCGCACTGTTTGGTAGGCTTGGCCTCCCAGCCCCCCGCCTATCTCAACAACAACAGAGCGTGGAAGATCTCGCAACCAATGACGCATCTCGATTGCGTGATAGATGTGCCGAAGAGTGTCTGCTTGGATCACTTCGTCGTTGAAGAAAACCCCTGCGGGATTTCCCACTAGAGGGAAATGTATATCTTCCGGGGAGAAACCAAGCGACAAAAGATTGTTACGATACGTGCACCACAGGTATCTGAGGTGAAACCTTCCGATGAGAGACGTCCGGTACATAACATAGTCGTCATAGCCTCCGCCAGTGCCCACAGCAAACTGTTCCCGATTGAGATTATCGAGCAAATCCGAGGTCTTTCGGATGTCCTCATTGTTCAAGGCGCTCATGAAGTCCCGGTAGTTGACGTCTATCCACTCCGCCCACAGCCCTCTGATTTGGAAGGCCGGGTCCACGACATTGGACTGGGCCTCTTTCATCGCCTTGTAGGCGACGATAAGCCTTTTCGCAAGATCAGGCGAGCAGTTTCTCGCTTCCGGCTTCATTCGATGATCCGCAAATCCATCCGAGAAGCGAATCTTTCGGTCGGCCCTTGACAACATTGGATACCCGACAATCACCTCAGCTCGGCTTCGCAGATTTCTCTTAACGAAGTGAACGATCTTATAGAACAAGGTTTTGTCCAACCATGCTCTCTTTATCTTTTGGGAGATGTACTTGACTCGGTCCAAAAACATGGTGTCCTCTTTCTGCTTTTCTTCTTCAGTCGTCATTGACTCCTGGGCTCATCGTGGCTTTGGCGCCGCGCATCGGAGTCAGGCATGGTCGACAAGGGCCTTTCTGAATGTTCGCGCGATGTTGGCGGTGTCGAATCGCAGGGCTTCGACGCGTTCGGACAAGCGTTTTCTCTCCGACGCCAAACGTTCGGGGGCCTTTTCTATGATACTCACAACTTTCTCGGCGCTCCAACCGTCGGTCAGTATGAAGTCGCCAGGGCCGTAGATGTCGGGCAGGTCGCCCAGCGGCGTGCGTTCCTTGCGTCCGGCCCAGCCGATGAGCTTTAATTTATCATCATCAAAATCGACGGTGTTCTCGGCGTAGCGGATATCGCTTTTCATTGCCTCGACTAATTCTTCCAGCGCTTCGTCTTTAGCTGTAGTTGCCGCTTCTACCGCTGCTTGCTTTGCGATTAAATTTTCTCGGTAACGCCTATATATCATTGCCTTGAACCTTAGCGATATCGGATGAACAGGTGGATTCCGGTATATAGGACGATTTGACCATGGCCCACGCCACAGCCGCTCGGCCAATGCTACAGTTTCAGCTTCTTTCTGGGGTAATCTTGGCATTTGTTATTTTTTCACCACGAAGGGCACGAAGAATACAGAAACAATTTATAGTTACCAGTGGGACCTAAAACGCTTTTTATTGTGCTTAGGAACCAAGTTCGCAATTCATACTTATGATAATCCAATAATCACCAATCAGTCTTCTTAGACTCCGTCCCCTTCGGCTGCGCTCAGGGCAGGCCTGTGGGTTGCAATTAACCGCCAATTTTCACCTATTCTTTATTTTTAGACGCAGATTACGCGGACTGCGCAGAATTTATTTACTTAGCAGTAACGCCTTGGCTTTTTTGGATGCCTTCTAATAAGAAAGCTGCAAATATCGATAACATTAATGCTGCCACAAATGTTATAGCGGTCTTCTTAACGATGCCTTTAGCAATCAGAGATACCCCTGGACTTTCCGTAATCGGCACGGTCCTAGATATCCTGTTTTCAACCTGTTTGATATATGAATTCAGGTAATCCTTTAGTTCTTGTCTGTCATTGCTGCTGACTAAATTTCTTAAAAATAAAACATATTGTTCGATTGTGTAGTAAGATGAGAACTTATCTCTTAACATAGCAGATAATTTTTCTTTTAACACAAGCAAATCGCCATAATGATTGTAGTGTTGCTCATTTAGACTGATTTTTTTTTCAAGTTCTACAATTTTTGCCTCCAAAGCCTGAATTTGATAGTTCACCGGCAGATACTCACTGCCTCCTTTAACATCAAATTGAAGTACGATATTTTCTTCAGGCCTATTTGACGGTTCGAATTTTATTTTTTTGAGTTTCTCTAATGCAGCTTTGCCTACTTTCAAGATAAGCTCCATGTCGAATCTGGTATTTTCAATATTGCTCATTTTGGCCTTGAATGAACGTATATCGGAAGCTAATTGTTCTTGAAGCATATATACAGGAACTACCTTCTCAATGTTATCCCTTATTACGGAAGCTACTTTGGGTAGATCCTCTTTAGGTTTGCCAACTACAGATATATTCAACAACTGAGCAGTTAGCTCTTGAATTTGTTCTAATTGTTCAGGGGCTACTATTTTAGTAATGTCGATATAAGGCGGTAGGGGTTCAAACTTTAATACGTCTTTCAAGGTGTCGAGATTATTCTGAGTACTGTTCACAAATTCAGCATGTTTGTCGAGACCATTTTCCCGCAGCTTGTCTATAATCTTATTTAAATTTTCTTCGCTGTAGAATTTACTGATTAACACATTATAGTTTTTTTCATTAAGGTTCCAGTTACTTGCATCCATGGTAGTTCGGTCTCTGAACTGGTCTTCGTACTGGTCTCTGTACCGGTCTCTGTACCGGTCGTCTCTGTACCGGTCTTTAACATCATACATTCTGAACTGGTCTTTAACATCATACATTCTGAACTGGTCTTTAACATCATACGTATAAGTTGTTGTGTAATCCCTCGGTAGAAAGAAGATAATCAACCCAACCATCAACGTCGGCATAATTGAGCCGAGTAAAATAAACCATTTGTGTTTCCAAAGAACGAGAAAATAATCCATCAGGTTTATTTCATCTTCGTAGATGCTCGCTTCTTCGGAAACATCGTTACCAGTCGTTTGCTTGCTTGAACTATCATTTTCTATACTTGTCATATTATTGGCCTCCTGCCAGAATCTTAAAATGACCCACAAATCTATACACAAAACACATTGTTTGTTGTGCTGTTTTGCCGCATTATATTTCAGATTGCTCCATTATCTCATAATTTAGTCTTAAATAGTACCCCGGCCCCATCAATAGTCAAGCATTTTCGTAATTGTCCTATATACCCCTACCCATTATCAAGACAAAAACTTGGGCTTTTTAAGGTGAATTCGTCGCCTGAGACGATAAGACATTCAGGAGACAACTTCACCTTAATTATGCGCCCAGTTTTTGGGGAGTATTTTATAGATGTAGTAAATGCAACGAAATTTACCTAAAATCCCCTTAATAAATTCGTCTTGAGAGTATGAGAATTTAAGTTTATAATCTTCGCAAACTCGTACTTTTAAAGGATTTGACAATGACAAAGCAAAAAGCTCTTTGGATGCTGATTATCGCAACTGGTTTATTCTGTGGCTGTTCGCAGGAGCAGCAAATAGAGTCCAAGCCAGTTTGCCTGGCCGGGACAGACGTTGAGTTTGCTATGCAGCAGGCTGAAATGGTTCTGTTAAAAATGAACTTCACAGTTGAAAAGTCCGACAGTACCGTAGGCCTGATGCGGACAAGACCGCTGCCGGGGAGTCAGTTCTTCGAGTTCTGGAAAAAAGACAATCTCGATGGCTATAACATAGCAATGTCAAACATTCACAGTATGCAGAAAATCGTTGAACTCACTTTCACTCCAAAAAACGAGCAGCTTTGTATCGGCTGTAATGTCAAGGTTGAAAGGCTTTCGATACCGGAAAAGGATGTCGACAGCGCTGCAAGGGCATACAGTATGTTCTCGGTAAGCAACGAAACATCGCAGAACTTAAATATCCAACCTGAGCAGCAGGCACTTATGGAATGGGTTAATCTCGGGCGGGATAGTAAACTCGAAACTGCCATCCTCGAGGAAATTTATAAAAAACTAAATACACAAAGGTAAAAGCCGATGAGGATTCTGGTTTGCGGCGGTGCAGGATATATAGGCAGCAATATGACGGCAATGCTTGCAGAGACCGGCCACGAGCCGATTGTGTATGACAATTTGAGTTCGGGTCATCAAAAAGCGGTCAAAAATGCCGAGTTTATCAAAGGCGACTTAGCCGATTTCGACCTGCTTGCCGAAGTACTAACCGATAAAAAGATTGACGCTGTGATGCATTTTGCCGCTTTTATCGAAGCAGGCGAATCGGTAAAAAAACCTCTCGAATTTTATCGCAATAACGTATGCAATACGCGGACATTGTTAGCTGCGATGGAAAAGTGCAAAGTTGGAAAGTTTGTCTTTTCAAGCTCCGCTGCGGTTTACGGAACTCCCGATAAAACTCCAATAACTGAGGATGCTCCGAAAAATCCAATCAATCCTTACGGCCAGACAAAATGGGCTGTTGAGCGAATGTGTCATTTTCAAAGCCAGACTTCTCGGCTCCGTTATGCCGCCCTGAGATATTTCAACGCTGCCGGCGCCGGCGCAAACGGTACGCTCGGCGAAGACCACACACCAGAATCTCATTTGATACCGCTTATAATCGCCGCTGCACTTGGCAAAAGAGAAGACATTAAAATTTTCGGCACAGACTATCCGACAGAGGACGGCACATGCATAAGGGATTATATTCACATCGAGGATTTGTGCTCAGCTCATCTGCTTGCGCTTGAAAAACTCCAGAACAATAGCGAACTGGTTTATAATCTCGGCAACGGCAGGGGGTATTCGGTCCAGCAGGTTATAGAGACGGTAAAAAAAGTTTCCGGCAAAAATTTCAAGGTCACAAAAACTCCTCGCAGGCCGTCAGACCCGCCTGTTCTTACCGCAGATGCGACAAAAGCGATAAAAGAGCTTGGCTGGAAGGTGCGGTATCCGGAGCTCGAAAAAATTGTCGAAACCGCTTGGCAGTGGCATAGTAAAAATCCTAATGGTTATGCAGAATAAGAATTACATAGGTATAGATTTAGGCGGCACAAATATCAAAATCGGCTGCCTTTCGGCAGATATGCAGTTGCTTTGGAAGACCTCTATTCCGACAGATGCTCAGATGGGACCTTCGGCTGTTGTTGATAGAATAGTTGATGTAATTAAAGAATCCGCAGACAAGAACCACATCCCGTTAGATACAATCAAAGCGATAGGTATTGGCTCGCCGGGGCCTGCAAAGTACTCCGAAGGTATTCTTATACACTGTGCAAATCTGCCCAAATTTACGGATGTGCCGATAAACAATCTGCTCAAGGAAAAACTTGGTAAGCCGGTGATTCTCGAAAATGATGCAAATGCCGCCTGCTTTGGTGAATTTGTCGCAGGGGCAGGCAGAAACATAAAAAATATGGTATTTTTCACGTTAGGTACAGGCATCGGCGGAGGGATTATATCAGACGGCAAACTGTTGCACGGCAGAAGCGGTAACGCTGCCGAACTGGGTCATACAATTGTTACTATTAACGGCAGATTATGCGCCTGTGGCCAGAGGGGTTGCGCCGAGGCTTATGCATCTGCTGCTGCTACTGCAAAAAGAGCAACCGAGGCGATAGAAGCCGGTGAAAAATCAAGTCTTAAGACGGTACTCGAAAAGAATGGTCGGATAACCTGCAAGGATGTCTATGAACATCTGGCTGGTGGTGATGAGCTTGCCAAAAAGATTACGGACCAAACCGCTGAAGTCCTGGCAGTGCTTTGCGTAAATGCCCTGCATTACACTGAGCCCGAAAGAATTGTTTTTGCAGGCGGAATGATTGCAGCAGGGGATGTACTGCTCGAGAGAATCAGGTATTATTTCAAGCAGCATATCTGGAAAATCAAATCTGAGGATAATGTGGAGATTTGTTTTGCTACTCTCGGCGAAGATGCCGGCATCATCGGCGCCACCGCCTTAGCAATGGAATTCTAAAATAAAAAGCCGATGACGGGACTTGAACCCATAACCTCGGCTTTACGAAAGCCGCGCTCTACAATTGAGCTACATCGGCGTAAAAAGGAAATAAGGA
>CAYTQR010000086.1:0-8347 GCA_964440045.1 uncultured Planctomycetaceae bacterium | reverse complement strand
ATATGGGACGTTATCTTAATTCATCATGTAAACTGTGCAGACGCGAAGGCATGAAACTAATGCTGAAGGGAATCCGTTGTGAAACCAGCAAATGTCCGGTTGAAAAACGGCAGAAAAGTCTTGCGCCAGGTATGCATGGCTGGAGACGCAGAAGAGGCAGTGATTACGGCGTGCGACTGCGTGAAAAACAGAAAGTGAAACGATATTACGGACTGGCTGAAAAACAGTTTGTACGATATTTTCAAAAGGCTGAAAAAATAAAGGGAAATACCGGAGAAGTTCTCCTTAGTCTGCTGGAAAGAAGGCTGGACAATGTGGTTTATAAGCTTAACTTTGCCCCTTCCAGAAAAGCGGCAAGACAACTGGTTGCACATGGTCATATTTATATTAATAAAGGAAAGGTTGATATTCCGGATTTCACCGTGAGTATCGGTGACCAAATAACCCTTAAATCTTCTGAAAAGAGCAAAAAGAGAGTCACAACACAGCTTGAAATTAATCCGAATTTCTCCACACAGGCCTGGCTGCAGCTTGACCCTAAAACTCCTTCTGCTACGGTTGTTGCGCTGCCTTCGAGAGAAGATATACAATTTCCTGTAGAGGAACAGCTTGTTGTGGAGTTCTGTTCGAGATAGTTTTTGTTTTGTAAACTGATCGCAGTTGAGCGATTTATGACAACATATTAACCGGGCAATTAACAGATAGCGATTCTAAAAGGCAAAGGCCCCTGACTGAATTGCTGAGAACAATTGCCCATAGTAAGGAGGCCAAAAATGAGAATTACCTGGAGAGGGCTGGAACTTCCCACTCGCGTTGAACTGGACAAACAGGTTTCAACCGACAAATATGGTCTGTTCCGAGTCGAACCTTTTGAACATGGATTCGGTACGACTGTCGGAAACAGTTTAAGACGTGTACTGCTTTCTTCTCTGGAAGGAGCTGCTGTGACAAGCGTGAAAATTGCCGGTGCAGATCACGAATTTACCACATTGCCCGGAGTCCAAGAGGATATAACAGAACTTATCCTTAATATTAAAAATCTCATTATCAAGAAAACTACCGCTGAGCCGAAAGTTGTTACAATTTCAGCGCAAAAGGCAGGAGTTGTTACGGCAGATCAGATTCAATGCGACCCTGCCGTTGAAATTACAAACAAAGACCATGTGCTTGCAACACTGACTCGAGATGTGAAATTTTCCGTAGAGATGACCATTGAAACAGGAAGAGGCTATTCACCTGCTTTAGAAAGACTAGCCCAGACCGATAGATTCGAGCAGGAAGCAGGGAGAATAGAGATCGATGCAATCTATTCGCCGGTAGTTCGTGTTCGTTATAAAACCGAAGACACACGTGTTGGACAGAAAACCAATTACGACAGGCTTATCCTTGAGATATGGACTGACGGCTCAATTGAGCCCGAAATAGCATTGGTCGAGGCAGGGAAAATCCTGAGAAAGCATGTAAATCCATTCGTTCAGTATTTCGAAATCGGCGATGAAACCATAGAAGAAGCTGAACCAGCCGAAGCCGAAGAAGAATCGCAGGTCGATGAACAACTTGCTGAAAAGCTCAAGATGCCGATTCAGGAACTTGAACTCAGTGTCAGAGCAGGCAACTGTCTTGAGGTGAGCCATATTGAAACTGTGGGGCAATTGGCAAAAATGACTGAAGCCCAACTGCTGAAACTGAGAAGTTTTGGAAAAACAAGCCTGCGCGAAATCACCAGGAAACTTGTGGATTTGGGACTTTCGCTCGGGATGACTGACATTGAATAAAATATTTTTTTAAGGTGTAGATAAATATGCGTCATAGAATTGCGGGTGGACAACTTAACAGAACCAGCGCTCATAGAGTCGCTATGAGAAGAAATCTTGCTGCCGCTCTATTTGAGCACGAGACTATAAGTACTACTATGCCCAAGGCAAAACATGTAAAAGGCTTTGCTGAAAAACTTATTACTCTTGCCAAAAAAGGCAACTTAGCTGCCAGGCGCAGGGCGATTGCTATTCTTGGGAATAGAGATATCGTTGAGGAGGTTGATGGCAAAATCAAGAAAAAAGGTACTGTTATCGCCAAACTCTTCAGCGAAATAGCCCCTCGTTATCTCGACAGGCCCGGCGGTTATACGAGAATCATAAAGCTTACCAAAAGGCGTCTCGGAGATAACAGCCAACTTGTTCTGCTCCAACTTGTCGGCCAGGAAAGTCAGGCTGAAACCTCGCGAAAAGGCGGCAAAAAAAGAGCCTCCAAAAAGAAAACTGCGAAAAAGGTTAAAGCTAAACAAACAAAAGAAGAACAGCAGGAAAGCGAATAGATTAATTTTAAAACCGAGAGGCTGACAATTGAGCCAGAAGGATTGTATATTCTGTAAAATTGCTGCCGGCGTGATACCTTGTACTAAAATCTACGAGGATGAAAATGTGTTGGCATTTCTCGATATCGGCCCTGTAAGCGACGGCCACACGCTGGTGATAACGAAAGAGCATTGTACAAAAGTGCATAATTGCAGCCCCCCGTTGCTCTCGGCAGTTACTGCCGTTTTGCCGAAGATTGCCGCAGCGGTTTCTGCGGTGACCCAAGCAGACGGCTATAATGTCCTGTGCAATAACGGCAGAGCGGCAGGACAGCTTGTTGAGCATCTGCATTTTCATATTATACCGAGAAAAACAGGTGATGGTATTTTTGGTCGTTGGCCGTCATTTACGTATCCGCAAGGTAAGGCTGAAAAACTTGCTGAAAAAATTTGTGCCAAACTATAATTGAATTTATCAATATATTTTGGTAGATTTCTATAAGAATTGATCGCGGGGTAGAGCAGTCTGGTAGCTCGTCGGGCTCATAACCCGGAGGTCGTAGGTTCGAATCCTGCCCCCGCTATTGAGGTAACTTGATTAAGGCCAGTTAGTTATGACTGGCCTTTTTCATTTTTTAAGATGAAAAATACTCATTCAGTATCTCACTTGCTACCGGCGGACAACCCGGAACGAATGTTCCGCAGTTTTTGTGTTTGATGGTACAATTACCAATACATAGCGTACCACCTGGTAATTCCTTATGACCTTTGCCGATAGCGATAATAACATCTTTTTCATCTGATATATTGTCGCGTAACTGCTTTCCATATCGCTTTAGAAACATCAGTAATGTTGATTGGCAGGCACTGCATGATTGTTGATCTAAAATAATAAATCCTGGAAATTCAATCGACAGTTTGGCCGGGGGCAGAGCAAAAGGGCTTTGAACATCTTTCCAGTTTTCAGGGAATACACGGATTTTATCAAGGCCAATTACGCCATAGCCTCTTTCGGCTCCTATCCGTAAATGTGGAACATGACAGGCAGATATTCCCATTAACTCACATGCAATTGAATCCGTTGCAAAAGCATCGACACCAACAAGTACCAGGCCCAAAGCTTTAGGTTTGCCGGCACTGGGACCTAACCCTTCCATCCCGATTGTTCCATCAATAATTGTCAGATGAGGACGTAAAACCGAGGCCATATCAGCAATGGCTATATCCAGAGGTTTTTCCTGCCGGCCGGGAACTTCCGGAAGCATATGAAGATCCACTTTTGAACGTCGCCACAAGCAGCCCTTCATATTTTTAACTGATAGTGTTACGCCCGTATGCATATGTGTTTTCATCACAGGAATCGAAACGATAATATCGTATTCTGCAATCTGGCTGCATAGCTTGAGCGATTTAATCGCAACGCCATCAGGAATCTCAAGGGGCACATAATGGCGTGCGTCCATATCAATCAGACGGCAATTTCGTGTTTTAGTAACAGCGGTAATTCCACTATTTTCGAAGGCGTCAGACAATTTGACACCGGTTATTGGGCTTTCACCTACGGCAACCTCGGCCCCGGCTTCTCTGAAAGTGTCAATTGCAGCAGCTACAACCTGTGGATGTGTAGTAATGCCTGTTTTTGGTTCTACATTTCGTCCCACATTAGGCTTTAATAAGACACGTTTGTTTTTGGAGGGTGATAAATCGATATTTGCAAGGACCTTTCGTGTGTTACTATAGGGGTCATCCCCAGATGCCCAAAAAACCGATGGACAGGATACATCAAGTTTAAAAGGTGTATGCGACAAACCAGTATTAATGTTCAATGGATCGTTTCCTTATGTTTTACGTTCACATTTTAATACTAAAATATCTGACGTCAATCACCTTTTCTGTTCGACGACAGTGGATTAACCGCTAGTAACAAAACGGTGCATAAAGTTTTTTTATTGGGCAGTGATTTTGTGGAAGAGTGCTCCTTCGACTGGTCTTGAGCCGTGGCGTTCGGCTAACTGCTTGTATAAGACGACTTCAAATCCGCCGGCTTTGAGCATGTCCTGATAGTCATCTCCAGTGGCGATAATCCACTCGCCTTTTTCGTATCTGAAGCGAGCTTCGTCAAAATTGTGTGTTTTCGGAATGGTTCTGCCGGCGTAGTGAACCGTGCGGGCTGAGAGATAATTGAAGGCTACGAGCTGCTGGTCGGGCGGGACGATTTTGCCGACTTCAGTTGAGAAGCTTCTGGAAGGATTGTTGTAATTGAAGGGATTTACAAAATAAACTAAAACCACCATCAGGATTGCACAATAACCGGCAAAGAGAAGCGTTGTTGCGGCGATTTTTTGTTTCTGGCGAAACAGGAATACCACAAGGCCGAGGACGAGCGTCATCATCATCATTACTATATGAACGGCTGGTAAGGCGTGCGATTGTCTTTTTGTAAAGGCCCAGTACAGAAAAGCAATTGAACCTCCTGCGGCAGTGATAATGTGGCCTGTAAGCCATTGTTTTGCCTGTTTGGGATTAAAAGCCTTTTGCTCGAATATCATATCGTGGAGACAAATGCCGGTGAGGATGCTAAAGGCTGGGAAGACTGAAAGGATGTAGTGCTGTCTTTTGCCGCCAGAGATGGTCATCACCAGAATCTGGACAACAAACCATAGCCAAAGATACCACATGACTGGTCTTTTTCTTTCCCAAACAGAATAAAAAGGCGAAGAAAAGGCGTGGGGGATGAATGCTGAAAACGGCGCGGCAAGTAGAAAGGCGGTCGGCAGATAATACCAGAAAGGTTTGTGGCCGGCGGCGTAGTCGCCCATGAAGCGGTCGATGAATTCTCTCTTCCAAAACATTAAACCTTCGGGAGCTCTTGTGGTAACCATTATGGGCCAAGGCAGAACGATGAGCAAAAACAGAATCGGGCCAATTATAGGAAGAGTGAATTTTAATTTTTTCCATTGCTTAAAGACGACAAAGTAAACACATATTGGCGGGATGACCAAAACCAGCGGTGCAGGACCTTTGGCAAGCATACCAAGAGCGAAGCTGAGCCAGAAGATAAGCATATACGAAATCCGTCTTTTTTTCGATTCTGTCTGCATCGCAGAGTAGAAACTGAGCATCGATATGGCAACGAAAGTACAAAGCGCCATTTCGGGTCTTGCCGAGTGAGAGTATCTGATAAACGACAAGTTCAAGACCCAGACGGCAGTTGATATAGCAGCAATCCGGATGCCGAGATGCTGTGAGGCAAAGTAGAGAATTGCCACAGCGGAGAGAATAGCAAATAAGGCGCTGGGCAGACGAGAAGAGAATTCATTCACTTTACCAGTTATTTTTGCGACAGAAGCGACGAGCCAATATGACAGAGGGGTTTTCTGCAGGCGAATTTCGCCATTGTATCTCGGCATGACCCAATCGTCCGTCTGGAGCATTTCTCTGGCGGCTATCGATACGAAACATTCGTGATTGTTCAACGGACTTACTGAAAGAGTCCAAAAGGCAGAAACGACTGCTAAGGCCATAACGGCAACAATCAAAAAATTTGTACTTTTCATTTCTGTCATATTATTCTATCAAATCCCTTTTTGCTGTCAGAATTGCGGCAAAGGCAATTGCCGCTGTTTCAATTCTCAATATTGTATCAGTAATCCTGAAGGGTCGAGCGTTTATTTTTTTAAGCATATCTTCTTCGGCTTTTGCCAGGCCGCCTTCAGGGCCAATGAATACACAACAATCATCCGAACCAAAATCTAAATTTATAATAGATTGAGCGGTTTTTGCAAGTGAACCGAAGATAATTTTTGCCTGGGCCGATTCTGCCTGCAAATTTTTTAGCACTGTTTCAAAAGCTGCGGGCTTGTCTATGACGGGCAGGAAAATTCTGCCGGATTGTTTCACTGATTCTACGGCGACTGACTCGAATCTGTGCGCAGCCGTTGTGCTGTTGGCTTGTTTTACGGTTCGTTCAAAGATAACGGGGCAAATCCTATCGACTCCAAGCTCGGTA
The DNA here is from genome assembly GCA_964440045.1 of uncultured Planctomycetaceae bacterium. Classification (GTDB taxonomy): domain Bacteria; phylum Planctomycetota; class Phycisphaerae; order Sedimentisphaerales; family UBA12454; genus JAFGGI01. The sequence goes on along the minus strand of CAYTQR010000086.1, from coordinate 2,045 downwards.
CATTTTGCGATAACTTCCTCGAACCTTTGGCCCTTGGCCACGCTCGAGGCAACGGTAATTGTCCGGTCAGCTCTTTTTTTGAATAGCTTTTTGGACTGGATATTCAGATGGGCACTATCTTTTGTGATTTTTTCTATAACCGCCTGTGCAACTGTTCCTTTGCCATCGAATAATTCGACGCTGTCGCCTTTTTTGAGTCTGAGCACCTTGGTAAGGTGTCTAAGCTGGACATCAGAAATGATGACATTGTCGGAATCGATTGTGCTGCAGAAGAATCTTGATGTTTTCATAATAAAATCAAAAAAACCCCGTTTTAAGAGAGCTGAGTCTGGATTTCAGGATTGTCGGCTTGTTCGAACTGTTCATCGTCGCCGATATTTTTGTCCTGTAAGTATTGGGCGATACGGCGGTAGTCCTCTGCGCCGTGACAGGACGGTTCATATTCGAAAATTGTTTTTCCGTAGCTGGGGGCTTCGGCAAGTTTGATATTTCTGCGTACAAAAACCGGGATGATCTCTGCCTTGCTCCAGGGGCAATCGGATTGGCGGGCACCGGCGAGAAACTTATTAATATCATTTATGACTTCTTCGGACAGAGAAGTTCTGCTGTCGAACATACACATAAGGATGCCGCTTACTGTCAGTACAGGATTAATCCTTCTGCTGACCAGCGCTACGGTTTGAAGCAGCTTCCCAAGACCCTGCAGCGCCAGAAAGTGCGGCTGAAGAGGGATAATCACCTGGCCAGCGGCGGCAAGAGAGTTTAGCGTTAACAGGCCGAGCGAAGGAGGACAGTCAATCAGCAGATAATCAAAGTCCTGCTTCGTTCTGGCAATGGCTTCACGAAAGATTGTCTCCCTGCCGACAATGCTTATCAGTTCGCTCTCTGCGCCTACAAGATGAATGTTAGCTCCGAGCAGATAGAGGTTCTCCCTTACCTCGATAAGGGCGTCATCGAAATCGGCTGAACCTGTCAAGACCTTATATGTTCCGGACTCGATGGTGTCGGGCTCGGCGCCAAGGTGTATTGTAAGATGGGCCTGCGGGTCAAAATCGACAACGACGACTTTTGCACCGTCCTGAGCAAGAGCAGCGGCGATATTGACAACCGAAGTTGTCTTGCCCACACCCCCTTTCTGGTTAAGCATCGCTATTTTACGCATCGTCGGTTGCCTCTGTCTTTAGTGTTCTGTAGATTGCATCAAGCACGCCATTGACGAATCCCGGCGACGATTCGCCGCTGAATTTTTTGGCCAGTTCGATAGCTTCATTTATAATCACCTTCGCAGGTATCTCATTACAATACTTCAACTGATATGCTCCGAGCCGAAGTATGCTCCTGTCAACCTGGCTTAATCTTGCAAGTTCCCATTTTTCTGCTGCTGCGACAATCAGTTCATCACATTCTGTCCTGGTATCCCACAGACCTTTTGTCCATTTTTCGGCAAGGTCCCGGACTTTCTGGTCGTCGCTGTTTTCGGCGAAAAATCCGCTGAGCATTTCAAGTGCGCTTTCGCCCTGCACGTCAAGCTGGCAGGCTGCCTGCATCACAAGTTCTCTCGCTCTGCTTCTTTTATCCATAAAACCGATTTGTAAAAAAGCTATTGGTCCTAATTATATTTGGCCCAGTACGTCAACCATTTCCATTGCACTGACGGCAGCGGAAGCGCCCGCGTTTCCAGCCTTTGTTCCGGCTCTTTCGATTGCCTGTTCAATTGTATCGCAAGTGAGAATGCCGAAAATCGTCGGTACGCCGGTATCGTAGTTAATCTGGCCTATTCCCCTGCTTACCTGCTGGCAGACGTTTTCGTAATGGCCGGTTTGGCCCCGAATAACGGTGCCGAGACAGATTACAGCATTGTACTTTCCGCCGGCAGCAAGTTTCTTGGCAGCAGGTGTTATCTCAATCGAGCCGGGAACCCATACAACAGTTATCTGCTCATCGGCAGCTCCGTGCCTTTGCAGAGCATCAATAGCACCATCGAGAAGCTTTGAGGTAATAAAGTCGTTAAATCTGCTTACGACTATCGCGAACTTCGCCTTGTC
>CAYTQR010000085.1:0-8361 GCA_964440045.1 uncultured Planctomycetaceae bacterium | reverse complement strand
AACTTGAATCGCTAACAACCAACGGCCTTGCCTGTATCGACTATATAATGGTAACGGGCGACGATCCTGTGCCGGCAAGTTGCCCGTAAAAAGTGCGAATAGATAAATGAGTTTTGCTGCCGGGCGTTCGATTGAAAATTGAACGCCCGGTTTTTTTTCGACCATTTTTGAATTATTATAGATTGCCTTAAGGGCGCGTTATACTATAATAATAGTGCGGCTGAATCAAATAATTATGAATATAAAAAAATTGATTCTTTCCTGTTTTGGTCTTGGTTTTCTGCCGGCTGCCCCCGGCACGTGGGGAAGTATTCCGCCTTTGTTGATTTTTCTGATTTTTCATTATTTTTATCCGACGGCAATTGCCTCGGCAGTCCTGCTTATCCTTATGATAATTGTATCATCTGTTTTTTGCCTGCTCTTTGCGGGTGAGGCTGAGAGGCTTGCTGGCAGGAAAGATCCCGGCTGGATTGTCATTGATGAATTTGCCGGCCAATCGGCAGCGTTGCTGCCTGCCGCTTTTACAGGCGGAAAAGTTTTGCTTATGGCGGCAGGGGCGTTTGTGCTTTTCAGATTTTTTGATATTTTAAAACCCTGGCCTGTATGCAAGGCTGAGAAACTATCCGGCGGGGCCGGTATTTTGGCAGATGACATAATCGCAGGCCTCTTGGCGGCAATTGTCCTGTGTGTTTTTGAGTTTTTTGTTCTGTAATACAAATTCTTGCATAGTCTTGTGTTATGGTATATCATTTCTGCGGCTTTTATTGTTCCATTGAGATTGTTTTATGGCAGTTGAATATTCGGCAGATTTCTGCAGAGATTTAGAATCGCGTTTTGAGCAGTTGGGTCTGTTTCGACCCGCTCGGCGGCAAAGATATGAACCTGGCGCCGAACTTGTCTATGATTTTGAACCTATAGGCGGCAGCGAGAAGGTTAAAGTAAAGCTGCTGGTCGAAAAATTTGTCGGCGGCGGGTTTGCAGGACAGGTTTATAAAGTAAAAATACTTGAGATTGATAATTCAAGCATCTGTCCGGATTTGACGGTCGGGCAAATTTGTGCGATAAAAATTCTCATTCCGCCTTCAGGTTTCAGCAAACTGTTCCGCAATGTGCTTTACTGGTTCGGCTTTGAAGGACCATTTCAGCTTCAGGTCAATCCGGCAGCGGCAAAGGCAGGGGCGTTATGGCAAAAGTTTATCCGCAGGGCAGCGGGGATAAAGTTCGGTGACGAAAATTGTGTCGTTGATATCTTTGGTACGTTTGTCGACGGAGATATGGGCAGTTGCGGCGAGATTAGCGAATGGATTGACGGGCGGACCTGGCAGCTTGAAGTCGATGAGCACGTTGGTTTGCTGAAAAAATGGCGCAAAGCTGAAAATCTCGATGCCACGAAACTCGGCTCACCTGAATATCGCGCAAAATATGTTTTTATGCACGAATTTGTAAAGCTTCTGCACGAAGTCGGGGCACATGAGTTTGCAAGACAGTACGAATGGACAACGCTTAAGAGTCAGCCTAACTGTCTCAAACGTCTTGATAGTCAATCTGAGCCTGATAAAGGGCTTGTCGCGGTAGATTTCCGGGCAGGGTTGGCGCTGTTGCCATTTTTGCCGATGAGTCCGGGCGATTTTAAACTAATCTTTCAGGGATTAAAACGCGGCTCACTGGTGCAGTTCGACAGGGGCGATTTGGGCGAGCTCAAAAATTTCATCGAAAACCATAAAGAGAATTTCAGTGATATGCAGGGCTTGTTTGATAGGCTTGTTGAAGCTGAGGATATTTACAGAAATTCGACACCTGATATAACACACAATCGTATGCGACTGTTTACCAGCGGCAAATTATGGTCGACTATTTTTGACAGTGCCGTTATTGGCTGGAAGGTAAAAAATATTGTTGACGAAAAAGCTTTTGAAAAACTGCGTAACAGCAGATTCAAGACTTTTATTTTCTTTGTAATTGGTTTGCTGCCGATTTTGGGCAGAGCTCTTCGGAAATTCTGGTGTCATAGTGATTGGCGGAAACATTATATCGCTATTTTGACAAGCGCCGGGTATTTCAAAAAGGCTTTCAATGGTAAAATTCTCGAACTGCTTACATCCTGGCATAGAGCCGGGAGGATTTCGCAGGCAAAAGCTGAATATTTTTTAGCCCAGCGGTGGCGGGTTCTTTATCATCTGCCGTTTTTGATTTTGATATTTCCGTCTTTGCACAGAATCCTGACGGATTGGCAATTTGCGAAAGAAAAACTCTACTTTCTTACCATAAGGCCGGTTAAATTGTATTTCAATGCATCTCTTCGCAGGCAATGGCTCGAGGACATGGTAAAACAGGGGCAGAAAAAACATATTCTCACCGACGAAGATTCGCAGACTATTCTTTCTCATATTGATGAGCCTTTTATACAAAAATATCTTCAAAGTCTTGCCGTTCATATTTGCACACTGCCTGTAACGCAGATTGTTTCGGTTACGATTGCATTTATTTACTGGCTGACTCATAGATACCAGGCCAATGCCTGGGCGGTGGGTCTGGGGATAATAGCAGTTTTTCAGGTGATTCCTATTTCGCCCGGCTCCATAGTTCGCGGGATGTATGTAGTTTATATGGTTATAAAAGATAGAAGTTTTAAGGATTATAATATTGCAGTGTTTTTGGGCTTTTTCAAATATGTCGGTTATCTTGCCTTTCCGATACAAATGACTTACCGCTATCCTGCGCTGGCAAGATTTATGGCGGCTCACTGGGCGACTGATGTGGTGCATATTGTTCCGGTCTTCGGCGAAAGAGGTGCGCTGCTTGAGCATTGGATTTTCTGCCTTTTTTATAACCGGCCTTTGACGATTCGCAGGCGGATGCAGGCAAGGGCTGCGCTTCGTGAAAAATTAGCTGAAAAGTACTGGCACATACTGCCGATAGCTGTCTTTGCTTCGGTGATATTAGAGTTTTTCGTGAAGTGGCATTTTAATACGGCTGTCGTTTTACTTTGTATTATCAGCGGCGCTCTTACAACAATATATTGCGGCAGGGCGAGGCTTTTGAAGAGGTTTTCCGCAGCGGCATTGACCGGTTTTCTGGCAGCTGTTTTGTATACGATATTCAATGCAGCCAATGCGGGTATTTCGGCGATGTATTGGTGTTTTAGTTTCACGCTTATAGCGGTAATCGGGGCAATTTTGACGGAATTGTCTCTGCCTGATGTCGAAAATCGCCTTTAAAAGCATACTGATTTTATTGCTTGTTCTTGACGGTGTTTTATGAGAGAATACGGCCATAGTGGTTTTATGGAGTAGGATTTATGTCGATTAGTTATAGTTCATTCTGTGACGATTTTTTTGTTGATATGTATATAAATACCCGTTTCGACCTTCCGAGCGAAAGGGATATCCTGCTTACATTCTTCGAGAGAATCTCCAGGCAATTTCCCTCTATGCAGTCTCTTGTTCGTGACGGCAGTACCAGCTATTGTCTTGAAGAGGATGCAAATTCCGGGCAAAACCGCTGGGCCAGTGTGGATAGCGATCGTCTTGGCGCAGGGTCCGTGAATCCTGAAAGTTTTGCCCAGGCCTTTGAGCTGCCCAAGCTCATAATCGACCTTATACCTTATATGCTCGGAGTGCGGGGTCTGGATATAGACAGCCTGGATTTGACGTTCGGAATGGATTTTGATTATTCAGGCAATCATAACGAGATAATCGCTGATGCATTATTCAGCGGCTCGGCCTTTGCTAAAATTTTCGATTGTACCGGCCCGGGGCCGCTCAATCTTTCGCCGGCGATAGTAGTAGCAACTGACGATGATTGTACGACTCGTATGAAGCTGACGGTGGATTCTAAAACGGATGAATCTGAAATTCGCAGAAAGAAATTCGACAAGGACAAGCCCATAAGTCTGTACCTTACGGCGAGGCAGTATCCAGTTACTGGCAAGGATTTTGACCCTAAAGACACTTTTGACCGGCTTGGTGAGGCGGCTGTTGAGTTTATGGATGAAAAAATTGTGCCGAATTTTGTAATGTCGCTGACTAATGCTATAGCGCACAGGAGATGATAGAAAAACGAGAAAAGGATTTTTTGGAGACGAGAAATGGCGGCTATCGCACCACTTTGTAAGTTTAAAAAAACGAATTATAAAATTTATATAGTTATGTTGTTGGGTTTTGCAGCTTATTTTGCCTATGATGGTTACCGAAATCAAAAGTTTATCGACAAACATACGGTTGATGGCAAACCCGATTCGACACTTGCTTTTAACCGGAATTCGCCGCCTTTTTTTCTTGCCGGTGCGATAGCTGTAGCGATTTACTTCTGGAAGGTAAAGGATAAAAAGGTGATTGCCGATGATGAGGAACTTATTTTTAGCGAAAAAGATAAGATTCCATACAGTTCGATAGAGAGCATAAATAAAACAAATTTCGAAACGAAAGGTTTTTTCGTAATAGAGTATAAGGCCGGCGATGGTCAGAAATCGCAGCGCAAAATCAGTGACCGAACTTATGATAATCTTAATGCAGTTCTTGAAGTAATTGTGTCAAAAATCACAGGCTGAAATTAATTGAAGATTGAATATTGAATATTGAACATTGAAAATTTAAATAGTTCCGCCGAAGGCGGTTCCACAAATCTTCATTCTTCAATCTACAATCTTTATTTTTTATCCGTGTTAACCTGTGTTAATTCGTGGTTTTTTATAAGGGAACAATGTGAATATCTGCGTTGTAGGTCTGCAATGGGGAGATGAAGGCAAGGGTAAGGTTGTCGATATCCTTGCGGAAAAAAGTGATGTTGTAGTCCGTTACGGCGGCGGAGCAAATGCCGGCCATACGGTTGTAATCGGCGATAAGAAATTTGCACTGCATCTTCTGCCCAGCGGCGCCGTCAGAAAAGATACGGTCTGCGTTATTGCCAACGGTGTTGTAGTTGACCCCGAGGTATTACTGACTGAGATTGATTCACTATCCCAAAAGGGTATAACACTCGACGGCAGATTGTTTATCAGCGAAAGCGCCCATGTTGTGCTTGATTACCACAAGGCAGAAGACAGGCTGAGAGAAGAGTCGCTCGGCAAAAATAAACTCGGCACCACTATCCGCGGTATAGGCCCGTGCTACGCCGATAAGGTCGGCAGAAGCTATGCGATTAGAATGGCTGATTTTCTCAACCTCGAAAGGCTGGAAGAAAAACTTAAAAAGATACTTGATTACAAAAACAAAATTCTTGCCGCGTTGTATAATGCCGAGCCAATCAAAGCATCGGAGGTTTTTGAAAAATGCAAAAGTCATTCTCAAAAACTTTCGAAATATATCTGCAATACCACCGAATATCTGTTTGGGCAGATTAAATCGGGTAAAAATATTCTCTTTGAAGGCGCTCAAGGTGCGTTGCTTGACCTTGACCATGGGACTTTTCCTTTTGTAACCAGTTCCAACGCCAGCTCTCTCGGCGTAGGCCCCGGCTGCGGCGTACCATCTCAAATGATTAATAGTTTTATCGGTGTAGTCAAAGCATATACGACCCGTGTAGGTGAAGGGCCTTTTCCTTCGGAGCTTGATGACGAGATCGGTCAATATATCCGTGACAAGGGAAATGAATACGGCACAACTACAGGCCGACCACGCCGTTGCGGCTGGTTTGATGCGATGGCGGTCAAATATACCGCTAAAATTGGAAATATAAACGAAATAGCAATGATGCACCTCGATACTCTTGCAGGTCTTGATGAAGTTAAGATTTGTACGGGCTATACCATTGACGGCAAGGAAGTCGGAATGTTTCCGTCGAATATCGATACTCTGGCAAAAGTCGAATGCCGATTTGAAACTCTCAAAGGGTTCAGCGAAGAAATCACGGGTGCAAAAACCTTTGATGATTTGCCGGCTGAAGCGAAGAAATATATCCAGACTGTTGAGAAGATTATTGGTTTGCCTGTGACGTTTATCGGCGTAGGTCCCGGCAGGAGCCAGACAATTTTCAGGAAGTAGGAATTTTGGAAACGAACCAAAAACCATCGATGAAGGAGAATCGTATAGCAGCGGCCCAAAAGCTGGGTATTGCCGTTGAGAAAATGCCTCGCCATGTTGCAATTATTATGGACGGCAACGGCAGATGGGCGACAGGGCGAGGGCTTCCGCGTTTTCACGGGCACAGGCAGGGCGCACGTGTGGTGGAGAAGATTGTAGATTACTGTGTCGATATCGGTCTGGATTGTCTGACGCTCTATTCGTTTAGTATGCAGAACTGGAAAAGACCGAAATTAGAAATCAGTTTTCTTATGCAGCTTTATATTCGATACCTTGTCGGAATAAGAAAGACTCTCGAGGAACATAATGTAAGGCTGGTTCATCTGGGCAGGACCGAAAAGCTGCCGCCCAAACTTGTCAGGGAACTGAATAAAACAGTTGAAATTTCCTCAAAATATACAGGTATGGTTCTTGCAATTGCCTTAAATTACGGCAGCCGGGAAGAGATAATTGATGCGGCAAAAAAAATCTGTCAAAATTGCGCCGACGACAAAATGAAGATTGAGCAAATTGACGAACAGTGCATAAGTGAAAATCTCTATAGCGCCGGTTTGCCGGACCCTGATTTGCTTATTAGAACTTCAGACGAAAAGAGGTTAAGCAATTTTCTTTTATGGCAGCTTTCATATGCCGAATTTTATGTAACAGACACTCTCTGGCCGGATTTTACTCCTGAGGACATTGATAAGGCCATAATCGAATATTCAAAACGTGCAAGGCGTATGGGTGATATTAAACCGGCTTTAATCTGAGATTTTATCGAGGATTTTTAATGCTTAAACACAGACTTATTTCCGGCACATTGATGACTGTTGCTTTTGTTGGGTTGGTATTGTTCGACGCCTGGTTTGACGGCAGCCTGAGTTCTCAAAAAACTGATACTGCTGTGCAGGCGACCTTGCTAACGGTTTTTTTGATTATTGTGGCGATACCGGCAAATCTTGAATTGTCGCGCCTGATAAATTCTGCAGGTGCAAAAATATTTTTCCCGATTGCGATTGCAGGGACGGTTCTGCTCTCTACTGTCTGGTACTGGTCTCAGTTTTTTGAAAACAAATATGAGTTTACAGCCTTGTTTTTTATTTTTGTTCTTTGTCTCGGTATTCTTGCGATTTTTTTGTGGCAGGGTATCAGGTTTGCCTCTGTCAGCGCATTTGCCAATATCGGCGCCAATCTTATTGCTTTAATTTACCTTGGCGCACTGACAAGCTTTGTTCTTGCGGTGAGGATTGATTTTGGGCCGATAGCGTTTTTGATGTATATTTTTGTTGTAAAGTGTTCTGATATAGGGGCTTACACGATTGGCCAAATTTTCGGAAAGCATAAATTTTCGCCGGTTTTGAGCCCCAAAAAGACATGGGAAGGTATGGCAGGGGTGTGCATTTTTGCCGCGGTTGTATCCTCGATATTTGCCAGAGCCTCTGGTATAATGAACCTTTGGCAGGCGATTTTGTTCGGTATTGTCTTTGCCTTTGCCGGCCAGCTTGGCGATTTGGCTGAGTCAATGCTTAAGCGTGCCGGTCAGCAGAAAGATTCGTCAAGCAGTGTTCCAGGTTTTGGCGGAATACTGGATGTTATTGACTCGCCGCTGGCAACCGGTGTTTTAGCGTATTTGTTTTTTATGCTGATTAACTGACAATTTGTATGGAGCAGACGATACAACTCAATTCCGCAGGCAGTCGGCTGGAACTTTTCGGCTCCGGCGATGAACATTTGAAGATAGTACGCAAGCGATGCGGCGTTCGGATTACCGCCAGGGATAGCGAGGTTATTCTTAAAGGGGGCAGTGATGAAATTGACAAGGCCGCAAAGGTTCTCGAATTGATGCAGAAACATCTGGCCAAGTTCGGCAAACTCAACGCCAATGATGTGATAGGCCTGATGAGCAAAGTCGAGGTTAATATTGAACCTGATGAGCATTTTGGAATTCAGGTTTATTCTCCAAAAAAAGTAATAAAACCATTTACTCGAGGCCAGAGACGTTATATAGAAGCGATGTTGAATTCTGATTTGACCTTCTGTACGGGACCTGCCGGTACGGGAAAGACGTATCTTGCCGTTGCGGTTGCTGTTTCGATGTTGAGGAAAAAACAGGTAAGAAAGATAGTCCTGGCCCGTCCTGCGGTCGAGGCTGGTGAAAAACTTGGATTTCTGCCCGGCGATATACAGGCGAAGGTCAATCCGTATTTGAGGCCGCTTTTTGACAGCCTTGAGGATATGATGGAATTTTCTCAGATGCGCAAGCTGATAGAGATGGATATAATAGAAGTAATTCCGCTTGCATTTATGCGAGGCAGGACGCTGAATGAGGCGACAGTTATCTGTGACGAGGCCCAAAATA
>CAYTQR010000084.1:0-8428 GCA_964440045.1 uncultured Planctomycetaceae bacterium | reverse complement strand
AGATATTGTTTTAGAAAAAGAGTCTTTCTTGGTTCTAAAGGTGATTGTATCAGGGACTTACCCGCTGCACTGGATTATATATCAAGCCATGAGGAAATAACTAATGTCCTGCTTACCGGCGGCGATCCATTTACTCTTTCAACAGATCGACTTGAGGAAATAATAAGCAAAGTCAGGCAGATAGACCATGTCCAAATAATCCGTATTGGTACGCGGATGCCGGTGTATAACCCTTACAGAATAAGCGAGGATGCACGGCTTCTTGAGGTAATCTCCGAACACAGTACACCTTATAAGAAGATATATATAATGACACATTTTGTACATCCGCGAGAATTAACGGATATCGCAATTCAATCCTGCCATCTTCTTCAAAAGGCCGGTGCAGAAATGACTAATCAGACTCCACTGATAAGAGGCATAAACGACAATTCCGAAATCCTTGCCGAATTATTTGCGAAACTTTCATTTTATGGTGTTATACCTTATTATGTATTCCAGTGTCGCCCTGCCAGCGGCAACAAGGCCTACACTGTGCTGATTGAAGAAGGCTATGAAATTTTCGAACAGGCCAAGGCTCAAGTTTCCGGTCTTGCCAAGCGAGCTCGCTTTGTTATGTCGCACTCAAGTGGAAAAATCGAGATAATCGGCAAAACGGACGAAAAGGTTTTTATGAAATATCACAGAGCAGCCGACGATAGTGACAGCGGAAAATTTATGATATTTAAAAGCAATCCACAGGCTTGCTGGTTTGATGACTATGATGAAGTAAATTATCCTGCCGACCAACCTTACAGGTCTTATGGACCGGAATAATGACAAGATTTTCCGTGTTTAGAGCACTTTAATATTTTCTGTTCGCATTTAGGTCGTCGTGAGGACGAGGCTGGCAAAGAAGATTGCACAGCGATATTGAAATATCGCGAGCAAATCTGATGCTGCCGGCCGAAGCCGCAACAGGCATAAAGCGAACACGAAAAATTAAATTGCTCTAGCCCCGCCATCTTGTCCCTAAGGGACGCCAGCGGAACACAGATTTACACGGTTTATTGGGAGATGAAAAATGCAGAAAAAGGCCGATTACGCCAAGGCAATTAAAACCAAATATCCCGAACCGCTCGTAATAGCTATCGCCAAGGACAAAGACGGTAAAGCCAACCCTGTAAGTATCGGCTGGAGTATGATTGCAAGCGGCGAGCCTGCGATGCTGGCAATTGCGCTTGCGCCGAAAAGATATTCAACGGCCGCCATCAGGCACAGCAAATGCTTTACGATAGCATATCCGAGCGACGAGATGACAGATTTAGTGATGTTCTTCGGCACTCATAGCGGAAGAGATACCGACAAATTCACCGAGACCGGCTGTAAAACGAGCCCTGCCGAGAAAATCGATTCTTGTTTAATCGACGATGCGGTCGCTAATTTCGAATGCGTTCTTGAAAGCGAACTTGTTGCCGGCGACCATATAATCTTTGTCGGAAAAGTCGTCGCCTGTCATATTAACAGCGAACCCAGAGGCCGGCTGTATTCAGTAGCATCGGGGCATATACTCGGCGGAGTGGTGAAAAAATCTGTGTAAATCCGTGTAACTTGTGCCATAGGTATCTGTGGTTTTTTCCTTGACTTCTGTTAAAAATATGGTAAAATACGGGGGTAGTTAGGCCAAAAGTTAATATTTCATATAACCTCCTCTAAAATCAGGGGATAGGCAAAAAATCACTTCTGCCATCAGGATCTGTTCAATTCCAAATTAAGCATTCCAGTAGGTCTATATCCTGAATTATGTACAAAGTTTTATATGTTATTTTTCTTGGTGTCTTTGTGCCTTTGTGGCTAATTCATTTTCAATCTTCATTCTTCAATTTTCCAGGAATTGTTATGTCCAAAATCGATTTTCACTTACAAATTCTCTATCCAACGTTTATCGAAAAAATCGTTGTCTGGTTTCTGCTGCGCTGCAGAAAAAAACATTACGGCATCGCGTTTCGCAAAATCAAACTCGCAAAAGGCCGTTATACAATCGTCGATGCCGAAGATTATGAAAAATTTCGTAAAAACAACTGGCAACTTTATGAAAGAGAAAATAAACGCTGTTACGCTGTTCGGCTGGTTGGCAGACAAGCTATCTATATGCATCGAGAAATTATGAACGCCCCAGCCGGTAAAGTCGTCCACCATAGAGACGGCGAAGGTCTCAATAATACAAAAGAAAATCTGAGGATAATAACTGTTGCGGAAAATAATATGTATTGCAGAAAAATGCGAAGGCCGACCAGCTCAAAATATAAGGGAGTCAGCACTGAAGAAAACAGCCGCAAATGGCGGGCTGCTATAAAATATAATGGGAAACGTAAGCATCATTTAGGATGCTTCGACAATGAAGAAGATGCAGCCAGGGCATATGACAAAGCTGCCAAAATCTATCACGGCGAATATGCCGTTTTAAATTTCGAAGAAACAAACCACAACAGCCGAACCGAAGAACAAATCAATAGACTCCGTGCAGTTCTTAGGCCAAATCATAACCGACCAAAGTTTTCTTGAAAAATCTTTAATTTCAAATCTTAAATCTTAAATCTCTTATCCCGTCAGGAGTTCGAACTCCTCCGGGCTGAGGGTCTGTCTGAGTTTGCCAAGGGCAAGGAGCTCTATCTGGCGTATTCTTTCCTTGCTTAAACCAAGCTCATCGCCGATTTGCTTTAAGGTTTTGAACTTCTTTTTGACAAGCGAGCCTGTAAGGCCGAAATGATAACGAATAATATACTGCTCGCGTTCGGTCAGATTGTCCTCTATCACCTGTTCAAGGCTCCTGCGGGCAGTTTCAATCACTTCAATGCCGGCAGGCCTGGTTTTTAAATGCTCAGCGGCTGATGTGCCGGTGAAAATACTCCTTTCGGCCTGGGCGGCTTCGATGGGCAGGAACTTTGCAAAATCTCTGGCTATTACCCAGGAGGCATACGTGCTGAATCTGAAACCCTTTGTGTAATCGAATTTTTCCACCGCTCTCATTAACGCTATATTGCCCTCGCTGATAAGGTCCGCAAGATTGGCGCCCGATGCGTGCTTGCCGGCGACACGGATAACGAGCTTGAGGTTCGCTTCTATTATCAGATTCTTTATCCGCTCGGCCTGATTCAAATATTGCTCGGCCTGCTGTGCTGTTTTTGCACACGGTTTGGTCAGGCTTAGCTGTTTGGCCAGCTCGGCAGCGGAATACTTTAAAAAATTGTACCGCCTGAAAAGCTCGGCCTCCTGCTGGCGGTTCAGCGCGGGAATTTTTTTTATCGCATCTACAAACGCCTGCCAATCGCTATCAGAATTTGCCTCAGGTCTATCTAAAATTCCCTTCGGCATCCTGCGAACCGAAATCGGGGTTGCCAATATCCGGCTGTGGGCGTCTGGGCGGGCGAATTCTGCACTTGGGATATAATCGATTTTGGCTGAGAGGAGCTTTCTTATTCTCTTTCTGTTGATTGTCCGGTATATCGTGCTGGCGCTCTTATTGAATTTAGCAGCGATCTGGTCAATCGATGAGCCTGACTCGTGCATATTATATATTAGCGAAGTTTCGCGCGAGCCGAGTAAGATATGAGGATTTTTGAATATCTGCTTTTTGTTCTTTTCGCATTCGACAATAATCATTCTAACCGTTTCGTGAGCTCTTTTAAAATGAGCAGCTACCTTTTTTATTACCGCTGTTCTGCTCAAATCTTCCTTTGAGCCAAGCTTCTGCGACATCTCGATAATACCCTGCCGCATTGCGGGCGAAATTGCACTGAAGCGACAAGCCTTTGATACAAGCTCTTTATTAGAGGCAACAAATTCATCCACAACAGAAGAAGCAAAACCAATGCCGGAAATCTTTTCGTTAAAAATATATCTCCTGCACATCAGGCCCTTTTTGCGCCAGCGTTCTATTGTCCTTGTCGAAACGCTGAATTTTTTCGAAAGCTCGTCAATCGAATAAATTTTTTCGCCCTGCTTCTCGGCCGATAGTTTGAGCCTGGTACTTGCACGCAAAATATAAACCGGCAAGTCCCGCAGAAGTTCTGAGCCGCTGATTGTCTGCTCGGCCGGCAGGTCTTTGGGTCTGTAGCCGGTAACCTTAAAACAGATAAACTCAAATGGATATTGCTTGTCAGGGTCGATTATTTTGCAAAGCTCTTCGACGGCAGCAAGCTGTTTGAGCTGCTGGGCCTTGGGTGCAAAACTCGTTCCCGCGAAGAGTTGTGAAAGTATAGGGTTCTTTATCTTCTGCATATCCTTGATTTTACGCTAATTTGCACGAAAAAGTCAAGGGCATACCTCTGTTTTTATCATATAACCATGTGTCGAAAAGTTGGGAAATAAAAAAACAACGCCGTATCAGGCGATGTTTGAGGGTTTTGGATAGAAAAATGATTATTTGCCAATAAGAGACTTTGCAAGGTCAACCGCTGAGGCCGCATCAGGAGCGAAGCCATCGGCGCCGATTTTGTCGGCGTATGCCTGTGTGACGGGCGCTCCGCCTATCATCGTCTTTACGGCAAGGCCGGCAGCTTTGACCGCTTTGACTGTCCTTTCCATCGAAGGCATTGTAGTCGTTATAAGAGCAGACATACCGATGACCTTGGCATCGGCTTCCTTTGCCTTTTGAACAAAGGTCTGGTCACTAACGTCAACTCCAAGGTCGACAACATCGAAACCTGCACCTTTTAACATCATAACCACTAAGTTTTTGCCGATATCGTGCAAATCACCCTGTACCGTGCCAACCACTGCCTTGCCTATAGGTTCAACGCCGGCCTCGATGAGTTTCGGTTCGAGAACCTCCAGTGCGCTTTTCATAGCTCGTGCGGCAATAAGAACTTCAGGGATATAAACCTCGTTATTCTTGAACCGTTCGCCGATAATGTTCATTCCGGCAATAAGACCTTCGTTAAGAATGGCTTCAGGACTCATACCCTCTGAAATTGCAGTTTTTGTGATTTCCAATGCCTGTGCCTGGTCGCCGTTGATTACAGCTTCGCTTAATACATTCATATCCGCCATTAAAAACTCCATTTCCACAAAACAGGCAGATATTAGACTGTTTTTGAAGTAAATTATCAAGAAAGAAGTTTGATGGAAATTGATAAAAAATTCAGTATGATATCTGCTTTGGAGTTAAAAAATAACAGGATTTGAGATGAGCGATTACATAGTACTCGTTAAACAGGTGCCGGATGTCACCCAGATAACAGATAACGCGTTTGACCCGGAAACCGGAACACTCATACGCACAAGGCTTGAAAGCGTTATAAACGAATTAGACGCGCAGGGGCTTGCGGCCGCCAACTGGATGAATCGGTTATGCCCAAAACCGGGCAAAATCATCGCACTGACGATGGGCCCGCCAATGGCCGAAGAGGTTCTGCGATATAGTCTGGCAAGATGCGCCGATACGGCTGTGCTGCTGACCGACAGGGCATTAGGAGGAGCCGATACATGCGCAACGGCAAACCCTCTTGCCTTTGCGATTCGCAAAATTGTCAAGGATATCCTCGGCGGCAAAGACGACTACTATATCGTAAGCGGTATGCAATCGGTTGACGGCGATACCGCACAAGTGCCGGCGCAGATTGCAGAAGAACTTGATGTTCCATGTATCGCTTATGTAACAGATATCAAATACGAACAGGACAGGTTTGAATTTTCAAGAATCATCAGCGGCGGAAACCAGTGGGTCGCCAGCCGGTCGGTGCCGGCAGTAATCACGGTCGCAAAATATGAGTATCCGCTGTTTGCAACTTTTGCAGATACTCGAAAAGCAAACAGATTCGAACTTGTTCAATGGGGCACAGACGATATCAAGGCGGTTCATACGGGAATAAACGGCTCAAAGACACGTGTTATCAGAGTCTTCCCGCCGCCAAAAACAACAAGGAAATGTAAACTAATAACAGAGTCAAAAGAACTTGCCAAGATAATCGCCGATTGTCTGGATAAATCACAGAAAAAAAATGAAAAAACGGCTACCCAGACCAATAGTTATGTTCTGCCGACAGAGAGAGAAAATATTTTCGACAGAAGTTTTGAAGGGACTCATAAAGAAAACGAAGATTATAAAATACTTGCCGAAATTATCGAAAAACTCGGGATAAAGAACCTATCAGAGATTACAGACCATACAAAAGAAACAATTCTGGGCTTGGCCGGAGCGCATTTTCATAAAAACGCACTGAACGATATGTTAGAAGGATTTAAAACCACCGAGCCATCGTATCAAGGAGAAGTTTGGGTTGCCGGCGAACATGACGGCGGTAAAATTCATCCTGCTACATTCGAACTTATAGGAAAGGCGCGAAGTCTTGCCGAGTCGCTTAAAACAAGGGTAGGTGCAGTAATCGCGGGAAATAATACCGGAGCATTTCACAAGGAACTTATCAGTGCTGGCGCCGATACGGTCTATGCGATTGGACATCCGCTGCTTGAGACTTTTGACCCGAAGACATATAGAAAGGCAATCTGTGAAACTATTGAGCAGTATTGGCCGCAGATTGTATTGTTCGCCGCTACGTCGATGGGCAGGATACTGGCGCCTATGATCGCATACCGGCTCGGATGCGGACTTACGGCAGATTGTACAGGACTGGATATAAAAGACAGTTCCCGAAAAGGTCATATCGGGATTTTGATGCAGACCCGGCCGGCACTTGGCGGAAATGTTATGGCGACAATCTGTACAAAAGACTCCAAAAGCCAAATGGCAACGGCAAGGCTGGGTGTAATGAAAAGGCTGGCGCCGGATACGACAAGAAAAGGTAAAATTATTAAACAGAGCATACAGCTGAGCGAAGCAGATTTAAGTTTAAATATCATAAAGACAGAAAAGGCCACAGGAAAAGTCTATCTCAATGCCGACATAGTCGTCAGCGGCGGAAAAGGTATGCAGAGCAGAGACAACTATGAAAAACTCTTGGGCAAACTTACAACGGCAATTTCTGAAAGATTTAAAACAACCGTCGAACGGGGCGCTTCGCGAGCCGCGGTTGAACAGGGCTTTATCAAAAGAATTCATCAGGTAGGACAAACAGGAACTTCCATAGCGCCGAAAATATACATCGCGCTGGGAATATCAGGCGCGATTCAGCATTTGATAGGCGTAGCAAACAGCGAAACAATTATCGCAGTAAATAGTGACCCGGCTGCTCCCATTTTTAAACATTGCGATTACTATATAAATGGAACCGTTGAAAAGGTTGTGCCCGAATTGGTCAAGGCGCTGATGGAAACAGAAAAAAGGGATTGATGTGAGCCAAAATGATTTAAATAAAACATCCATACTTATTGTCGGCGCGGGGCCGGCGGGGCTGGCTGCTGCTATTACACTGAAAAATAAACAGCCCCGGGCAGAAATCTGTGTAATCGACAAAGCGGCAGAGGCAGGAAATCATAATCTTTCAGGCGCGATACTCGAAGCTGACTGTCTCGGTATGCTTTTAAGTCCCGTCGATAAGGACTGGAAAAAATCGGAGCAGGCAAAAGAAGTACTCGCATATAAAGTAACGAAAGATAATCTGATGTTTTTGGCAGGTAAAAGTTTCTCTTTCAGTATCGCACTATCCATAAAGCTTGCCAAGGCATTGAAACTGAATTTTGCCCAAATGAGCTATGGGGGCGATTATATAGTATCTATCAGCAGACTGACAAAATGGCTGTGTCAAACGGCAAAGGACCTCGGCATAGAAATAATACACGGCTTTGCGGCTGAGGATATAATTTATGATTCAGATAAAAATATCGCGGCGACAGGCGTAAAACTAGTTGACCAGGGACTTGACAAGGAAGGCGGCAGGCAGCCTAACTATACCGCAGGTGAAATTATAAATGCCGAGATGATAATACTTGCCGAGGGATGCGACGGTCTTTTGACGGAAAATTTTATAGAAAAGGCAGGACTCATCAGGCAGGCAAATCAACTTTATTCAGTCGGAGTAAAAGAAGTTATCAGGGTAAACGATGCGCAATTCAAAAAATTCACCGCTGGCCGTGTCGTTCATGCGTTAGGGTATCCTGTCTGGACGCCGGTACTCGGACCTGCGATATTCGGCGGAGGCGTAATGATGCCGGTCAGCCAAAATCACATTTCGGTGGGAATGATTGTCGGGCTGGACTGGAAATACTGCGATTTCAATCCGCAGGACGCGCTGACAAATTTCAAAAAGCACAGGTTCGTAAAAAAATTCATCGAAGGCGGAACAATTGTCGAAGCTGGAGTAAAAATGATTCCAGAAGGCGGATATTACGCCCTGCCGAGAGATGCTGCGACGAGTGGTATCGGGAAAAAGAATGTTCTTATCCTCGGCGACGGCGCAGGGTTTGTAAATATGCTCAAGATCAAGGGCCTGCATAACGCGATAAAGTCCGGCATCGCAGCGGGAAGAGCGATTGCCGAATGCGAGAATAA
>CAYTQR010000083.1:3956-8493 GCA_964440045.1 uncultured Planctomycetaceae bacterium | reverse complement strand
GTTACCATTATATAGTCGATACAGGCAAGGCCGTTGGTTGTTAGCGATTCAAGTTTTATGTTCCTTATGCCGACACTCAAGGTTACCTCTCGCGAAACCAGGGCCCAGTTTTCCCAGCCGCCGGTATTCGGAAAGCTGATACTCGAGACTTCTTCGACGTCGTCCACAAACAGTTTTGCAGGGCTGTCGGTCGAACCATTGGAATGCCTCCATTTGAAAGTATATACCCCGGCCGAAGGTACGCTTATGCTCCACTTGATACCGGTACCGACTGTATCCGTTGTATTACAAAAACCATCACCGGTATAACCTTTATATATCCTGGGGATACTCCCATAAGGATATATGCCGCAGAAACCGGTATTATATTCCTGTATGATAATATTACCCGCACCCAGGGGTATGGCTGATACCAGGTCCGAGTATGCAGACTCATTGTCTGAGGTATCTACCGCCGTAACAACATAGAAGTATGCCGTTTCGTTTATAACGGTATTGTCTGTATAACTTGAATCTGTCACGGGTGAAACATTCAATTTGACATAATTGTCCCAGGTTGTTGAACGATATACATTATAGCTGTCAAAGTCCGGGTCGTTATCATTATCCCAGTCAAGTGAGACCGTTGCATCGCCTGCTGCTGCCGTCAGTCCTGTCGGTGCTGCCGGAGGGAAGATGTCAGGCGGTGTGTACATCCAGTTTTCAGCAAGAGCCGCAAAATCCAGGAAGTTTACAATTCCATCCGGCGTCTCCGGAGGAGCAATATCTACTAACGGCTCACCGGTTAACCAGTTGGCAGTCAACATCTCCAGGTCCTCGAAATCGATATTGCCGTCGCGTATGAAATCGTACGCAGGAAGTATTGCGCGAGCATCTATCCAGTAAATATCAGATTCGACTTCAGGCCCCCAGCCGTCAGGTCTGCTAAAAAAGCAATATTTATTATCATAGGTTATATAAGAGCAATATTCTATCCCGCTTGTATTAATAATACTAAGCTCTCGAGGATTACTCCATGTACCGTCTTCTCTGCGGTAACTTATGTAAAAATCTCTTGACTTCGTAGCAAATATCAGATAGCTTTCATCCGGTGCAATATAAGGGTCCGCGGCACCATAAGAAGTATTTATTGTGCTGTCCAGTTTCTCTGCCTGTGCGTATTGGTCATCCACCAGCTCGGAACGATAAATATACTGGTCCGTACAGAAATAAAGCGTTCCATCTGAAGTTGTCGACGGATGCCATTCTGCTTTACTTGTGTTAACTGTGGCGGGCAGAGCAGAAGCTGCAGACCATTGACTACCAACTTTAGTGGACACATATATATCAACATTCGGACCAGTTTTTTTGGCAAAAAAGAGCTTTTGGCCATCTGGCGAAATGGAAGGCTCGTGTGTTTCAGTGACCCCCAAAAAATCTGCCGGCACAGGGTCCAACCAATGCCCATCTTCCTGTTTTGTATATAATAATGTGAACGCCGAATCAATAACCGTCGCAATGAAACATTCATTTCCATCTGGAGAAAAAGCTGGTTTTAGCTCTCTTCGATTTGGTAAAGAGACGATATTGGGGCCGAACACTTCCGCCGTCATTCCAGGCGGTGTTTGGCCAAAATAAGGACCGTCAGGGAGCACTTGTCCTGCTGCGTCCCAAACCGTTACAAAAAGTATAACCAACAAAATTGTTTTAAAATAAATTCTCATCATTCCAGCTCCTTAATGTTTATATTCTCGATAACGCAGGATTTAATCCTGCCACTACAAATAACACACTGTGAAACGGACAACGGCTACCTTCCCCCTTTCCTGAAGAACAGTCATGGAAGACAGTCTAGGAAGACGCCGGGGAAAGCGGCCATTGTTTAAATCCAAAAATCAGGGATTACCTTTCAATTTTTTTTGTTAGAATACGTATATTTACCGAAAAAATTGAAAGGTACTTACAAGTTTTGGGATTTAGCTTATATAGTTCAGAATAAATGGGCGAAAATACCGATTATCTGGGAATAATCAAGCAAGCCCAGCTTGGCAGCGAGGATGATATATCCCGCCTGACCACCGAAGCTCGGCAAAGGGTTTTCGTCTATATATACCGTGTTACACTTGATTATCACCTGACACAGGACCTTTCACAAGATACGGTTTTAGAAATGATTAAAAGCCTGAAAAGATTAAAGATAGAAAACGTAAATTCATTTTGGTCCTGGCTGTATCGCACAGCCCTGGGGAAAATTCAGCACCATTTCAGATATCAGGGTAATAGAAAAATTGAGCAAAAGACAATTGCTGACGGGTCGGAATTATTGAACCTTGTCCCTCAAAACTGCCGAAGCGGATTGAACGCACTTCTGCAGACAGAACGTTCACAGGTAATACTCAATGTAATGTCTCAGATGAAAGTCGCTTATCGAAATGTTCTGACGTTGCGGTGTTTTGACCAGATGTCCTACGCTCAGATTGCCGCGATCACAGGCACAACAGAAGCGCAGGCAATGTTACTATTCTTCCGAGCCAAGCAGTCACTTAAAAAACAATTGGCCCGAAACGGTTTTAAGAAAGAGCATTTGCTGCCTGCACTCGGATTATTTGGCGCTATTACCGCATCTTGTGCAAAACCTGTATCGGCTGTTATTCCTGTCAGCGCAGCTGTGACAAAAGTTGGTCTTACTGTTGCTGCTGTCGGTATTGCAACTTCCAAGCCGGGAATTATTGCTGTCGTTGCCACAGCTGTTGCGTTGTCAACAGCCCCAGCGACCATTAAGACGGCCAAAATAATCAAAAATAACGTTTATCAACGATCATCTCAAAAGATTATTCCTTTGATAAAGACCAAAGCTTTTGAGCGACCTATTTCCCTCATCCAGTCCTATCCTGATAGTTCTAAATGGAAGGGAGCAAAGGGATCACCTTATAAGATGCAAATACTGCCGACAAAATCTATGTCGCCCCAAGAGGTGCTCGTCGGCCCCATTCTTCGAGGATACTATACATATCATGTCCTTATTATCCCTGCCGGGCACTGGTTGGAACTGGGATTTTCCGGTGAAATTTTAGACGGTCGGGGGATTGATATCTGTATTGATTACAGAGCACCTACCGGCCAAGCCCCACTTATATTCATCACCGACGGTGCCGGACAGGAAGTTCAACTTACCTCCATTCACAGTTATTATGATTTCCCAGGGAGAGGCTGTCTATTTGTCGGTTTCGACATCTCTGATCTATCCCTGCCCTTTGAACCACGTGCATTGCGCCTCGTCGGCACAGACGATAAAGGACCGCGCCGAGGCGTTGAAGTTTGTGGGGTGTGGGCAAGAGTCAATAGGTAGCCGTCTTGTCACCAGTGACTACTCCTTTATCATTTCCAAACAGTACCAGTCTGTCATACCTGCGATATAATCGCATACGGTTCTTTCCAAACCAAACTCGTCAATCAAACTCTGGCAATAGCTTGGCATCAGTTCCGGTTTACTGCAGAATCTTTTAAAGATTTTTTCAAGCCAGCCTGCCGACTGGGCTGAACCTGCCTTTACAGTCTCGTGCTCATACATATTTTTATGTAAAAATTCCTCAAGCTCGCCAAGCCTGCTTTCAGCGTCAGAGCTTAACACTACGAAATTTTCACTGTTATCTAAAACCTGCTGTAAATTTTCAATACCCCCGCAACTAATTGCCTCTCTGCTTGTTTTGATACAATCGCCGACGAGCATATCGATAATCGTCTTTGCAATACGCGTGTTCCTGATAAGACTATCACTGATTTTTTCCGCCTGGCACCTCTGGGCAGCCTGACTGCACAGCCTTACTGTCATAATCATTTCATAATTCAGCAGTTTCGCCCGCAAACCATCCTCAAGGTCATGACAGTTATATGCAATCCTGTCGGCAAGGTCGGCAATCTGACCTTCCAGCGAACAGTTCTTCTCTGTAAAAGCTTCTGCCTTCGGCATATCATAAACGCTTCTGTGTTTTGCCAGAGCAAGTTTTGTTTCATACATCAGATTCAAACCCGCAAAATTAGGATAAGGTCTTTCGAGTAAATCAACGATTCGCAGCGTCTGGGCATTGTGTTCGAACCCGCCTTTATCTTTCATAAGTTCGTCAAGTGCCGCCTCACCGCTATGGCCGAAAGGACTGTGTCCCAAATCGTGCCCAAGGCATACCGCTTCGGTCAGAGCCTCATTTAAACCGAACAGTTTTGCAATCGTTCTTCCTATTTGTGCCACTTCGATACTGTGTGTAAGTCTCGTTCGGCAGTGGTCGTTTGTTTGAGGCATAAAAACCTGGGTCTTGCCTTCGAGTCGTCGAAAAGCGGAGGTATGGATTATCCTGTCCCTGTCTCGTTCAAACGCAGAACGGTAGGCATGCCGGGGCTCTTTAAATTTTCTGCCCTTGCTGTTCGATTCGGTTACGGCAAAAGGACTAAAATCTTCAGTCATAATTAAACTTCTGGCAGATTATTTTCTGCGCTTATGGTTTTTAGCTGTTTATATAAATCTTTCATCCCCTGGCTTATAACATCGGTATCGTTGCATACC
>CAYTQR010000083.1:2363-3946 GCA_964440045.1 uncultured Planctomycetaceae bacterium | reverse complement strand
GCATACCGCCATAAAATTCGTATCGCCGTCCCATCGCGGAACCACATGAATATGCAGATGTCCCGGCAGTCCCGCCCCGGCACATCTCCCGAAGTTCATACCGACATTAAAACCGTGCGGTTTTATCGCAAGTGTCAAAACTTTTTGTGCAGAGGCGATAAGTTTTGTAAGTTCGAGCATTTCTCCGTCATTTAATTCATCGAACCCGGCGACGTGTCTGACAGGAGCCAAAAGCAAATGGCCGTTGTTGTAGGGAAATTTGTTTAGAACGGCAAGGCACTTATCCGTACGCCATAGTACAAAATTATCCTCGTCCTGCTGCGGATGTTTTATATTATGACAGATAAAGCAATCGTGTTTTTCGCTCAGGCCCTGAATATATCCAATCCTCCACGGCGCCCAAAGGTTGTTTCGATTCAATCCGGTCTCCCAATAATTTATCCTACTCAACCAGCGTCATTGTTATAGTCTGGTTGCTTGTTATGCTCGCGGTGCTGAGGCCGAAAACAGAAGCGCTTGTCTCGCTATGATATTGTTGAGTATCGCTTTGAATAAGACCTCTTTCTATATCATAAAGCTGCCGGCCGCTGCCCTCTATACTATGCACCTGATAGCCTCTTAAAAAACCAAAAGTGCCTTTCATCTGAAACGAACCGCCATAAGGCATAGGTATATCTTTCGGCGACTTCCGGCTTAATTTATAACTGCTTGTTATCTCGGCAAGTGAAACTCCGTTGGCCTCAGTAATACCTGCAAATTTATATTCTACGTCTCTGCCTTTCTTTGAGACAAAGGGCATCGGCGCCAGCATCTGTGAGTTCCACGTATGCCCTTTCTTAAGGCCTTTTAAAGGGTTCTTTATACTCGATACCGCATTCCAGAGATACCATTGGGTGGCAAGAAAATCCATAATCATATCGGGATCTTTGACCCTGCCTCTCTTTGAACCTTTGTCAAAAGCCTCTGTACCAAGCTCTTTGACCAGATTTTCAAGAGACGTATAGTCAACAATCTCACCCGTCGGTGTAATTTTAATTGTAAAGCTTGCCCCGGCAACTGACTCAACCGCATCGCTTCTGCCACGCCCTCCACCTCTTGGCCCACGTGTAACCTTAGCCGAATTACAGGTTGCCTCAATTGTCGAATAACCATAAGGATCAATCTCTATCGGCCTATAAACTATCTCCATCTCGAGCTTCTCGGTAAAACCCTTAGACCCTCTTCTTCCTTTGCTTGATGAATCAAGATCAAGGGTTACTTGTCTTTCACTGACAAAACTGTACTTCAGCGGTACATCAGGCTTAAAATCAACGCTCAAGAGCAGCGGACCTTTAAAACCAACCGACCTCTGCTGCCCCTGACAGCTGGCGAAGAAAACCAGAAACACAACTAAAATCAGCCCTGTAAAAATCCATTTTTTCATAATAGCCGCCTGCAAATAATTCGTTAGTTACCAGAACTTACTTTTTCAATGCTGTACAGATTCGAAAAGCCCATCGTTAACTGGTCCGGGTCCTTATCGCTTTTCTGTTCCGCAGACGGTTCGACCGCAACCCATTCTGCCTTCAAAAACTCCTGGTAAC
>CAYTQR010000083.1:0-2353 GCA_964440045.1 uncultured Planctomycetaceae bacterium | reverse complement strand
CTGTCGATTTCGCCGGTACGTAGTTTTAGTACCATTTTGCCGGTATAGCTGTCCTTTTCCTCGAACATATTTGCAAAGAAGCTCATTTTGGGGTCATCTTCTGCCATATCGGCTGCACGCGTTGAACTGGGAGCAGCTTTCATTTCTACAATGGCAATCTTTTCACCGTCTTGTAGCTTGATATCCGTCAGGGTATAAATCTTTTCAAATGATTTCGCACTGAGCATACCATCGGGAGAACCGCTAATCACACTCCATTTATCACCTTTCTTGTAAAAAGCCTCGCTAACATTCATCAGGGCAAGAACCTGATGACGCTTGACAATCTCCCCGTCGCTGAACAATTTATCTGCAAATTTCTTGGGAAGACCCTCTTTCACAACTTTGCGTGCCGAGGCGGCGTCAATAGATTCAATTTGACCGTCGGGTGTTATCTGGATTTTATAGCTCTGGCCAATAACTGCAAAAACCGGGTCAGATTCGCTACCCTCGGCTGTGCTGTCAAAAATGGCTCTTTTGCCCTGGGCATCTGTAGATAGAAATCTAATCTCTTTTATTGTAATATTCGCCGTCGCGTTACCATGGGCGTCAACACTTTCAATCTCCTGTGCGAAAACTACTTCTACCCGCGTAGTTGTATGGCGTCCTTTGGTCTTGTTGATTGAAGGCTGAACAAACGAATAATCTTTGCCGAATTCAGTAACAACCCTATAAGTCATTTCACTCTGCGGCGACAGATTGAGTTTCATCTGTGCTGTCGGCCCGCAACCTGCCAAAACAGACAACACAACTGACAAAAACGCAACAGCAACCACTCTTTTAGCGCTCATTATTTTCTCCTAAAATCATTCACTTGCAATATTCAATTCATTCCGAACAGCCGGTGATTATAACAACTAACTGCTTATTGAGCAATTTTTTTTATACTCAATACCAGCTTTTTGTACTTTTAGGATTTATTTATTAGCGCTTTGTGTTTATAATCCTTTATTCCTTAATTAAAAGTCATTTAGGAGCAAATATATGAAAAGTGATACAATAAAAAAAGGGTTCCAGAGGACTCCGCACAGGGCTCTGTTACGGGCCTGCGGCCTCAAAGATGAGGATATGAACAAGCCGTTTATCGGCATTGCCAACAGCTTTTGCCAAATCGTGCCGGGGCATATACATCTGGACAAAGTGGCCCAAAAGGTCAAACAAGCCGTCCGTGCCGGCGGCGGCGTACCATTCGAGTTCAACACTATCGCTATATGCGACGGCATCGCTATGGGACATACCGGAATGAAATATTCACTATCTTCCCGCGAAATCATCGCCGACTCGGTCGAATCAATGGCACGTGCCCACTGTTTCGACGGCCTTGTCTGTATCCCTAATTGTGACAAGATAATACCCGGAATGTTAATGGCCTCCGTCCGCGTCAATATCCCTACAATCTTCGTATCCGGTGGGCCAATGGCAGTCGGCAAAGATTCAAAGGGTGATGATGTTGACTTAAGTTCAGTCTTCGAAGGAATCGCTTCCTTCAAGGCCGGCAAAATCGACGAAGCAAGACTCCACGAAATTGAATGTGCCGGCTGCCCATCAGAGGGAAGCTGCTCGGGAATGTACACCGCCAACAGTATGAATTGCCTGTGCGAAGCAATTGGTATGGCCCTGCCGGGCAATGGCACAGTCCTCGCTATCGACCCCGAAAGGGACAAACTATATGCTGCTGCCGGAGCACAGATTATCAAGCTCATCGAGCAGGATTTAAAACCGCTCGATATCATAACCATCGATTCGATTGACAATGCCTTTATGCTCGATATGGCGATGGGCGGCTCGACAAACACCGTCCTCCACGCCCTGGCCCTGGCCAATGAAGCCGGCATAAAATATGACCTCCAGCGGATAAACCAGATTAGCTCCAGATGCCCAAATATCTGCAAGGTGGCCCCTTCGAGTAAATTCCATATGGAGGATGTCGATGCCGCCGGCGGTATAAGCGCAATCCTAAAAGAAATAAGCAAAATTCCAAACCTCTTAAATATCGATTGTCTGACTGTAAGCGGCAAAACTCTCGGTGAAAATACAGCCGACGCCGATATTAAAAGAACCGACGTCATCCGCTCAATTGATAATGCCTACTCTAAAACCGGCGGACTGGCAATTCTGACGGGCAATCTCGCTCCCAACGGCTGTGTGGTCAAGATTGCAGGGGTTACACCGGCGATGCTGACTCATACCGGCCCTGCGGTTATTTTCGAGAGTCAGGAAGAGGCCTGCGATGGTATCCTCGCCGGCAAAGTGAAAAATGGTAACGTTGTAGTGATTCGCTACGAAGGACCGAAAGGCGGGCCGGGTATGCAGG
>CAYTQR010000082.1:0-8501 GCA_964440045.1 uncultured Planctomycetaceae bacterium | reverse complement strand
CGCAATAGCTACAAAGGCTCGGCTCAACAAAAAATCGCCCATCAGAACAGCAGAATCAGAGCCCCAAAGATTATTCGCCGTCGCATAATACCTTCGCTGGGTGCCGTGGTCTATCACATCGTCGTGGAGAAGGGTCGCAGAATGTATCATTTCAACAATTGCCGCGATCTTGATATGCAGCGAGGCCGTATCACCAAACAATCTGCCGGCCAGCAGCACAAAAGAGGCGCGGAGCATTTTGCCATACCGATTTTTGAGGTAATCCATAAAATGATTGAGCCTGCTATCGGAGCAATCGAGCCGGTCTCTGAAAAATTCGCCAGTTTGAATAAGCTCATCGGATATCAGTCGGGGACAGGCGAGAGTAGAGTTTTGCCCGGACATCTTATTTCGACCGGCCGTGAGCATAATCGAAAAACTTTTCACTTAAAAGCTGGGTGAGCCGGCCGGGTTTGCCGTCGGAAATCTCTCTTCCATCGATTTCAATAATGCCGACAACTTCAGCAGCGGTACCGGTAAGGAACAACTCATCGGCGACATAAAGGTCGAACCGGGTAAGGTTCTTTTCGACAACTTCGATCCCTTCCTTTTTGGCAAGCCGCATAACAACACCTCTTGTGATACCCTCAAGAGAGCCTGCCTGTATGGGCGGAGCGTAGATAATACCATCACGAACAGTAAATATATTATCCCCGGAGGCTTCGGCAACAAAACCTTCGTGATTGAACATAATCGCTTCAGGAACGCCGGCATCTACCGCCTCAATCTTTGCCAGGATGTTGTTGAGATAATTAAGACTCTTGACCTGCGGCGGTATCGCCAAAGGATGATTGCGAATAGTACAGGCAGTAATAACCCTGATACCATTTTCGCAAAGTTCCTTAGGATATAACTGAATGCTATCAGCAATAATAATAATCTGAGGTGTTTCGCAAACAAAAGGATTAATACCCAAATTTCCAACGCCGCGAGTAACAACAAGACGAATATAGCCGTCAACTATATTGTTTGCCTTGACAGTTTCACTGGTCACATCGGCAAGCTGCCTGGGCGTCATACCGATTTTAAGTCTTAAAACCTTTGCCGACTCGTAAAGTCTTCTCAGGTGCGCATCAAGCTCAAATACCTTCGAGCTGTAAACACGGATACCTTCAAAAACACCGTCGCCATAAAGCAGGCCATGGTCGAAAACGCTTATTTTCGCATCGGCCTGGTCAACAAGAGAGCCGTTAATCCATATTTTCAAAGCCATAAAAACTCCGAATTTCTTTAAGTCGTCAAAATTCTGCCATCGGCAAGCCTTATTACCCGCTGGGCCCTGGCAGCAATCTTCTCGTCATGTGTCACCATCACAACCGTCTGGTCGGCACTGTGCAGCTTTTCAAAGATCTCTAATATACCATATCCTGTTTTAGAGTCAAGGTTTCCAGTCGGCTCATCGGCCAGTATTATATCCGGCTTGTTCATCAGTGCCCGTGCAATGGCGACTCTCTGCCTTTCGCCGCCGGAAAGCTGAAAAGGCCTGTGAGAGATCCTTTCAGAAAGACCCAGTTCTCCGAGGAGCTGGCGGGCACGACTTTTGGCCGAATCCGAACAAGCCAGCCAGTCAATAGCCGAGCTATGGGCCATCCTCGCCAAAAGGACATTTTCCAGCACTGTTAATTCGTCAAGTAAATGGTAGAACTGAAATACAAAACCGATCTTTTTGTTTCTAAACTCATTGATTTTTCTGCCGGAAAAATTGTCAAGATTTTTGCCCTGGAAAAAAACATCGCCTTTATCGGGCGTATCCAACGCCCCGAGAATATGCAGAAGCGTGCTCTTGCCGCTGCCGGAAGCGCCCCGTATAGCGACAAATTCGCCGCGAGTAACAGAAAAATTTATGCCTTTGAGCACTTCAAGCCGCATCGCTCCCATTTGATAGGACTTGTAAATATCTTTACAGCTTAATATGTAATTGTCTTTGTCGGTCATAACTGGTTTACCCTCAGAACATCAACACATTTTTTGCCGGCAGCGCTTAGTGTCGGCAATAAAGCGCCGAGCAAACAAGCGGCAATGGCACAGACGGCAACTGCCGCTAAAAGATTAGGCCTGGCCTGATACGGTATCTGGCCGATTGCATAAATTTCTCTATTCCACATCTGAAAGCCGAATTTATCAAATAACCAACCTTCAAGCGGGTTTATGTTCGCCAGAAAAATCAAAGCAGAAACAATTCCGACAGCAGCGCCGGAAAAACCTATCAAAAAAGCTAGACGCATAAAAACCCTTACAATGCCGATTTTCGATACGCCAAGGCTCTTGAGAATGCCGATGTCCCTGCTCTTTCGGCTTATAATCATATAAAAAATCACAAAGATAATAAAGACCGTAATCAGACCCACAAGGGCAAAAAGCAAAATCAGCATCGTCTGCTCCTTTTCCATCGGAGCAATAGTCCCCCTTCGATAAGCCTTCCAGTCCTGAACGCGAACGGTATTAAACAGGCCTGCAAGGGCAAAATCACTTCTTTGACTTACAACATCCTTCCATAACAGAGATACTTTTTCAGTACAGGCTTCAATATCGGCGCCTTGCTTAAATTTAATAAAGATTGCACTTGTCCTGGCACTGGGCGTGTCCATTCCGCAAAGCGACTGCAGATAATTAAAAGGAAGATAAACAACTGTACTGTCCGCTTTCGCAAGGCCGGAATTGCTGTTGTCACTGTAATAGAATGTTTTTGAATTGGCAGCCAATGCTGTGCCTGTCTTTGCCAGGGCGCCTTTCGGCGTTAATGGAAAACATGTAATAAGATAGGACCACATCGGCAGGTAACTTAGCTGTCTATACTGTCCTGTTCTTTGTCTGTCGACAAGTAAATCAACTCCAACGATACAGCCCGGCAGATTGACATCATACTTCGGCTCAAAAGCAATGGCCGGTGTATCGGAGCGGTAATAAAGACTATCTGCAAAACCGGTTGTTTTTATGTGCCGAGCGATATCTATGCCCATCAGGTCAAGGGCGGCGTTCCTGCCGGAAGTTTCGGCTTCGACAAGACCAAATGTATTAATCACGGGCGAGGCGGAGGCAACGAAATCGGTTTTTTCGAGATGCGATATAAACTCTTCATAAAGACCAAAGCCGACCAGCGAATCGGTGGAAATAATGCAATCAGAAAAAAAAGTGTGGTTCTTTTCCCTGAAGTCCAGGACAAGGCCGTGCATCACCGTCATTACCACTACAACGGTAAAGACGCACAGCGCAACGGCAAGAACGGCAAGGATTGTTATCCTGCGTCTGATAAAAAATCTAATTGGTAAAATAATATCATACATTTTATTCGTACCTGAGAATTTCGGCGGGGTTAGTTCGCGCCGCAACTATTGCAGGAGCCAGGGCGCCAAGAACCGAGGCAATAACCGCTGCTACGAAAAACCACCATGCCCAGTACCAGTTGAAACTGTCCGGGATTTTATTGAACATATAAATACTGCTGCTCCACAGCTTAAGGCCGAAGATAATCTGAATCCACCACTCCAGCACATTTACATTATGAGTAAATATATAACCGATGGCCAGACCGATAAAGGCGCCAATCAAACCTATGAACAAACCGAAAAACAGAAAAATCGAGGCGCCAGTTATCGATGAGCCGCCGATGGATTTGATTATCGCAAGGTCTTTGCGTTTGGAAGTTACTATCATATAAAATATACAGAAGACAAGCACTACCACGCCTGCGCTTATAATACCGAAAATAACAAGCAAAACTCCCATCTGCTTGCGAAGCTCTGCGGTGTACTGGCTCTG
This sequence comes from uncultured Planctomycetaceae bacterium, assembly GCA_964440045.1. Lineage (GTDB taxonomy): Bacteria > Planctomycetota > Phycisphaerae > Sedimentisphaerales > UBA12454 > JAFGGI01. Next base: position 4,703 of record CAYTQR010000082.1, on the reverse strand, counting down.
CTTGGCAATTGAGGTCATAATTTCAGTCTGGGCGATATAAAAAGGAGGCCAGTTAAGTTTTTCAGCGGCAAATTCAGACCATATTCGTTGAACAACAGAAACCGTTTGGGCAGGGTCGAAACCTTCGGCGCATTTTATATGGACTATATCCGCAGGCTTTTGGCCCTGCTTGTCCAAAATATCTGCTAATCTGTCAACGGGCACAAAAATAAATCTCTTATCGATATCATAGACGGAAGTAAAAACCACATCACTGATTTTTACTCGAACAGAACGGCTCTGCAGACCGCCAAATAGACCTTTATTTTGTGCGTTTTTTTGCGCGCTGCCGACGGTTATTACCGCATTTTTGCCGATGAAAGATTTAACAAAGGGTAAATCATATTCATCGGTTTTGGCATCCGGCTCGGCAAAAAGCCCGATACCGACAAAGGCAGGTATTGTGCCGCTGTCATTAGCATCATTAGTAAATTTTGGAACAAAAGGAAGCTCGCTCTGTTCCAGCAGACTATTCCTTATGCCCGTAACTTTACAGCGGTCGGCAATGTCTATTCCCCAAATGCTTACCGCCTTTACATCGCCCGGGCCGAGATGAATAAGGCCGTTCGTAGAAAGTACCACACTCGCAGCGGATATTTCCTTTGAGGCACAAAGTCTTGCGACAAATTCGTCGCTGTGTGCAAATTCAGCCGGCGGCTGGAGAACTATATCGCCCATATAGTCAGATGCGCTCGATTCGACTGCCTTGATAAAAGCTGTAAAGAGACTTGCAACGGTAACAAGCAGTGCGGTTGAAAGTGCAACCGAAATGATACTTAGAAGAACTATTTTTGTCTTCTTAAGATATCGCAGAGCCAGGAAGAACTTGAGCATTTATTCGGTCCTGCAGATTATTTTTCCGGTTTCAATAACGGAAACAATATTACGTCCCTGATACTTGCCGAGTCGGTAAGGAGCATTATGAGCCTGTCAATTCCGATTCCAAGCCCCCCTGCCGGCGGCATGCCGTATTTCAGTGCAGTTATAAAATCCTCGTCAAGATTACGGAAGGTGTTTTCGTCCTCGTTTGCTCCTGTTAGTTGAGAGGCAAAGTTTTCATACTGCACCTGCGGGTCATTCAGTTCGGTATAAGCGTTTGCAATCTCCATTGCGCCTATATAGAGTTCGAATCTTTCGGCATACTCAGGATTTGTTTTACTTTTCTTTGTCAGAGGACAGAGCCTGGCAGGATAATCAATTACAAAAGTCGGATTGACGAGATTTTTCTCTACCGTAGTTCCAAAAAGGTCATTTATAACAATCTCATCGGCCAGCTTTGCCTCTTCAATGCCGAGTGTTTTTGCTTTTTTGCGAATCGAAGAAATATCGTGTATGTCGCAACCGGCGTATTCTTTCAGCAAATCGCTGTATGAAGCCTTTTTCCACGGTCTGGAATAATCTATTTTTTCACCGCCGTACGGCAGTTTTAAACCATCGCAATGCTTTTGAACAAGTTGCGATATCAAATCTTCGGTAAGTTCCATCATTATATTATAGTCGGCATAGGATTGGTAAACTTCCATCATTGTAAATTCGGGATTGTGCCGAGGGCTTAAGCCTTCATTGCGAAAGTTGCGGTTTATCTCAAAGACTTTCTCCAAACCTCCTGTGAGCAGTCTTTTCAAAAACAACTCCGGCGCAATCCGCAGATACAAATCGATATCGAGAGCATTATGATGTGTGATAAACGGTTTTGCCGCTGCACCGCCCGGTATCGACTGCATCATCGGCGTTTCAACTTCGTAAAAACCCTTTTCCTGCAAGAAACTGCGAATAGTTGATATTATAGCAATTCGTTTTTTGAACTTTTCCAAACAATCCGGGTTTGCCCACAAATCAACGTAGCGTCTGCGGTAACGAAGGTCAATATCGGCAAGACCGTGAAATTTCTCAGGCGGCTGCAACAGGGACTTGGCAAGGATAGTAACTTTTTCAACCCATATTGTAAGTTCGCCGGTCTTTGTAAGTCCGAGCTGCCCTTCTGCGCCGACAATATCGCCAAGATCAAGAAGTTTTGCCAGTTTCCATTGTTCTTCAAGAAGCTTTTTACTCAGGCCGAGCTGAATTGTACCGTTGCTGTCGCGAAGCGTTATGAAAATGAGTTTGCCTATATCTCGCAGAAGAACTATTCTGCCTGCACAGGTCGCTTTCTGCTGAGGTTTTTTCTCATCAAATTTCGCCCTGACCGATTCGGTTGATTCGACACCGTCAAAACACCCGCCATAAGGGTCGATATCGAGCTGCCTTATCCGCTGGAGCTTGTCCCTTCTTTGCTGCTCAAGTTTACTAATATCCTGTGATTCGGTCATTACTAAAGTCCTGATCCAATTATCTTTGCCTTGGCAACCAGAATTGCAACAGCAAGCTGACGGTCTGCCTGTAAGATTTCTTCAAGGCCGTGCCTTGTCAGCTTTGTTTTTGTATCGTCATGGCTCGCTGACGCCAACACATCATTGTCACGTTGAATATCGCTCATTTTTCTGATTTCGTCGCTGCGAAGCTCAATCTTTACATCCGGCATTATTCCCCAGTCTTTTCTTCCAAGCTTTTCCATTGAGTAACGGCTCTTGACCTTACTGCCATCAGGCAGATGATAATAAGACATTGTATATTTCAACTGCGCTCCATCGCCTGGATAATTGGTTATTGTCTGAACGCTGCCTTTGCCATAACTCTGCCTGCCGACAAGAGTCGCCCTTGAGTAGGTTTTATCCGCCAGAGCGCCAGCGACAATTTCAGAGGCGCTTGCCGAGGCGCCATTGATAATAATAACAAGAGGATAAGCAGGACGAGTGCCTTTGAGGTGTGCAACCTCCAAAGTCGGAAGGCCGACTCTCGGCTGCATACTGACGATAATTCCCTTTTCAACAAACATATCGCTTATATCCGCAGCGCTTTGCAGATAACCGCCCGTATTAAATCTTAAATCCAGAATCAGCGCCTTGATGCCATTTCTTTCGAGAGTATCAAGAATTCTATCAACATCGGCAGCCGTAGCCGCTGAAAAATTTGTAATGCGGGTATAGCCTATTTTCCCCTTGTTATCCACAAAGTATAACCATTTGTCCGAATTATCTCTCAACCAGCCGCGAGTCGTTGGAACTATGATTTTTGCCCTTGTAATTTCGATGGCAAAAGTTTTTTCTTCATCGGCACGACGAATTGTAAGTGCAACTTTTGTGCCGGCAGGACCGGTAATCTTGCTCACTGCACAGGAAATTGACATATCCCTTGTTTTTTCACCGTTAATTTCCTCTATTATATCGTCGACATCCATGCCCGAATTATACGCCGGCGTGCCGGGCAAAAGACTTACTGCCCTGAGGAAACCATCGGTCTTGGAGATTTCAACGCCAATGCCGGTAAATTCATTGGTTAAATTTTTCTCAAAGTCTTCCTTCTCTTTCGGCCAGACAAGCGTTGTGTGCGGATCGAGTGCGGCTAATGACGCTTCGGCAAAATGCGAAATCATCACCTGCTCCGGCAGTTGTATCGTCGATGAATTTAATGTTAGTACCTGGTTGAACAGTTTGACGAACTGGTCTCTGCTTAAGGCGCCAAGTTCTGAGTTGTAACTTTGGCTCAATGAATCAAGTCCTGCTATAAAGTCAGGCAGCTTATCTTTCAAAAAGGTAATTGTAAAATCGCTGTCACGTTTGTCAGAGAATCGCAAAACATCGGCAAGATACCGGCATCGCTTAAATGCCGCCTCAGCCATACTGCTGTAGTAGAAAGGCTCCACATAGCCATATTCAAGAACATCAAGACTGCGGATAAACATCTGTGCTTTTATCTTTTTTTGGTAGCGGTCGGCGCCTGTTTCACAAGGGTTGTCTGCCAGAGATGCCTTTATGATCGCTTTGCTTTCCAACTCCTTTTTTTTGTCCAGGATTGCTTTATCATCCTCGTAGAGTATGGCAAGCCAGCTATAACAGCAAATAAGCGAGTCAAGCCATTTGCCTTTAGATTCAAATTCTTCGGCCGAGGCCCGAGACCTCGCAATTGTCTTTTGGACAAATTCATCAGACAGTATCCGCTCTTTTTGTGTATCGGCCGCAAATTCGCGAGCTCGGATAATTACCGGAAAAATTTCTGAAAGATTAGGTTCATTCGTTTCGGGTCGAGCTTTGTCCTTGGGACTCCGCCGTAAGGCGTCCCTTACGGGACTTACGGAGAGCTTTTCAAGCTCGGCAAGCTGTTCATTCAGCGCCTGCCCTCTGGTTTGCTCTCTGGCAAGAGCAATCTGTTTATACTGCGAAATTATATCAGCCAGAGCCGCAACCTTTGGATTATCTGCATCAGTATCGGAGAGAATCTGCTCTGCAGTATCGAATTTACCGTTGCAGATTTCCTGCACAGCAGATTTTATCAAAGTCGCTGTGTTGCTATCCGCCGGCTGCGCAACGGAAGTCCTGTCAGGTGAGGGCAAAACTTTGGGCCAATTTGACATCGAAAGTGCAGGCCAGGCCGGAAGAAGCAATGCAAAAACAAGTATTATTGCCTTTTTCATCCCGTTAGACTTCCCTTCATCAGTATAAACCAGCATAGAATGTTCCTGTTTTTTTCTCATATTGAAGTATTCATACAAATTTAAAACAAGTCTAACGGGATTCATTTGTAATTTTCTCAAAAGGTACAATTAAAAGACCTGCCCCCTCCCCTGC
>CAYTQR010000081.1:4485-8522 GCA_964440045.1 uncultured Planctomycetaceae bacterium | reverse complement strand
CGCAGTCGTCAGCGCCGCTCGGCGACTTGAACGGTGACTGCTGGGTTGATTTTTTTGACTATGTCCTGTTCGCTGATAGTTTCGTAGCCTCACAGAACGATTACCTGACACTCAAAGACATAGCTGATACCTGGCTCGACTGCGGCTTTTTAATACCGTCTGACTGTTCAATTAAGGCGCCTCAAAATTTAATGGTGCCTCCAATGGCTTATGATGATACTGGTCTTATATTGATCTGGAGCAAACCTTCTGACTATTCAAATATAGTAAGTTATAACGTTTATCAAAACGGCTCATTTCTTGGTAATACAACCAAGCTTTTCTACAACGTTTCAGGATTAAGCGCCAATACACTGTATTCATTCACAGTAAAATCTGTTTTAAGCGGCGCGGGAGAATCAGAGGCCAGCAACGTCTGTCCTGTAACAACAACCAATACACCCGCAGCTTTCTATCCGGAGGATTACGGCGCAGCGGCAAATGGTACAACCAAAGATACTGCTGCGATTCAGGCGGCTATTAACGCATGTACCCCCGGCGGTAAAGTCCATCTTCGAGCCGGAAAAACATTTTTAAGCGGTGCAATTTTCGTAAAAAGCAATATGACACTGCAAATTGACGGAACATTATTAGGCAGCAGCGATGTGGCGGATTATCCGCTTACATCATTACGTTTCCCATATTATGCTTCAGGAAACAATTTTATGGGGTTAGTTAATGCTTATCACAACTATAATGACCCTAATAGTGCCGGTAAGCCTTATGGTACTATTACGGACCTTCGTATTTGCGGCTCCGGAGTTATTAATGGATGCCAGGGTTATAGTGCATCTAACCCTCATACCATTCTCGATCATGGAAATACTACGCTTGGCTACGCCGAGGCCGCTGCTGCGGGTAACGAAAAAAACCGCGGCGATATGGTTACAATAAAAGGTGTAAACCAGGTCTATGTGGGCGGATGGAACGGCACTTTAACTTTAGTCTATCCATCTGAGCATACAATATTTATAAGTTACTGCAACGGTGTTACAGTAGCCGATGTTAATTGCGACACCTTTGATATACATAACGCCGACGGCATCAATCTGTGTACCAGCGATACCGCTTATATATTCAACTCGCAGTTTGATACCGGCGACGACTGCATCAATATGAACGCCGGCATTGGTGCAGAGGGAGTAGCTGAGAACAGGCCGGTTCAGAACGTCAGGGTCTTTAACTGCACTACTGACCGCGGACACGGCGGATATGTCATAGGAAGTTTCACCGCAGCATGGGTTCAGGATTCGCTGATCGAAGACTGTACCTTTAAAAACTATGATGTATCAAATGGCATAGCGATACGAATGAAAACCAGCAATGTTAATGGAGGCGGTTGCCGAAGGATTACCTGTAGAGATATCACAATCACAGGCTGTTCAAGACAAGGTATCTTTCTGGACAACACTTATAGTGCAAGCGGTTATCCTCCTGCCGGCCCCGGACAGTTCAGCGGAAATATATTCAAAAACATCTCTGTTAATTCAAATTGGCAGAGTATTTATATCAATGGAATACCAGGTACGCCTCATACCCAAAATATTTTCGAAAATATTACCGGAAATAACGAAGCATACCTAAACTACTGCACAGACAGTAATTTTGTCGATGTCAACGTACCTTCATGGGATGTTGGCGCCGGCTGTTCAGGAAATACAAGCAGCGGCAGTCCCGGCTGTCCATTCTAAATAAATAGCTAACAGTTAACAGCGTACAGTTGACTGTACGCTGTTAACTGAAGCAAATCATCATTTTTCAATCTTAATTCTTCAATTTATCTAAAGGATTCCCTATGAATACTACCATTCTGTCATCAGCTAATATCGTCCGGGCAACCGGTTTTTACGAAAAGCTCAAAAATACAATGCCCAAAAACCGCACCGATTTAAAAAATTACCTCAAGGTCTTTCTCAATCTCAACATCTCCGATACAAAAATCTGTCCCGAACACAACACGCCTATGGATTATCTGTGGCACTGCTATTGTGAACCTTCAACAACAGGCGATTGTATCGTCTGGGCAGGCAGAGGAGGCGGAAAAACTCTCATCGCCGCAGTCGCCACGCTTTTAGACTGTATCTTCAAACCAGGCTGTAAAGTAAGAATCCTGGCAGGCAGTGAACTGCAGGCCCAGAGAATGTACGATTATCTGCTTGGCTTTCTGCGGAATGGTTTTGAAGGTTTTCTTGCAGAACCTGTCCGCAAAAACAGATGCACTTTTTCAAACGGCTCAAATGTCGAGGTCCTGACACAATCGCACAGCTCTGTCCGCGGCAGCCATATCAATAAATTAAGATGCGATGAGGTTGAATTATTCGACAAGCAGATTCTTGAAGCCGCAAAATTCGTTACCAAAAGCACTGATAAAATAGCCGGTGCGATGGAATCTCTAAGCACGATGCATCAGCCTTTCGGGATAATGCACGAACTTGTCGCCAAGGCCTCAGCGTCAGATATACCCATATTCAAATGGTGCGTTTGGGAAGTGATTGAAAACTGCCCACCCGAAAGAAGCTGCTCAAGATGTCCGCTCAATAGCGACTGTCAGGGAAAGGCAAGAAAAGCTGTGGGCTATTTGAAAATAGATGACTGCATCGCACAGATGCGCCGAAGCAGCAGAAGCGCGTTTGAATCCGAGATGCTCTGCCTTAGGCCATCGCTCGAAAATGTCGTCTTTGCCGAGTTCGACCCTGATATACACATCGCTCCTGTAAAGTATGACAGCAACCTGCCTTTATACCGTGCCATTGACTTTGGTTTTGTAAACCCGTTTGTGTGCCTGTGGATTCAAATTGACGATAGCGGCATCGTGCGAATCATTGACGAATATGTAAAAAGCAGGATAACCGTTGATTCTCACGCCGACGAAATCAAAAGCAGAAAACCATACAGCGAAGACAATGTAATCGCTACTTTCTGCGACCCCGCTGGTGCAGGCGTAAATGATGTTACAGGCACAAGTCCGGTCTTTCAGTTAAGACAGGCTGGAATAAAAATCCGTTATAAAAGAAGTTTGATACTCCAGGGTATTGAACTTGTCCGCAGGGCCTTGTGTTGTGGCGATGGTAAAAGCAGCTTGGTTATAAATCCTCGCTGCGGAAGATTGATTGAGGCAATGCAGTGTTATCATTATCCGCCTGCCGGCCCTGCCGATGAACTGCCGTTAAAAGATGGTATTTACGACCACCCAATCGATGCTCTGCGATACTTCTTTGTAAATTACAACAGCTCACCTGCCGCAAAGAGCAGGAAATACTGATAAACAAAAACGGCTGTCCCTGTTCTTGCTTTCGCAAGAAAGCACAGGGACAGCCGTTCGATATTTATAAAAGCTTCGTAAAGCTTATTTTCTTTTTCTCAAAATCATTGCACCGACTGCCAGCAAAACCATTGTCGCCGGCTCGGGGACTACTATATCAAGCGTTACCGCATCCCCAAAAGTCCAGTCCCAATAGTCGATGTATGAGTAACCTCCTGCATCAGAGAAGGTATAATACGGCCACCATTCAACGCCGGCCGGGTCTATGTGAGATTTATAATACGAATCCGGGACATCATTGCCGTCGGTATCCAAAAGCCATTCGTTCATAGCCGTACCGTTCTGCCAAGTATCATCAACAGCAATCCCCGGCACAACTATATTGCCGGTGCCTGTGGGAGTGGGAGGGCATACGGTAAACATATTATCCTGATAACCATAAGCGACTATTGCATGGCCATACCACCGCGACGTATGATATGTATACATATCAAGCAGTACCGGCCGGTCGGCGTCAATCTCAGCTTGGAGGCTTGAATATGTAAAACTCCCTCCCCAAAAAGGGTCGTCTATATTCAGGGCAGTCGCCCGGTAACTTTCATTGATAGCAGTAGCGGGATTGTCCCATTCAATATACGCCTCTAAACCAGAAGCGATTTCTTCTGGATAACTGCCTCCGTTGACGGTGTGCATAAAATCCGCTATACAATCAGGATTGCTTTCATGGGTTGAATAC
>CAYTQR010000081.1:0-4420 GCA_964440045.1 uncultured Planctomycetaceae bacterium | reverse complement strand
TGTGCCAGTCGCCATAGGTATAACCGTTTTCGGTCCCGGCGGTAATATGCGCCGGGCTGGCAATCATCGCACGTGTTGCGGCATTTTCCCCTGATGCATCGCCGTCGAACAAATTCTGATAGCCCGGCTTGCTGTCCCAATAACCGACTATCATCCCACCGCTTGTTGGTGCACAACCGTAGTGCCACTTGTAACTGGGGACATTGCCAGGGAGAATACTGCCGATAGCCGGGCAGATTGAATCCATGCTCACCTGCTCTGCTGATAAATCACTGTTTATCGGGTAAAGTGTAAGGGGTACAGGAACAGCGTTGGCTAAATTTTCGAGTCCAGTAAAAAGAACCACGAATATGCAAATTACAATTATTTTTTTTATCTTCTTCTCCCTATTTTTTAACTCAAGGTCGTTCTGCGGAGCACGCAAGCGCTCCGCAGAACGACCTTTTATTTTTATTTATGCGCGTTTCTTTCTGCTAACCATTAGCCTATTCTCACAGGCTAATAATTATTGTACCTGATGATGGTAGGGTATGCAAAGAAAAAACCGAATCTTATCTCCATCTCCCATCTAAATTTTATTTCTTCGCTAACTTCTTGTTTTAAAACAGGTTAGGTGTACCGCTCCAGCGTTTCAGCCCACATCAGCCAGGCCCAGTACCTCGGCAAATTTGCGTCCGAGTTCTGCCCTTATGTTCTTATGCCCAGCCGATTTCAGCATAGGGTCTATCTCGACAAGCTCAAAGGCATCTTTTCTCGCAAGGTTCAGCAGGTCAAAATCGTCGATTATATTTGCGATTTTCAAGTCCGGCAGGCCGTGCTGGCGCGTACTCAAAAGCTCGCCCGGCCCGCGCAGTTTCAAATCATGCTCGGATATTTCAAAGCCGTCGCTGCTGCGGGTCATTACCTCAAGTCGGCTCTGGGCTGTTTCACTTGCGCTTTGTGCTACCAAAAGACAGTACGCTCTCGATGAGCTCCTGGCTATTCGGCCGCGAAGCTGATGCAACTGTGCAAGACCAAATCTGTCGGCACCTTCGATAACCATTATTGTAGCGTTTGGTACATCAATTCCAACCTCTATCAGAACTGTCGAGACAAGACAGTGAATTTTCCCCTTGCGGAACTGGCCCATTATTTTCTGCTTATCCGCACCGGCCATCTGTCCGTGCAAAAGCCCTACGTTAAATTCCGGAAATATATTTCTGCTCAGGTTCTCGTATTCGGCAATGGCAGCCTTTACATCGCCGTTTTCACTATCGATTATTCTCGGATAGACAAAGTAAGCCTGCTTTTTGGCTTTGAGTCTTTCGCGAATAAACTCATAGGCCTTTGGCAATTCTTTCGGCTTAATATATCTGGTTATCACATCTCCTCTGCCAGGCGGACACTTTTTTATAATGGAAACGTCAAGATCACCGAAAACCGTCATCGCTAAAGTCCTCGGTATCGGCGTTGCCGTCATAACAAGACAGTGCGGCGTCGTATCCTTTCGCAACCCTGCCCGCTGACTAACGCCGAACTTATGCTGCTCATCGATAATTACCAAGCCAAGATTTGCAAACTGTATATCTTTCTGTAAAAGCGCAACGGTACCGACAACAATATCGGTATCGCCCGATTTTATATCTTCGAGAATTTCTTTCCTTTTTACCCCTGTCAGGCCACCCGTGACAAGAACCCTTTTTACATTGCTGCCTTTTAGATAACGCTCTATACTTATGAAATGCTGCTCTGCCAGAATTTCCGTCGGAGCCATTATCGCAACCTGCGCTTTATTGGCCACAGCGACAAGAGCGGCATAAAGCGCGACAACGGTTTTCCCGCTGCCGACATCACCCTGCAACAGCCTATTCGCGGGAACAGCTCTTGCCAAATCCGCAGCAATTTCGGCGATTACCTTGTCCTGGTCGGCGGTAAGCAGAAACGGAAACCGCTTCCTGATTCTGCTGTCAATCTGCTCGCTGCATTTAAGCGGCACAGCCTTTGAAAAATTTCTGTTCCTGTACCGCCGTAACGCAAGAGCGGTCTGCATCAAAAATAGCTCATCATATTTCAATCTGCGTTTCGCCTTGGCAATCTGCCTTTCATTTTCAGGATTATGTATCCATTTAAAGGTTGTTGGGCGTTCAATAAGGTTTGATTTCTTCAGAAAAGCAGAGTCAAAAAACTCAGGCACAATCTGCACAAGATTTTCAAGCGAGCCACCGATTATTTTTTTAATCTGCCCGCTTGAAAGTCCTGCCGTTGCCGGATAGACCGGCCCGCTGAACGCCTCAGCCGTAATTTCATCATCCTCAACAATCACAAACTTGGGATTAGTAAGCTGAATCTGGTGTTTGTACTGACTTGTTTTGCCCCAGACGATTAGTTTCATTCCGGGAGTAATTTTACCCTGCAGATATTTACCGTTGAACCAGATAATTCTGCACCCGCCTGTACCATCGCTTATATAAGCTTCAAAATACTGCGGCTTTCGGTAAAACTGAAAATCCGTACTTTCAACAACTCCCGCTAATGTAACGGTATGGTTTATTTTCAACTGTTCGATTTTCACCGGCTCAGGCGCAAAATACCAGTCGCGGGGATAATACTCCAGCAAATCCGCGATGGTTTTGACGCCGAGCTTTTCAAACACTTCTGCTCGCCCAGGCCCGACACCCTTTAAAAACTGCACCTTCATATCAAGAGTAAGATTATCCGATGGTTTCTCTGTCATTTTTACTCCGCATATCCGAATTTACCTACGAGTCTTACAAACCTGCACCCGCAGATTGTTTTTGTCTTTATACCTTCTTTGCTTTTCCTGATTACCACAAGGTCCTGTACGTAACTGCCGCCTATAGGAGCAACAGCCAGACCGCCGGTTTTTAACTGTTCCATCAGCGCCTCCGGCACCGCTGCCGCTGAAGCGGTAATTATTATCCTGTCAAACTGCTTTTCTCCCGGCCAGCCGCAGCTTCCATCACCAATGTGAAAATTTACATTTGTTATATCCAGCTCCGCAAGAATCTGCTGTGCTCTTAATGAAAGTTCTTTTATCCTTTCGATTGTAAAAACTTCCTTAGCAACTTTACTTAGTATCGCTGTCTGATAGCCGCTGCCTGTCCCGATTTCAAGTACATCGCAATCTTTATCTATTTCCAGCACCTGCGTCATCAACGCAACGATATAGGGCTGGCTGATAGTCTGGCCGTATCCGATTTGCACCGGCCCGTCGTAATAGGCCTCGCCAATATGCTCAGCAGGAATAAATTTCTCCCTCGGCACCTCGCCCATCGCCTTTAAAACAGCTAAGTCGATAATATCACGACCTTTTAACTGCTTTTGTACCATCACCGCCCGAGCCTGCGTGAATTTATCCTTTTCATTTGGTTCCTGCATAATTATAATATTGGCCTTGATAGACCTGTTTTGCAAATCAATTTTTTAGGAGATATAAAATGAAAACGAAATTGAAAATTATCGCGTTTTATTCGCTGACAATCATGTTGGCAGGCTGTGTACCTTCGCTGCATCCGCTGTTTACAGAAAATGAGCTGATTTTTGACGCCAATCTCGCCGGTATCTGGACAACGGATTCCAATGAAACCTGGAAGTTTAAGTCAGCTAACAAGGGATATGAATGTATTTATATAGATAAGGATGGCAAAATCGGCAAATTTAATGGAGGACTGGGAAAATTGAAAGATGATATGTTTCTCGATATATATCCGGCGGAATTGAACCTGACGGAAAATGATTTTTATAAAGCACATTTCGTACCAGCGCATACTTTTATGAGAGTGCATCTGGCAAAAGATTCGCTGAAACTTAGAGCTATGAATCCCGATAGCTTTGACAAACTGCTCAAGTCGGACCCGAACGTTGTAAGGTATGAACAACCACAGGGCAGCAGCACTGTTTTGACAGCGTCAACAAAAGAACTTCAGGACTTTATGCTCAAGTATGGCATTGATGAAAAATATGGGCTTTTCGGAAAAGCCGAAGACGCCGATAAATTGCAGCGTGTAAACCCACGAAAATCAAATGAACCAAAAAACAAAGAACCTAATCAGCCTTGACAGGCAGAATCTGTGGCATCCGTTTACGCAGATGAAGCAATGGCTCGCATCTGAGCCGGTGGTTATCGAATCAGGCGATGGTTTTTATCTGATTGACACTGAAGGCAACCGCTATATCGACGGCATAAGCAGTCTTTGGTGCAATATCCACGGCCATCGGGTTAAAAAAATCGATGACGCGATAAAAGCACAACTTGATAAAATCGCTCACAGCACCCTTTTAGGTCTGGCCCAGACCAAATCCATCGAACTTGCCGAAAAACTTGTCGCGATAACACCGCAAAATTTACAAAAGGTCTTTTACTCTGACAGCGGCGCAACAAGTGTCGAAATCGCCTTGAAAATCGCATACCAGTATTAAC
>CAYTQR010000080.1:0-8522 GCA_964440045.1 uncultured Planctomycetaceae bacterium | reverse complement strand
TTTCAGAACGGTTCCTGCACCATGGATAGATTATCAAACCGCGTAAACTGGCTGTTAAAGGTAAGTTTTACCATCCCTGTCGGACCATTACGCTGCTTAGCAATTATTATTTCCGCAGTATTATCCTCCTGGTCACCAAGATGGTTACTTCTCATCATACCTGCATCATCATCCCTATTTTCCTTACCCGCATTTTCTTGCTTCTTATAATAATCCTCTCTATGCAGCAGCATAACAACGTCGGCATCCTGTTCAATACTTCCACTCTCGCGCAAATCACTCATCCTTGGCCGATGGTCCCCTCCTCTTATTTCAGGCGCACGGTTAAGCTGGCTTAAAACCACTACGGGAATTTCAAGTTCTCCGGCAAGAGCCTTTAAATATCTGCTCATCTGGCTCACTTCCTGCTGTCTGGATTCTACCCTTGTTCCGAGACTCATAAGCTGTAAATAGTCAAGAATAACACATCTTATGCCATGCTGAGCCCTGAGTCTTCTTGCCTTTCCCCGAAGCTCAAGCGGGGTTATTCCAGGGGTATCGTCAACAAAAATGGGTTTTTCACTCAGTTCGCTTGCCGTCTGAACAAGCTTTTGATACCACGTATCACTGTGCAAACCTTTTCTTACAAGCTGAGAATCAACTCTAGCCCTGCTGCACAGCAGACGTTCGACAAGCTGCTGCTTGCTCATTTCAAGCGAGAATATTGCAACAGGCATATCATTGTCTGCTCCAATATGCTCGGCGATATTCATAGCAAAGCTTGTCTTGCCCATGCTGGGTCTGCCGGCGATAATAATCATCTCGCCGTTTTGCAAACCGCAGGTCAGGTCATCGAGTTCTGCAAATCCTGTCGCAAGTCCTGTTACGTGATGGCCCTCGCGCTTGTCAATAGCCTCAAATGCTTGTGTAAGCAAATCCTTGATTACTATTGCAGAGCCGGTAATTTTTTTCTGCGTTACGTTGAATATCCTCTGTTCAGCCTTGTCGAGTTTGTCGCCGACATCTCCGGCGGTTTCAAAGGCATCGGTCATAACCTCGCCGGCAGCGACAATAAGCTCTCTGAGCATTTGCTTTTCTTTTACAATCTGAAGATAATGCTCGACATTTGCACTGGACGGCACTGCGTTGGCTACTCTTTCAAGGTATTGCGGACCTCCGATTTCTTCAAGCTGATTGCGTTTCTTCAACTCGTCCCGCAGCAGCACAAGGTCGAAATTTTCACCCTTATTTTCCCACAACCCAACAATAGCATCAAACATCATTTGATGCTCAAGGCGATAAAATGCTTCGGTTCTTATTTTTTGAACAACAAGCCCGATACATTCCGGATCGAGCAGCATCGAACCGAGCACCGCCGCCTCAGCTTCAAGCGACTCTGGCATTGTTCTGCCGGCAACAAGATTTGAGCTTGTCGAAGAATCCATTCGCTTATTATCAGCTTGAGCTTTCTTGTTCTGTGTTTGTTTGACCATCTGAGTCATCAGATGCTTCGTCGCTTTGTCTTTCGGGCACTATTGTAACCTGCACTTTAGCTGTTATATCCGCTGTAAACTCAATCTCAACAGTATATTGGCCGACCTCTTTGATATGCTCGCTGAGCTTAACGTGCTTGTCGGCAACTTCGTATCCCTGCAGGCGAAGATTCGCCGCAATCTGGTTTTCATGAACCGAACCAAACAGATGACCCTGCTCATTGGCCTTTGCCGCAAGAACAGCTTCTGCACCGTCAACAGCCTGAGCGGCCTTTTTAAGATTATCGATAACGACTTCTCTCTGCTCGGCCCTTTTGACTTTTTCCTGGGCCATTGCTTCAATCTTTGCATCGTTCGGAACAGTTGCTATTCTTTGAGGCAGAAGATAATTCCTTGCATAACCTTCAGTAACATCGACTATATCTCCATACCAGCCAAGTTTTTCAACATCTTCGCATAGTAGAACCTTCATACTAAATATCTCCAAAAATCAATCTGTCGGGGTTTTGGGCGGTTATTTCACGAACAATTAACTTGTAAACGGCAGCAATCCCATAAAACGCGCTCGTTTTATCGCCAGTCTGACTTTTCTCTGGCAACTTGCACAGTTACCGCTGCGCTTTCGCGAGAAAATTTTGCCTCGATGAGTCAGCAGTTTGCCTAACACATCAAGGGCTTTATAATCGACATACTTTGTCTTCGAGCGACAGAATCTGCATTGATTCTGCTCTCTGGTATTTTCTTTACGTTTTCTCCTCCTCTTGTTGTCTGTTTTTGGCTTGCCTTTATTAAAACCTTGCGATCTCACTGAAAACTACTCCTAAATTTATCTTTATTTGTATTTTTTGGTTAACTTAAAATGGAATATCATCATTACCGCTTTGGGCATTATTTTCCGAACCGTAATTTTCAGAAGGCGATTGAGAAATATCGCTCGCACCGCCACTGGACTCACCTCTTCTTGGGCCAGTTGAAATAAACTGAAAATTCTCTACTGTTACACGCAATTTGCTGCGTTTAACGCCATCCTGTCCCGTCCAGCTGTCAAATGTAAGTCTGCCCTCAACTAATAGAGGATTCCCCTTGTGGCAGTATTTATTTATGGTTTCAGCGGTTTTTGCAAACGCTCTGCAATCCACAAAACAGGTATCCTCACGCTTCTGGCCATCCTGGGCAGTCCATCGGCGATTAGTTGCGATACCGAAATCCACTACAGCCGTCTGGTTGGGTGTATAAGACAACTGCGGGTCTCTCGTAAGGTTTCCCAACAAAATAACTTTATTGAAATTTGCCATATCCGTTCCTTCTTACTAAACCCTTTAAGCTAATCCGTCTGTTCGTCAGGCTGCTGAGCAGCATCAATGTTATCTTTGTCATCGGTTACACCATCATCAACAACAGAAACTTCCTTTAAATCTTTTGCCTCCTGTGCCTGCTTTGCCTCCTGTTCCTGCTTTTCGGCCTGCGCCTGTTTTGCTTCCTGCTTCTGTTTTTCGGCCATTGTAGCAGGAGTTTCTTTCTCTATCTCTTCTTTCGTTACATGGTCTGCGCGAAGGATGAGTATCCGCATTATTCTTTCTGAAAGTTGTACATCTCTTTCAATCAAAGCAATTTTGTCTGAAGGGCTGTTGAAGTAAACAAGAATATATGTACCCCTGTTTTTCCCCATAATCTCATATGCTAAAGGCCGTTCATTCCATTTACGAATACTGACTATCTCGGCATCGTTACGCTCAAATACTTTTTCTATGTGTTTATTTATACCTTTCGCATCAGCAGCTGCTTCTACCGAGTCCACAAGTAATAAGCCCTCATACAACCTTTTTGTTACGGTTCCCAAATCAATATCTCCTTAACAAAATCTCATTAAAGTAATATATTTTCTAATTCTAATTTTATTGTTTATCGCCGTCACCGTTGTCGTTCGCTGTCAATCTGCGATTAAATTTACTCATCGCGGCCTCAACGCCTTGGGTTATCCATAGCATTACCGCATCAGCCGCCTCAGCCATTGCATTGTCTATCTGCTCTCTTTCGCTTTCGAGCGGTTTTGAAAGCACATAATCACTACCGACTGCCCGGCCCCTGCTGCCTATGCCTATCCGCAGTCTGCCGAACTTATCTGTACCCAGCTTTTCAACAATATCCGAAAGACCGTTGTGCCCGCCGGCAGAACCGGCTGCTCTTAGCCGTATCATCCCCGGCTCAAGAGCCATATCGTCTGTTATTACAAGCACATCACCAGCAGTCAGTTTGTAAAAGTTTATAACAGCCGTGATAACCTGACCGCTGTTATTCATAAACATCATCGGCTTAATCAATATTAACTTTTTATCTTCAAATTCTGCCTGGCCAAAAGTTGCTGAAAACTTTTCTCTGTTCATCTCAACATTCAGCCTTTTTGCCAACAGGTCAACAACTTCAAATCCAACGTTGTGCCGTGTTCCCTTATACTCCAGGCCTGGGTTACCAAGACCTGCTATTAATTTTATTTCGTTCATCAAGTATTTCCCGGCCAAAACATATATGCCGGTCGCTTAATTGTACTATTTCTTAGATTCTTCCTCCTCGCCTTCTTTCGGCTTACGCTCGGTAATAACCTCAGGAGATGTCGGTTCTTCGGCCTCTTCAGTTGCTTCTTCAGTAGTAGCAGCGGCCACCGCAGGCAGACGACAGCTTATTAAAAGAGCGCCCGGATCGGTTAGAAGTTTCACTCCGGCCGGCAGTGTAACATCACTCGCGTGAAGCAAATCGCCAACATTAAGCTCCTTAACCGAAACAATAATCGTCTCCGGCATATCGGTAACAGTACATTCAATCTCTATATGGTCAAGATGCTCTTCCAGCAATCCGCCTTCATGCGAGCCGGCGGGAGTACCCTTGAAAATAAGAGGCGTTTCAACCTTAATTTTCTCACTAAGATCGACTCTGATTAAATCTGCATGAATTATCTTTTTGCCGAGATGATCATACTGAATATCTTTAACCAGCAGTTTTTCTGTTTTACCGCCAAATTCAATATCGAAAAGTCTGTGACCGTGATGGAGTCCTTCCGAAAAATCGTGCTCGTCAAGAGATAACGTCTCTGGCTCCTGTCCATGTCCGTAAACAATTGCAGGTATTTTGCCCTGGAGGCGCATTTTCGCTGAATGCTTCGAGCCAAGCTCTTTTCTTACTTCTGCCTTGAGAACCAACTCTTTTGATGCCATATTTTACCTCATCTAAAGTCTAAACTTTTATTCCGCAAAAAATAAATTAATGAAACATCGCACTTATCGATTCGTTTCTGTGAATCCGCTTCACGGCTTCACCGAGAATATCCGAAACCGTTAAAATCTTAAGATTGGTAAGTTTCTTCACATCTTCCTTTACAGGAATTGTATCTGTAACAACTACTTCCTCAATTGGAGAGCCGGTAATATTTTCAACGGCTTTGTCGGAAAATATAGCGTGTGTTGCTCCGATGAAGATTTTATTTGCGCCTTGTTCTTTCAGCATTTTAGCGGCAGTGCACATTGTCCCGGCTGTAGAAATTATATCATCGCACATCAGTATATTTCTTCCCTGGACATCGCCAATGATTTCTCCGCACTCAACCTCCCTGCCGTTTATTCGTTTTTTATGGATTATAGCTAACTCGGCACCGAGATGCCGGACATATCTGGCCGCTCTTTTTATATTGCCGACATCCGGAGAAACGATTGTCAACTTCTCAATTTTTTTACTCTGAAAATATTTGCCGAGCACCGGCTCGGCAAAAAGATGATCAACCGGTATATCAAAAAAGCCCTGTAACTGTGCCGCATGCAGGTCCATGGCAAGAACTCTCTCGGCCCCTGCAGTAGTAATAAGATTGGCTACCAGTTTTGCCGTTATCGGCACCCTGCCCTCATCTTTCCTGTCCTGCCGGGCATAGCCGAAATAAGGAATTACTGCCGTTATTCTGCTTGCACTTGCGCGTTTGAGGCAATCGAGAAAAATCAAAAGCTCTACTATATTGGCGTCAACCGGCTCACTGCATGACTGAACAATGAAACAATCTTTTCCCCGCACATCGTCTTCACATTTTATCATTTTCTCGCCGTCCGGAAAACGCTCAATATTTGCCCCGCCTACCGGAACTCCGAGGTATTTGCATATTTTTGTCGTAAGCTCCGGATTACCTGAGCCGCTGAAAACCTTAATGTTCTCTTTTAAAAACATCTCATTCCCTTTACTTTTTATTTTCTTCAATATTTTCAGCATTTACAACTGAGCCGGGTTTTATATGGGTCCCCGGCGGAATTTGTATAGGAGCGACAAGTATCGTACCGGGTTCGATATAGCTGCCGTCGCCAATCTGGGTAATGTTGATTTTTTGGCCATCGTAGTTGGCCGTTATTGCTCCTGCGCCAATATCTACACCCTTACCAATCTTCGCATCTCCGATATAGCTGTGATGCCGTGCCCTTACGCCATCTGAAAGAGTCGAGTTTTTCACTTCCGTAAAGACGCCTAGAACTACATCATTTTCAATAACAGTGCCGTCTCGAAGATAAGCAAACGGCCCGATTCTGCAGTTATTTCCTATTTTTACCCGGCCATGAATATACGTAAAAGGCTCAACTATCGTATCCTGTCCGATTTGGGCACGTGCATCTATCCAGGTATTCGGCGGATCGACAATCGTAACGCCCGTTTTCATAAACCCGTCCTGAATTCTGCACTGCATAATCTTGCCTGCTTCGCTGAGCTGCTGTCGGCTGTTAACGCCCATTGCGTCCTGCGCTGCAACTGCTGTTACGGCAACAACTTTATGCCCGGCCTCGATAATCAAATGAAGCGCATCGGTCAGATAATACTCTTTCTTTACATTGTCCGGCGTAATCTTATCGAGAGTTTCGAACAATATCTTATTTTTGAAGCAGTAGTAGCTCGGATTAACTTCTTTAATTGTCTTTTGCTGTGGATTGCAATCGCCGTCCTCGATAATACCCTGAATATTTCCATAGCTGTCTCTAAGGATTCTTCCGTAACCTCTTGGGGCATCGAGTATCGCCGTGGCCAGCGTTGCCGCGGACATTTCGCTTTGATGTTTTTCTATGAGGGTTTTCAAAGTTTCAGGCCTGATTAAAGGCCCGTCTCCGCACAGAATAAGCGTATCGCCTGCAAAGTCTGCAAGCTGTTCTTTACAGCACATAACTGCATGGCCGGTGCCTTTTTGTTCTGTCTGCTCTATCCAGACGATATTTTCATCGCCGTTGAATTTCTCAATTACCTGCTCTTTTCCATAGCCGACTATTACATAAAGCTTTTCTATGCCGGCACTTCTGCATGCATCGACCACATAGGCCAGCATCGGCCTTCCGCAAACTTCGTGCAGAACTTTCGGCAGTTTCGTATTCATCCGGCTACTGACGCCGGCGGCTAATATTATCGCAACCTTTTCAGTCATATTTAACCTTTTCTGTTTTTTACTTTTTCAACTACCCGGCCAGGACTTGAACCTGGAATGGAGGCACCAAAAGCCTCTGTGTTACCAATTACACCACCGGGTACTCGTGCTACGTAGCATTCAGCTTCCGCAGCCAATTGCCGCCCCGCAAAGTAATATTGGCCACAAAATATAAGTCAGCCCGGCAGGCTACTACGCAGAGTAGCATAAGTCCTTTAAAATTGAAGATTTAAGATTGAAAAATTAAGATTTGAACAGAGAAAAAGATAATTACAATCCATAAATCTCCACTGTCAAATCTCAGCTTTCGCGAGGACAAGTTTACAATCTTCAATTCTTTTGTTTTCACGGTGTCCGTTCGAGTTCGGACCGGTTGGGTCCTGTCGGAGGTTAGAGCCTAACTATGCCGTGATACTGTTGGCCCTATATTCCATCGTCACCCCTTGCGACAAGGACACGAGCGATACTATACTAAACCATTATCGGCAAAGCAAGTATTTTTCTGCACTAAATTAGCCGTTTTCAGTACTGATAATGCGGATTTTAGCTAAAAAATGGTTTGCCGGATATTTTCCCCACCCGGCCAAACAGCAAACAGGCCGGCAGATAAAATGGTTGCAAAATCTTCCTCGCTGCAATATACAATTTTCTAAGTTCTGGAGTCTTATGGATTTGAAAAACAAATTATTGTTCCTAACACCGGCGATAGCTGTTCTTGCTGTCGGGACTTATCTTATCTCAACTACATATCTGATTACCAGGGACGGCCCTTTATATATCGAACAGGCACAACAATTCGGCCAGGACCCCATCACAGTTATAAAAAACAGTTATTTTGGCTATCCCTTCTTAATCTTTGCTACCCACAAGATAAGCTCAGTCTTTGGGGCGGGTAATTCTTTTAATAGCTGGATAATATCGGCTCAGGCTGTAAGTCTTTTTTGTATGCTGGTCTCTTTTGTGCCATTGTACTTTATAGGCAAAAGTTTTATCGGCAGCGGTAACAGTCTTTATGCCCTGATAATACTCGCTTTTCTTCCTTACCCTGTCAGATTCGGCTGCGATGTTTTGCGCGACTGGCCCTATATACTTTTCTTGAGCTTAAGTTTTGCAGCGTTAATCGCCGCGGCCAAAGGCAAAAAATGGTGGCTCTACGGAGCATCAGGTCTTTTAGCAGGTCTCGGTTATCTTATAAAAGTCGATTGCGGCCAAATCATAATCTATGCTCTTGTATGGCTGGGTTTGTGCGCAATTCGGCCGAGATATCTGATGACGAGGAAAAAAGCTGTTCTTTCGGCTCTGCTTCTACTGGCTTGTTTCACAGCGATAGTACTGCCGTATATGCACGTCAAACAACAGTTTGTCCCTGAAAAAATCCAGGAACAAATGAATGAAACCTCGTCTGCGGTAAATACGACCGTTACACTTACCCCCGGAAAAGTCGGGGGTCTGACAAAATCCATAATAAATGTTTTCAAAAGAACCGGCGAGAATCTCTTTTATTACTTTTTTGTATTTGCCCTTATAGGTTTTTGTTCGCGATTTATAGCAGACTTTAAAAAAATAACCGATATCGAAAAAACATTTGTGATAAGTTTTATCGCGCTGAATGTTAT
>CAYTQR010000079.1:0-8553 GCA_964440045.1 uncultured Planctomycetaceae bacterium | reverse complement strand
TGATGCCGGCTGGGCCTGGCCGGACGCCGTCAGGCAGATATTCAACGATAGAGATGTCCAGCTTTTGCTGGCTAAAAATGCAGATCAGGCCTTGAATATCCTACAGCACAGGCGGATTCATACTGCGATTGTCGATATGGATTGCCAGACAGGCGGGCTGGCTGTTATAAAAATGATACGTTCGGGATTTCCGTTGCTGCCCTGTATTCTCATAGCCGACGATGCCGAGCAAAAACTGCTTTCAACGGCGCTTGAACTGGATGTTTTCAGCGTAATAAACAAACCTGTTGATATGCCGTTGCTGAAAGGTCAGCTTCACAGGCTTTTTTTAAAACGATACGGCAGTACAATTTTCGCCTGAAAATTAGTTGATAGATAAAAATGAAAATTAAAATAGTTTTTTTGTTTTGAAAGGAGATAAAGTAATGAAGATTCGACCATTGGCAGACAAGGTAATTGTCGAACGCATCGAGGCCGAGAGCAAAACGGCCGGCGGTATTGTTCTGCCGGACTCGGCAAAGGAAAAACCGCAGCGAGGCAAGGTCATCAGCGTCGGCGCCGGAAAGCTGCTTGATGACGGCGCAAGAAGTAAAATGCAGGTTAAAAAAGGAGATGAGGTACTCTTTACAAGCTATGCCGGGACAGAGGTAAAGCTCGACGGCAAAGAATACCTGATTATGGACGAATCAGATATTATGGCAATTATCGAAAAATAGAACTTTAAGCACAGGAGATAAGATTATGGCAGCAAAAAAAATTGCTTTTAATACCGAGGCTCGCGAGGCAATCCGCCAGGGCGTAAAGAAACTGGCCCGGGCGGTAAAGGTTACTCTGGGGCCTTGCGGAAGAAACGTTATCCTTGAAAAATCATTCGGCTCACCAACCGTTACTAAAGACGGCGTTACAGTCGCAAAGGAAATCGAGTTGGAAGATTCTTATGAAAATATGGGCGCTCAGATGGTAAAGGAAGTCGCAAGCAAGACCAGCAATGTCGCAGGCGATGGGACAACTACCGCGACAATTCTCGCCGAGGCTATTTTCGAGGAAGGTCTGAAAAATATCACCGCAGGCGCTAACCCGATGCAGGTAAAACGCGGAATCGATATGGCGGTTGAGAAAATCGTCGAAGAACTTAAAAAGATGAGTACGCCGGTCGAATCCGGAAAACAAATCGAGCAGGTTGCGACATGCTCGGCAAATCAGGATGCCGAAATTGGCAAAACTATGGCCCAGGCAATGGAAAAAGTCGGCAAAGACGGTGTCATTACTGTTGAAGAAGGCCAAAGTCTTGAAACTACTGTTGACCTTGTTGAAGGTATGCAGTTCGATAAAGGTTATCTTAGCCCGCATTTCGTCAATAATACTGAAAATATGACCTGTGTACTTGAAAAACCATATATACTCATTAATGAAAAGAAAATCAGCGCGATAAAATCGCTCGTGCCGCTGCTTGAAAAAATTGCTAAAGCCGGCAGGTCTCTGCTGATTATCGCTGAAGACCTCGAAGGTGAAGCGCTCGCCACGCTGGTAGTCAACAAACTCCGCGGCGTTCTACAGTGCGCAGCGGTAAAGGCTCCGGGCTTTGGTGACAGACGTAAAGCCTTGCTTGCTGATGTCGGCGTCCTTACAGGCGGCGAACCTGTTTTTGAAGACCTTGGCACCAAGCTTGAAAATGTAGAACTTGCGCAGCTCGGCCAGGCAAAACGAGTTACAATCGATAAGGAAAATACTACTATTATCGAAGGCGCAGGCACTACAGATGCCATTAAGGGGCGCATCGAGCAGATTAAGAAAGAAATCGATACAACAACAAGCGACTATGATATCGAAAAACTTCAGGAAAGACTCGCCAAGCTCAGCGGAGGCGTTGCACAGATTAACGTCGGCGCGGCAACCGAAGCTGAAATGAAAGAGAAAAAGGCCCGCGTCGAAGACGCTCTTCATGCGTGCAGAGCGGCTGTCGAGGAAGGTATTTTGCCGGGCGGCGGTGTCTCTACATTGCGGACATTGAAATCTTTGGATAAAATAAAGACAAAAGGCGACGAGGGCATCGGTATCGATATCGTAAAGAGAGCTGTCGTTGCTCCAATTAAGCAGATTGCGACAAACGCGGGTCTTGATGGCTCAATCGTTGCCCAGAAGGTTATTGAGAACACTGATGTCAACTTCGGCTATGACGCCTTGAGAAAAGAGTACGGCAATATGATTGAGTTCGGCGTTATTGTTCCTACAAAGGTCGAACGTGCCGCTCTGCAGAATGGAGCGTCAATCGCCTCGCTGCTTTTGACAACCGATGCTGTCGTCAGTGAAATACCGGAAAAGAAAGAAACGCCTCCTATGCCACAAGGCGGAGGAATGTACTAAGAAATTTAAAGTGGTATCCAGCACCTGTTTAATAAAAGGTTGCGTTATACGGCTGCGGTTGCGAAGCTCGTATCGGTTACGTATAACGTTAGACGTGAAACGAAACGAGCGTCGTAACCGATAAACGAAAGACGAATAAAATAGGTGCTGGATAACTATTATTATGTTTTTTAATTTCTATCCCAATTCGTTCAACCAGATATCAAAAAGCTATGCAAAAGGGCTGTTTATCGTAGGTCTGCTGCTCATCGGCTTTGGAACCCTTGTCTGGATTTTAAAGGAAGTTCTTGCCGTAATTGCTGCTGCCATTTTTATTGTGGTAGGCTGTGGATGCTGTTTCAATGCTGTCAGGATTCTTATAAGCACAATGAAAACCAGGCAAACCAGGCAAGATAACGACGGCAGAAGCGATAACGTTAAAATCCGCATCGAACAAGACCTCGACATATAATCTTGCTATCTGTCAAGCCTGCGCATATAGTTAATATATGAATTCGCGGCCTTTTAAATTCTTCAGATTTTTTTTTACAATATGGGCAGCAAGTATAATTGCAGTCGGCGCACTTTTATGCACCCTGCTGGTCAAACTCTACTGGGCAATTCATATAAACCAACTCAGTCAATATCTCAGCTGGATTGCTGCTGATGTTTTCGTGCTTGCGACCATTGAATTGCTTTGCGTACTTGTATGTTTCTTCTGGCGGCGACGGTGGGCGGCAAGAAGCGCTCTTGTTTTTGCAGCGATGGTCTGCACATGGTCGGTAATCAATGCCGGCTGGATAATAGCCACAGGAACACAGGCCCTGCCGGCGGTTCTTACACCACTTTTTTTTGACCCGATAAGCAGATTTATTATCATTGGTTACAACCTGGCAGCTCGTCCACTTGCAGCTTTCGCACTTCTTGGGCCCAGCGCTATCGCTCTTATGTTCTTCTTCCGTGTCCTGGCAAAACCACTCGTGCCAAGGCTTACCAAAAGATACATACGAGTAAGACTTATTATATATATAATTCTGGTTATCAGTTTTGCTGTCGCGGCAAAAATCCGGCAGCCAAAAGTGGAAACAGAGGTCTTTGCGGAATTGCGGTATAACAGCCAGCTCAAAGCTATAAGATCGATATTCGTAAATATCAGACAGAATCAAGAGGAGGAAGCTGCAACAGAGCAAATTAGAAAGATTCCTCTGGCCGGGGAAAACCCATCGCTCTTTCAGGATTGCGATTCAGTTGATAAATTTAACATTATTCTCGTTGTGCTCGAGGGCATTTCGCCGGGGCAAACAAATCTTTTTGACAAAGATGGAGCTAACGTTCCGTTCCTGGCGGAACTTGCTGATAGCGGCGCTTCATTTACCAACTGCCGTACGATAGCTACTCATACCACAAAAGCCCTGTTCTCAATTCATACAGGCAGATACCCATCGGTCAATCAGGATTATGTCGAAGCTGCCGTGAAAAACAAACCTTATCAAAGTATTGCAACCATTCTGAAAAACTGCGGCGGATACAGAACAGCATTCTTCCAGTCTGCAGCAGGGACTTTCGAGGCGAGACCGGGACTCGTAAACAATCTCGGCTTTGACGACTTTTTCGCACGTGAGGATATTCCTGATGCTAACAGTTATCTCGGCTACCTTGCTGCCGATGAATTTTTTCTTATCGAACCTATCTGCCGGTGGATTCAACAATCCGAAAAGCCGTTTATGATAAGCATTCTCGGTTCAGCAGCACACGACCCCTATGAAGTCCCAGCCTGGTACGAGCCTGCTAACGGCACAAGAGATAAACCTGTAAAAAAATACCGTAAGGTTATCGAGTATACCGACTCTTTTCTGGCAAAATTGTATGAAAGACTGGCACAGGTAACCGATAGAGAAAAAATGATTTTCTGTGTTATCGGCGACCACGGCGAAGCCTTTGGACAGCACGGCAGATACGGTCATGCAAGAGTTCCTTACGAGGAGGCGCTGAAAATATTCTGGTTTATCAAATCGCCGCAACTTATTAACCCCCCCGTCAAAATTGACAGCCTCCTTGGCGGCATCGATGTAACGCCTACTTTGCTCGGCCTTTTAGGGTTCGATATTAAAAAGGGAAACTTCGACGGCATAAACGCACTTAAAGCAAATACGGCCGAGAGAAAACTGTTTTTCTCGACCTGGACAAATAACGGTTCGGCAGGATTCATAACCAAACAGCAGAAATTTATCTATGACGCGACAAACGAAATGGTTATCAAATTCGACCTGACAGAGGACCCCGACGAGCTTAAAGGAAAGTTCATTCTGAGAAAACAATCCGAAGACCAAAAGCCCGTAATCTCGCAAGTTACCAAATGGCAAAGAGAAGTATCTATCGAGCTTCAGCCGGATGGCACAGAAAAATATCAGCGCATTTTCGATAACTGGCTGTGCCAGACCAACAACCGCAAGCCAAGAGCCGTTTACGACAAACAATAGAGAGCGAAAAAGGTGTCAGTGGACTTAGCCACGCCTTACGGCGGAACCTTTTCTTCCTTGCGAAAACCAGACGGCAGACACCCTTTAATTTTGACCTAAAATTCCCCTTGCAAACCTCCGATAAAAACACCCCTCGTTTCCAACAGTAAAGCAATCCTAAAAAAATCTTGCCCTTTTTAACTTTTTCACCAATTTTACTATTTTACCCAAACTAACATTGTCGATAAAATAATATGAACGGAAGAACAGCTATTTTTAAGGGAGTATGAATTATGTCACAAGCATTAGAAACACCAGAAACCTCAGTTGACCATCGCGGAGCAATTAGAACCGATCTTGCATGGCCTGTAAGTCTTTGGCTGCCGGAAGCAAACAGGTTCTTCAATGGCAAAACCCTCAACGTTGCAAAAGGCGGTGTACTTCTATCAATGCCGATGACCACGCCCATCAGGCCCGGTAACATCGTCGAGATAAACTTCCCCCGGACGACGAACCTTGCCAAGAAGAAAGGCCAGTTTGCTCGCATAAAGTCAGGAAAAGTACTGCGGGTCGAACGCGAACAACTGACGACAGATGCCACCATCGGCGTTGCCGTAGAGTTCGCGTAGAATACTGCCATAAAGATTAAAACAATAAAATTCCAGCTTCTCCGTTAAAACCACGGAGAGGCTGGAATTGTCTATTCAGGCACAAAACCCACACAAAACCTGCACACCTCCCACAATTACCGCCTTTTTCGCCCTTTTAACAGTTTGTTGAAAAGGCCGGGCTCTGTGGTATTATACAGCTATGAGCAAAGACAAGAAAAAAGGAAGCCCAATCCATGTGCCGAAAATGGAGAACAAGCGGGCATTTTTCAATTATGAAATAATCGAAAGAATAGAGGCAGGGATGGCGCTTGTCGGAAGCGAAGTCAAGTCGCTTCGCCAGGGCGGGGCCGATATGACCGGGGCCTTTGCCAGGATTACAAATAACGAATGCTGGCTGGTCGGCTGTAACATCGCACCCTATAAGCAGGCTAATATCCGTAATCACGAACCTTTAAGAGGACGCAAACTGCTGCTGCACAAAAGGCAACTAACAAAAATAGAGGCGAAAATGCAGCAAAAAGGTTTTACACTTGTGCCATTGCGGATATATTTTAACGACAGGGGCCTTGCGAAAATCGAACTGGCCATAGCGAGAGGTAAACGGCAATACGATAAACGTGACAAAATCAAAAAGAGACAACTGAAAAGCGATATCGAAAAAAGCGTAAGAAAATATAAGAAATAGCATTTAATTACCGAAGAAATTAATTTGAGGTTTGATTATGGCAGAAGAAAAAAAAGAAGAAAAGAAAATCATTGTCGATGAAGACTGGAAGGCCAAGGCCCAAAAGGAAAAAGAGGTTTTGAAGGAAAAGAAAAAAACCAAGAAGGAAGACAAGCAGCAAGGAGCCGAACAAGACGCCGGCCCATTGCCGCCGGGCAACTTCGGCGCTTTAGTCAGCCTGCTGGCGACACAGGCACTTTTTGCGATGGGTATGATAGCAATCGAAGCGGATAAAGTACCAAAAAAAGACCTTCGGCTGGCCAAATTTCACATCGATATGCTCGAAGCACTCGAAGAAAAGACTAAAGGAAACCTTGCCGCCCAGGAGCAAAAACTCCTTTCAGATACATTGAGCCAGCTTCGTATGGGTTTTGTCGAGGCGTCAAAATAATTAAATGACAAATATACTTAAAGAAATAATCGACCATAAACGCTCAGAGGTCGAGCAGCAAAAAAAGCTGATTGCCGTAGAGCAGCTTAAAGAGCGGATAAAAGACCTGCCCAAGTGCAGGAATTTCCACCAGGCTGTGGTAAAACAAAATCCGCGCGGCATAAACGTTGTCGCAGAGGTCAAAAAAGCCTCACCCTCGGCAGGGCTTATCCGGAAAGATTTCAACGCTGTCCAAATCGCAAAGACTTATGAATCATGCGGCGCAGACGCTATAAGTGTTTTGACCGATGAAAAATACTTTCAGGGCAAACTCGAATATCTGACGCAGGTCAAAGAGGCGGTATCTATACCTGTCCTGCGAAAAGATTTTATCATAGATAAATATCAGATATACGAAGCGCGAGCGGCAGGGGCCGATGCGATACTGCTGATAGCTGAGGCGTTTAAGCCGAATGATGGGAAAACCGTTGACCTGATGATTCTTGCCGCCGAACTTGGTCTGACGACTCTGTTGGAGGTGCACAGCGCAGAGACCCTTTTGCAGGTAAGGAGCCTTGTCGATTTTCCAAAGGCTCATTACAGCATAATAGGAATAAACAATCGTGACTTGACAACTATGAAGGTAGATTTGAATACAACAGTCAGATTGGCTGAACTGGCAGGGGCAGTCGATGGATTGGTGGCTGAGAGTGGAATAAAAACAAAAGATGATATTGAAAAAATAAAAAAGGCTGGTGCAACAGCGGTGCTAATCGGGCAGGTGCTTTGCGAAAGTGAAAATATAGCCGCCAGGTTTAAGGAAATCTTCGAATGATGGCGCCTACCCCATAAACCCTATACACAAAGGAATTTAAAATGATAAATATTCTTCTTTTTCTGCTTTTAGGTCTGGCAGCCGGTACATTAAGCGGTCTCATCGGTATTGGCGGAGCGACTGTTATAATTCCTGTTTTGGTTCTTGGCTTCGGCCTGGGCCAGCATATGGCCCAGGGAACTACCCTTGCGCTTATGGTCCCGCCGATAGGATTATTGGCTGCATGGATGTATTATCAGAAGGGTTTTGTGGATTTGAAAATCGCCGCTTTCGTATGTATCGGCTTCTTTATAGGCGGCCTTATCGGCGCAAAATTAGCCATACAAATACCCGAACATCTGTTAAAGAAAATGTTCGGCCTCTTTCTCCTCATCGTCTCGATAAGAATGATCTTCTTTAAATAATCGGCAATTGACCCTATTTTATAAGTTTGCTACAATATAATGGTTATGGGATTAAAAAAATGACGGATATTCCGAAACAAATAGAATATTGGGTTAAGACTGCCGAAGAAGATTTTGATGTCGGTAGGCATCTTGTCAATGACAATAAAACCAGGCACGGCTTATTTTTTGTAAACTTGGCAATGGAAAAAATACTTAAGGCTTGCTTTTGTAAAAACCAAAGTAAAACACCTCCGAAAATTCACAACCTGCTCAGGCTTGCAGAACTTGCCGGGGGTAACACTCGATAGCCAAAAACAGGATTCGCTTGGGGCGATAAACAGGTTTTGTCTGGAAGGCAGGTATCCTGAACAGTGGCCTGTAATACCGGATAAAAAGGAAGCGAAACGCTATTTGCAAATAGCAGAAGAGGTAATAAGATGGCTGAAGCAGCAATTATAAAATCAGTTCAAAAATACCTCAATTACCTGAAGGAAAATGGTTTTGATGTGAGCTTCGGGATATTGTACGGTTCCCAGGTAACCGGAACAGCAACCGAATTGAGCGATATAGATTTGATAGTAGTGTCGCCTGATTTTGATAAAAAGATTGAATGCAGAACGCTGGATAAGCTCTGGCAGTTTGCAGGCAGAACCGACAGCAGGATTGAGCCGATTCCCTGCGGCCTTGAACGTTGGGAAAAAGATGATTATACACCAATAATCGATATCGCACGAAAAGAAGGGTCGGTTGTAAAATTAAATTAGAAGTCATCCCAAAACCTGCTTTGATGGTGAAAATGAGAAATTTTTGTCCGCTGGTAAGGAA
>CAYTQR010000078.1:0-8583 GCA_964440045.1 uncultured Planctomycetaceae bacterium | reverse complement strand
GCGGACGGGTCTTATTCCCGTTTTTTACAACAGTGATTTTGAAATTGCGAAAAATGTTATAACAGCCTGTGCCGACGGTGGAGCCGAATGTGTCGAATTTACCAATCGCGGCGACAGGGCGGTTAATATATTTACAAAACTCGCCGAGTACAGAGACGCCAAAAGGCCCGGCATTATTTTAGGTGTCGGCTCGGTTTGTGACGCTCCTACCGCAGCGATGTATATTTCAGCCGGCGCTGATTTTGTTGTCGCCCCGATGATTGATGAAGAAACTGCGAAACTTTGCAATAGAAGAAAGATTCCGTATTCGCCCGGCTGCGGCAGCGTAACAGAAATTCACAAAGCTCATATTCTCGGCGTTGAAATTGTAAAGATTTTCCCCGGCGCTCAGGTCGGCGGCCCTGTATTTGCAAAGTCGGTTAAGGGCCCTTGTCCGTGGACGGAGATTATGCCTACAGGCGGCGTTTCGCCTACGAAAGAAAGTCTTTCTGAGTGGTTCGGCGCCGGTATCGCCTGTGCTGGTATGGGCTCAAAGCTGATTACCAAAGAACTTGTTGCCGCCAAGGATTGGGCCGGTATAACAAAAAAGGTCAAAGAGACAATCGAACTGATAAAACAAATCAGGGAAGGAAAATAAAATGTCAGCACTTAATCTTAGGCCCGCCTCGGATTGCAGATACGACATTCTTTCGCTTGGCGAGGTGATGATTCGTCTCGACCCGGGCGATAACAGAATTCATACGACACGAAGTTTTCGAGTCTGGGAGGGCGGCGGCGAATATAATGTCGCAAGAGGCCTTCGCCGTTGTTTCAAAAAACGGGCAGCGGTCGTAACCGCGATACCGGATAATGCTGTCGGCAGACTTCTTGAAGATTTAATGCTGCAGGGAGGAGTAAATCTTGAATACGTAAAGTGGGTCCCATTTGACGGTATTGGCAGAGAGGTTCGAGTAGGGCTGAATTTTACGGAAAAAGGTTTTGGTATAAGGGCCGCCAAAGGCTGCTCCGACAGGGGGCTTTCAGCAGCATCACAGTTAAAGAAGGGCGATATAAACTGGGAAGAAATTTTCGGTAAAGCCGGCGTCCGATGGTTTCATACCGGAGGCATATTTGCAGCGTTATCTGAGACAACCTCGGATGTGATTGTCGAAGCGGTAACAACTGCCAAAAAACACGGTACAATCGTTTCCTACGACCTTAATTATCGAGCAAGCCTTTGGAAATCGATTGGCGGGCAGAAAAAAGCACAGGAGGTCAATCGCAAACTTGCCCCGTATATTGATGTTATGATGGGCAATGAAGAGGATTTTACCGCTTGTTTGGGCCTTGTGGTGCCCGGCCTTGACAAACATCTTTCCAAACTTGACTCTTCTAATTTCAAGAAGATGATTCTTGAAGCTGTAAAGCAATTTCCGAATTTCAAAGCAGTGGCGACAACCCTTAGAAACGCCAGGACAGCCAGTATAAACGACTGGGGTGCGATACTTTACGTGGACGGTGAATTTTGCGAGGCGACTTTGCGCGAGAATCTTGAGATTTACGACCGTGTAGGCGGCGGCGACAGTTTTGCTTCGGGCCTGATTTACGGCCTGATGGAAGGCAAGTCGCCTCAGCAGGCGGTTGAATATGGAGCTGGGCACGGCGCTTTGGCGATGACTACGCCAGGCGATACAACAACGGTATCATTGTCTGATGTTGAAAAGGTAATGGCCGGCGGCACCGCAAGAGTGGACAGATAATAACCAGTATAGCTAAAGTTAGAAACTTACAGCTCTGTTAATCTTATTCATCATAATCACCATAAGCGTCTCGCCTCCTCTCCCCGGGAGATGATCTGAATCGGCCTTCAGATGAAGAACTACGCCTTTGGGCGCTGCTTTGAGACATACCTCTTGGCAGAAGAACGATTGGTTCTGAGGCTTCGGCCTGCTCGATTTCCTTGTATATTTTTGAGATTTCTTCGGGCCAGAATTTTTCTTTAGTGGATACGGTTTGAATAGGTCCTCCGGTTTTGCAGTAGAGCAGTTCGTAAAAATCTTTTGCTCTCAAATAGGTTGAACCGGTCCATTTTGCAACTCGTCTTACATCCATCATTACAAAACCTGTGGACAGGTCTATTGACTCTACCGGAATGCCGGAATCTTTGAGTCTGGTATCCGCTGTGTTGACAACAGCGCCGATTTCATCGCCGTTTCTTATGGTGAAGGTTTTTGTTACCCAGTTTCCGAGGGCATATCGAGCTACTTTTACCTCGGCAGTTTTATCAATAAAATTACTTCTTTTTATTTCCCTGCTGCCGATTGCGAAGAAGTGAATTCGCTGGGGTATTTCAATGATATCGCTTGGTTTGCTGAAATCGCTGTATAAGAGCACTTGCTCGGCGAGGTCTTTTTGCTCCTTGCTGAGCCAGTTTTTGCCTGCGATAGGATTAAGAATGCCTATCCTGATACGATATTGATATTTTTCGCCTGGCTTCGTGGTGTCGTCGTGCGCCCAGAAAACTAAATTTTCAAGTGTGGCCAGGTCAGTATTCTCGGTGAGCCTTATATTATTGAATTGTTCTTCTTTTGTAAGTGTAGGAGACAGTGTTTCAGTTGGACCCGGTGGCCTCCGCCGTGATGGTGGTCGTTTTGTTGGCTCTGCAGGTCTTGTTCGTGACCTGACAGACGGTCTGGCCGGCTCATCATCTTCGCTGGATGGAACAGGAGACGTCCGGCGAGTACGAGAAATCCTTCCCCTTAACCTTTCAGCTTTTTCAGCTTCGAGTCGCTTTCTTTCCAATTCTTGGCGTTCTTTTTCAAGTCTTTTTTCTCTTTCATTATAAAATGATGGGCTAAGCCAGGGTTCTGCAGGTATAGCGTTGTCGTAAACGCAAGGCTGAAGAACCTCATTTCTGTTTTCCGGTTTTTCGAACTGCACCAGGGCAATCTGAATTTCATATTCGTTAGTATATGTTGGAATTTTTAATGTTTTGCTTAAATGGAATATCTTTGTTTTTGGAACTTCGGCCCACTGGCTCGGCGAACCGTCTTTTTGCAGAGTTCTTCGCTGTAGTTCGACTTTTGCAAAAACAGGTTTTGCGTACTGTTTGTCCCTCCATTCATTTGGCAGATGTTTTCCCATAAAAGCGGTATTAAAACTTTCATAAAGTTGTTTCGCATTGATGCTGGATTCGACGGTAACAAGGTCTATGTCGGCAAGTTCTGTTTCGGCTTGGTTGTAGGTAAAAGTATCAGAAAGTTCTTCTGTGGGAACGAACGCAGCCATTGCCACGAGGGCGGTTGATGGAGTTGCAATCTGCCCGATAGCCGGCAGGGAGTATTCGCGATTTCCCGCTGTGATAGTTTCAGTTGAGTCGTGGGGAAGAGGAAAACGGATATTTACTTCTACGTTTTTGATGCTGTTTTCAATAAAGCTCAGGTAAAGTGGTGTTTTGGGCTCGTAAGAATTGCTGTCCCGCGGTTCTTCTTTCAGTTTCTCTTGTAGTTTAGCAGTTCTATTATTGATGAATTTATCAAGTTTGCCGGGACCAAGCTTTTGGCCGGCATATTTGGTGGCGTTGGGTTTGCCGATAACGAACAGGAACAGTATTACTAATGCCGCTATTACTGCGATAGCAAGCACAACTTTATCGATAAAGAGTTCGATTAAATTACCTTTTGATCTGCTTATTTTCCAGTTCATAATTTAAAATTCAATATTTTGTGTTTTATGTTTCATTTTTTTTATTCGTCATATTCGATGTAGGATTCATCTCGGCCGGATCGTTTTTGTACAGTGTCCGTAATAACACTGGCTTCGAGTTCTTGTTTGATGGATTCCGGCTTTATTATGTCGTATCCTTCTCGGTTGAAGATATATTCGCAAATAAGATTTAGATGAACAACGGTGTCCTGTCCGTAATGGTATTTTTTCTGGTTTTGCTCTTCTCTGTAAATCGGCTCAATATTACTTTGGAGGATTGTAATCTGGTTATGTTTAAATAGTTGCGGCAGCTGGTTGTTTTTGTATCCTGAAAAGTGGTGCTGTTTTTGGCTGCAGAGCTGGTCCATAAATTTAAGTACATCGTCGGCTCTTATAATAACTGCAAGACTGAAGTGCGCGATGTCGATTTGTTCGTTGGAAGTCCGGGCTGTCCACGGCCTGCAGAGACCTTCGATTTTATCTGTCACATAACTCGGCAGTTCATCGCTATTGTTTTTTGTTCCGGCTTCCAATTCGACTGTAGAGGCGTTTCTGTTTTGAAATCTTATACCAAGTAATCTTTTGACCGAAGAACTTGCGATGGAATTTGAGCCTGAATTGATATTGATTATGCTATCGACAATATCTCTATGTATCCAGTAGGCCAATTGGCAGAACCAGCAATCTCTTACAGCTTGTTTGGTGCCGGAGTATTCCCAGTTGTTCCAGAAAGCGTAGCCGCTGAAGACTTGTGGGTTTGCGTAAACCGGTATTTCTTTACTTCTTTTTTCACAAAGGAGCTCAACAATTTTTTCATCGCTTGTCTCGGGGGATTGGCTGATTTCTGTTCCAATTTGTACCGAGCCGGCTTCCTGTCTGATTTCAATATCCGTAGGTGCATCAAGAGCGTTCATATCTTTTATCATATCTGCAAAAGCCTGGTTGTATGCTCTTTTAAACTCGTGAAAGATTTGCATTGAAGTTTCATTTGTATCGGGAAAGATTTTGTAGCTCAAAAGTTCTCGTTGTGTGCTTTGTATAGTCAGTTGTTGTATGGAATTTGCATCTTTTTGATGCGTATCCTCGTAGACCTTTGCTATTTCGGATTGTTTGGCAGAAACAGCGGATTTGATCGCCGATTCAACCTCATTTCCAAGTTTTCGACTGGCTTCGAGTTGTTGGCTGATTTTTTTCCGCATCATAATCGTTGGTATGAGCAACAACGCTGCGAGAATTACTATTGCAGCAGGTATTATTATGGAAATATTCTTTTTTAGTAGTTTAACTATATTCATATAAAAAAATTAAAAATCCAGGATTTCTAAATCAGCCTTCGGCTGATCTTTTTTGCTTATATATCCTATGTTCCTGTTTGTTCCTGTGGCGCATTTTTCCAGATAAATTTAGCTCTAATTATGAACCACCTGTCTCTTTCAATATAGAGAGGCTGTCCGAACGCATCGTATGTTTTTTTCCCATTATTGTCGAGGTTAAAGGTTTTGCTCATTTCTTCATTTGTTTGAGGGTCTATGAGAACCATTTCGTTTTTAACAAATTCAGATTCTCTTTGGTCAGCCGAATAGCCTCTTGTTGGTCTTGTGGTGTCCGGGGCATTTGCAGCCAGTACATCGTCAGTAACTCTTACTTTTACCTGTTGTATCCCGATACCTGCCGGCATTTGTGCATCTTGTGGATCTACAAGTCCTGTTTCGAGTTTGAAATGTTCAAATTTGTCTTTCTCGAATAGTTCGAAAGGGCTGTTGCCGTCAAGAATTTGGTCGAGATTAAGCATACGTGTGACAACACCCCATTTTTGTTTATCGTTTCCAATGCCTGCAGGGTCCATAAGCTCCCCAATTTTTTCATAAGGGGTATATCCTTCGATGACAACGACGAACCCTTTTGCTTCCTGTTGCTCTTGCGAGGAAGTTGTGGTTGGCTGTCTATAAACTGACCTTCGCCCTGACGGACGGTCGTAACCACGGCCTGCCGAGCTTCTTTTTTTTGAAGCCTGCTGAAGTCTTTCAACTTCGAGCGAGGCAGCAGCAAGGTCGTCTGCATACTCAATGCCAATGCTTGTGATAAAAACCTGTTTTCTCAAGTTTCTTGGAACTTGTTTGATCTTTTCTATATCTTCCTCAGTATAAGCATTGTATAGTTCTGCCTGAGATTCGTTATTTTGCTGATTTGGCAGTGTCTTAAAAATTATTTCATGTAGTAGTGGTATGACATCCTGGTACTTGAAAAGACTGAAGTATTTTTCGATTGTTTTTTGGTATTCTTCTTTTCTTTTATCTTGAGAGTCGAGTTCGTTTTTGACATTTCTTGTTTTTTGCAGAATACTTTCTATATTTCCTTTTATACTCTGAGCGTCCTTGCCGGAGCAGGCCTTTAAGTCAATGTTTGTTCTCAACAAGGCCAGTAGTGAAGCGGTTAGTACTATGACTGCAGCTATGATGAAGTATTTGCTTTTTTGGGCCCACAACATGCTTCTTGCGATTTTTGCCGGCAGGAGGTTGCTTTGTATTTTTGCGGTGTTTAGCGCCTGCAGACCGAGACCGTATGAAATAGCGAAATCAGAGATATTTTCATGCAGTTTGGCGCTGGAGACACCCTGAGCCGGGACGAGTTTTTCAAAAGCGTCAGGCCTTGCGGCCGGAATTTGCGTAGTCTGCTGCAGATATTTATTCAGGCCTTGCAGCCTCAGTCCTCCGCCAAACAGCACGATTTTCGTGAAGGTTGTGTCTTTATGACTGCTGCTGTAGTATCCCAAAGAGCGTTGGACTTCAGTGCCGAAGTCTGTAAAGACCGGTTTCATAGCGTGGAAAATTTGTCTTGCGTATTTGCTTACAGGGGCTCCGCGTTTTAGTTTTTCAGCCTTTTCGAAGTTTAGTTTGAATGCCTCTGCGATGGTTTTTGTGAATTTGTTCCCGCCCAGCGGAATGCATCTTTGCCAGACGGATGTTTTTGTGCAGACGACGAGATTTGTGTTATCTGCTCCCATATCGAGCACAATTACTGCGTTTTTATCAGCATCATCAAGGTCTGTTCTGTCAAACCATGCATAATTGTACAAGGCGATTGGCGCCATTTGTACGATGGATATTCTGATGTTTTCAGCAGAAAAATTTTCGAGATATTTGCTGACAAGTTCATTTTTTATAGCGAAAATACCAACTTCGGTATCAGGACTATCTGGTTTCGGCATAAGTTGCCAGTCCCATTCGACTTCGTTGATGTCGAATGGTATTTGCTGAATCGCTTCGAATTTTACGATTTCAGGTACGCGTTTTTCGTCAACTGGGGGCAATTTAATGAATCTTGCGAAGCTTGTTTGTCCCGGCACAGAGATAGCGATAGCATCTTTGCCTAAATCATTTCTGCCGGCGAAAATATGCAGAGTCTCGCGTATAATCTGGTTTTTCTCTTCTTCCGCTGTTTCAGCGAACAGAACTTTTGTGTGTTCGATGTAATCGAGTCCGATTACTTCGATTTTTTCATCACTTTGCCGTAGGCGTAGTGCTTTTAGTGAGTTATTCCCAATGTCGATAGCCCATACGGACTTTGCTGCCGGCATTTTTCATATACTCCAATTTAACAAAACAGCTTATAATACTGATATATGCTTAAAATTCAACCGATAAACTTAAAAATTTAACCAAAATCAAGGATATCAAATTATAACATATTATGAAAACCTTTGCTATAGATACTCTTGGATGTAAGGTAAATCAGTACGAAGCCCAGCAGATAATTCAGTTTCTGACGGACTGCAACTTATTATACGTTAAGAACTTTGGTGATGCTGAAATTATTATAATCCATACCTGCTGTGTTACGCATATAGCATCTTCAAAAAGCAGACAACTTATACGAAAAGCACAAAAACAGAGCCCAAAAGCCAAGGTAATCGTATCCGGATGTCTCGTAAACGCTGATGCAGCAGAACTTAAGAATCTCGATGAAAAACTGCTCTTCGCAGCAGACCTTAAAGGACTGTTCACACTGCTCAAAAAAGAATTAATAGTCTCCGGCATTGAATGCAAGTCCTTTGAAAACAAGGAATTAGAAAAGACAGTTGCGATAGAAAAATTCCACGGCCAAACACGGGCATTTCTCAAAATCCAGGATGGCTGCGATGGGTTCTGCTCATACTGCATAATACCAAAAACAAGGCCGGATATAACCTTCAAGCCGATAGACAAAGTTCTTTCTGAAGCGCAAAGCCTTGTAAATGCAGGACATAAGGAAATCGTCCTTACAGGGATTTTCCTCGGAGCTTACGGCCAAAAAACCGTAAAACGTAAAAAATGGCCAAACGAAGAAAATGAAAATCTTGCAATACTACTGCAAAAAATCGCGCAAGTGCCTAACCTTAAACGAATTAGGCTAAGCTCACTTGAACCTGCTGATGTCACAGACAGGCTATTAGAAGTAATAAGAAATAATCATAACATTATGCCACACCTGCACTTATCGCTGCAGTCAGGATCGGAAAATATCCTTAAAAAGATGAATCGACAGTACACAATTAAGGATTTTCTTAAGTCCATTGAAAACATAAACTTACAACTCGATAGGCCTGCGATTACTACTGATATTATCGTAGGATTTCCAGGTGAAACTATTCAGGATTTCGCGCAAAGCCTTTCAGTTGCTAAACTTGCAGGGTTTTCAAAAATACATATTTTTCCGTTCAGTAAAAGAATAGGGACCGCAGCTGAAAAGCTGCAAGGCCATATAGATAAAAAGGTTATAACGCAAAGAGTTCTAGCGCTTCGCGGGCTGGAAAAACAACTTGCCGAGAAGTTCAGAAAACAATTTGCAGACGAAACAGCAGAAGTGCTTATAGAAAATGAGGTTAAAAACAGCGGAAAATGCGGAAGATATTATGAAATT
>CAYTQR010000077.1:0-8660 GCA_964440045.1 uncultured Planctomycetaceae bacterium | reverse complement strand
ACGCTCAGCAATCGAATCAAGCTGCTGGCCCTCGATACCGAATCCGCCGGTTTGGCAGAAACTTTCGCCGCTTAATTTCAGAAGAATCCGTTTATATTTCAGTTCGCTCATCCTGGCCGCCTTAATCTGAAAACGGGAACATAAAAAAAGCACCCCCTTTCTTGTCCCTAAGGGACAAAGGGGGCGCTTATTATATTACCCGATGGCGAATCGCACAAATCTTTTTATCTTTGCCTCTCCGCCGGCCGCTTTTGCGGCATTGGCAACAACTTGTCGGACGGGAACCTTCTCGTCCTTTACAAAACCCTGGTCCAGCAGGCAATTGTCGGCAAAAAACTTCTTCATCTTGCCGTCTATGATCTTTTCAATGATATTTTCAGGCTTATTTTTAACCTGCTCAGCGGCTATTGCCCTTTCGCTTTCAATTGTTTCAGCGGAGATGCTGGACGAATCCAGTGCAAGAGGGTTAATCGCTGCGATGTGCATCGCTATATCTTTGGCAATAAGCTTGAACTGGTCATTGTCGGCAACGGCTTGTGTGTCTGTTTCAAATTCGATCATTACGCCGATTTTACCGTTGAAATGAACGTAAGTGGAAATAAGGCCGGCACCGGCAAGTTTGAATTTAGCGTAATCTCCGAGTTCCATTTTTTCGCCGGTCTTGCTGACACATTCGGTTATAATTTCCGAAAACTTTTTTGAGTCTTTTGCAGTGTCCAGCAATCCCTGCGCTCCTTCTGAGCAGTCGCAGCAAAGTAGAAAGTCGCCAAGAATCTTAGTGGTATTGATAAAATCATCACTTTTTGCCACAAAATCAGTCTCGCAGCAAAGCGTTGCCATCGCGGCCTCTTTTCCGTCAGGGCGCCTAACGCATACGACTATACCTTCCGTTGTATCCCTGTCCGCCCTTTTGGCAAGCGTGGCCAGGCCTTTTTTGCGGAGTATTGTCATCGCCTCTTCGAGGTCGCCGCCGCTTTCTTCAAGTGCCTTTTTGCAGTCCATCATTCCCTGACTGCTCATTTTGCGAAGTTTCATAACTACCGCTGGTGAAATTTCCGCCATTGTACTGTCTCCTGATTATTTATTCTTAACAGAAAATTAATTTCAAAATGTATAGAAAACGGCCGTTCTTATTTTTCGCGGTACGGCCGATATGTTTGTCTTATCAGCTCTGAGCGGCTTGCGGCGTCTGGTCCGCCTCTGTCGGAGGCTCTGCCTCGGCAACGGCCTGGCTGGGAGCATCAGCATTTTTCGCCGGTTCTTCTTTACTCCCCGCCCTTGCAATTGAACGCCGCTTTACACGTGGCTTTCGCACAGGTTCGGCCTCTTTTGCAATGGCCTTATACGTACTTTTGCCTTCAGCTATCGCAGCGACAAGTTCGCCGGTTATCAGCTCTATCGCTTTTACTGAGTCGTCATTGGCGGGAATCGCAAGATCCACAAGGTCAGGATCGGAGTCCGTATCAATTATTGCTATCGTAGGAACCCCCATTTTTCTCGCTTCACGCAGAGCAAGGGCCTCTTTGCGGGCGTCGACGACGATTATCACGCCCGGTATCTGTTTTAGATGTCGAATGCCTTCGAGGTTTGCCTTGATTTTGCGAAGCTCACGCTTGAGAGTTGAAGCTCTTTTTTTGCTTTCAGACTCTATCGAGCCGTCCTCTACCATTAACTCAAGCTCTTCGAGCCGTTGGATACGTGAGTGAATTGTTCTGAAGTTTGTCAGTGACCCGCCGAGCCATCGTGTTGTAATATAGTGCATGCCGGCTGCCTCGGCTGCTGCTTTTACCGGCTTGTGTGCCTGACGCTTGGTGCCGACAAATACAACGTCTTTGCCTTTTGAGGCTATGTCGGAAAGCAGCTTTTTAGCTAAGATTATTCCTTTGAGAGTTTGGCGAACATCAATAATGTGTATCGAACTGCGGCGAGCGTAAATATACGGTTTCATCTTCGGATTCCACCGGCTGGCGCTATGACCAAAATGCACGCCGGCGTTTATCAGATTACGAGCTAACTCATTTGCCACTAATGACAACCTCCAAAATCAAATCATTTTCTCTGTTTTGGCCCATCGGCCACTACGACGTAAAATTCGAGAACTCAATACTTTACTGTTCAGCACTTTTGCTGTCAAGAATTTTTGTCCAGTTTAAGATTATACTGATTAAGAGCCCATTTTAACAGCTTCTGATTCTAAAAGAGAGAAAAAGTTGTTTTTGCCCAATTTTCGGATACTATGCCCCTGTATAGGTAATAAATTTGCCTCGGCAGCCCGATTTTTAATGATAATGCTGAACCATGCAAAACGAGCTAAAATACGCTATTTTCAAGACTAATTGGGGGTTTTTCGGATTTTTGGCCGATAATAAGGGACTTCTTAGAACATCTTTACCATCGAGGACTATTTATGCAGCCAAGAAATACCTACTGGTTGGTATGTTTAAGTGTGCAAGTAAAGACAACGAGCTGTACCCTGAACTCCAAAAAAGGATAAAGGCTTATTATAAAGGCAGTTACGTAAATTTTTCAGGCAGCAATTTACCGCCGATTTGTCTAAATGGCTCAGATTTTGCCTGCAAAGTCCTTAAAGTCTGCAAAGAAATCCCGCTCGGTCAAACTATCTCCTATTGTCAACTCGCAGAGCGGACAGGCTTTCCAAATGCGGCAAGGGCAGTCGGAAGCGTCCTTGCAAAAAATCCGCTGCCTTTAGTTGTCCCCTGCCATAGAGTTGTGCGCAGCGATGGGAAAATCGGTAATTTCAGCGCGCCCGGCGGAGCCAAAATAAAAAAGAAAATGCTCAAACACGAAAAACAGGTAGCCACGAAGACGCAAAGGCACAAAGTATTTTAAATTATAGTTTTTTCTTGGCGTCTTAGTGCCTTAATGGCTAATGTACTTTATTCTAAATGAATGACGCCGCGTTTGCTATCGGCGGTAAGGCTTGTCTTTTTGATAATATCGTAAAGCCGTCTGGGCTTGTGCACCTTTTCAAATCTGAATTCAGGGTCGGTCTTGTCAGATGTAATCAGTATTACCGTTCCTATTCCGACAAGGCGGTCAGAAAAACTCTGGTATAAACGCAGGTCAACTATACGAAACATATCGATATTATCAATGCGGGTTTCAAAAATCCCCCTCGACCATTCAACCCTGTCCGGCGTTACGCGGTAGCGAACACATTTTATTTTGATAATTTTATAAATAAGGACAAGTACAGCCAAAGCCATTAGCACAAAACCTGCCAAGACCCTATACTTTTCTATAAGGTCGATAGTGCGGGCGGAAAGGTCGAAGTCGGTGAGTATCTGCTTTATCGGCCAGAAAGACAAAAAGACCAGGACCGCAATTAGTAAAACTATCTTGATAAATTTGGGAGTGATTAACCACATCGAAGGCGAGGCTTTAAAAAGTACGCCTTGTTTTTTTTCGGCGGGTGGTTTCGGCGGACTAGGCAGGGGAATTAGTTCAGGGTATTCGGGTGGTGTTTTAACAGGCCGATTTAAAAACTCGCCGCAATGGCGGCACTTTATGGCTGCGGCCAAAATAGTCTCGGCACAATACGGACATTGAACGGTATCTTGTGATAATTCCATCAATTTATTGTTTCTTGATTATTGGAAATTCACTTTAGGAGTTCATAATTTCCTGCTCCTCATCGGCAGGGGAATAATCATCATAATCAATTTCCGTGACAGGATGCTTCCGAACATCTGAATCGGCTGATTCGTCCTCTTCATCCTGCATATCGGTGAAGCCCGCTTTTTTATCGATTTCCATCTGCTGACGTGCGCGGTCATATTCTTCGAGGGTCATCATAACCTCGCGGGCCTGGCTGCCCTTGTATTCGCCGAGTATTCCGGATGCACCCATCGCTTCGATTATTCTGCTGGCACGGGCGTAACCGATACTGAGCTTTCTCTGCAAGAGAGAGACGCTGCCTCGCTGTGATTCAAGCACGATACGAACGGCATCGTCAAACAGTTCATCGGAATTGGCTCCGCCGGCGTCTATACGGTTGAGCTGCATCAGTTCAGGATGGAACTGAGGGGCGGCCTGTTCGGACAGATATTTTACGACCCTGCGGACTTCAATATCGTCAACAAATGCGCCCTGAGCACGGACGAGGTCGCTTGTGCCGGGCTTGAGGAACAGCATATCTCCCCGGCCGAGCAGTGTCTCGGCGCCGTTCTGGTCGAGCACTATTCGGCTGTCCATACGGGAAGCTACGCGGAAGCTGATTCGAGACGGCAGGTTCGACTTGATAAGGCCTGTTACAACCGTTGCCTGCGGGCGCTGGGTCGCAAGGATAATATGAATGCCGATGGCCCGGCTCTTTTGAGCAATGCGGACGATGAAACTTTCAATTTCCCTGGAAGATGTCATCATCAAATCGGCAAGCTCATCGACTATAATCACAAAGTAAGGCAGCTTTTTCGGAATTCTTACTTCCTCTTCGAGACATTGAGGTTTAAATCTGCGTATAATTTCCTCGGCGCCGAGAGCGTTGTAACCTTTGATATTCTTTACGCCTGCCTCAGCGAAGAGGGCGTATCTTTCATCCATTTTTACAGTGGCCCATTCGAATATTTGTTCGGCCCGGCTGATTTCGGTGACTATCGGAGCCATTAGATGTGGGATTTTTGCGAAGGCCGTCATTTCCACCATTTTCGGGTCGACAAGAATAAGCTTTACCTCATCGGGACGCTGCGTCAGCATAATACTCATTATTATGCTGTTGATGAAGACGCTTTTGCCGGAGCCTGTCGTGCCGGCGATGAGCAGATGGGGCATATCGGTCAAATCCGAAACGATTGCCTGGCCGGAAGAATCTTTACCCAAAAACAAAGGTATCTCCATTTTTACATATCTCTGGCCGGCTCGGACAATAAGGTCTTTTACTCTTACAGTTTCTTTCTGACTGTTCGGGACTTCAATGCCAATTGTGTGCCTGCCGGGCAGAGGAGCGACTACACGAACGGCGGGAGCTCCCAATGCACGCGCGACATCGTTTGACAGATTCGATATCTGGCTTACCTTTACGCCCGGCGCAAGGGCCAGTTCAAACATTGTTATTGTCGGGCCCGGCTCGGAGCCGACAACATTGGCTTCTATTCCGAACTCATTGAGTACCTGCTCAAGAGCGGCGGATTTGGCCTTTATAATCTTTTCCTGTACAGAGCCGAAACTGTATTCAGGCTCGGTCAAAAGCTCGAGCGGAGGAAACTGATAATTGTCGAAATTCGCAGGCTCATAAACCGGCTCCGGCTGCTTTTCGGCTTTTATAACAGGGGCGATTTTCTTTTCAAGATGACCTTCTATAGCTTCGTCTGTTTGTATAGTATGAGGTTGCGCCGGTTGCGGCGGCTCAGCAATGTGCTGTGCTTCTTCGGCAAGCAACTGTGCGACAGTAGGCTCAGGCTTCCTTGCGCTGAGCCTGGCCCATATTTTTCCAAGCTTCTGAGAATGTTGTCTTGCCGCATACCAGGCGGGCAGGAATATTCCGAATACACGCATAAGTAAGACGCCGCATAAGTGCAGCAGGCGCATCACAAGTGTATCAGCAAGCAGAAGTATTCCCACTACGAAACCACTTACGATAATTATCACTGAACCTAAAAGAGAAAAGTTTTTCTTAAGGAACAAAGTTACCGCGTTTCCAAGTATGCCGCCGCTGCCGATTGGAAAAGAATCTGTGCTGAAAGGGCGGAACATATAAATTATTGATGAAACAGCGATAGTAGTCAAAATCAACCCGGATAGACGAAGGGCTATTTGATTTATTTCTTTGCTAATCAACCGCCAGACAATTGCGATAGCGCCGACAGCCAGCAATACAAAAACGCCGGGGCCGAGATAATACATCAGGTAAAACGCACAAAAGGCCCCTGCAGTGCCGCACCAGTTGGCGGCAGGACGATTGTTCGGCCAGACATACTTGTTGGGGAAATCGCCTGTGTTGAAACTGGCACAACTAAAAAACAGTACCACTACCACGGTAAGCGCTAAAACCAGCAGGGCGATTCTGCTCAATTTGCTCTTTTTATTTTTCAAAACATTACCTCATGAAAGGTTTTCAAAAAGTCCTATAAAAAAACCGATTTCAGCCTTATAAGCGCAAACTATAAGCGCAAACTAC
The DNA here is from genome assembly GCA_964440045.1 of uncultured Planctomycetaceae bacterium. GTDB lineage: Bacteria > Planctomycetota > Phycisphaerae > Sedimentisphaerales > UBA12454 > JAFGGI01. The sequence goes on along the minus strand of CAYTQR010000077.1, from coordinate 2,524 downwards.
ATATGATGTTATCGGCAAAGGAAAGGAATTCTCTTCAGTCTAAACCGGCCTTGATCTGCCCCGTAAAGTGGCAATTAAAGCGGAGATTGCAAACAACAATCCGGTTGAAGGTTCGGGCGCAGCGGCATCGGCGGACAATAATTCAATTGAAGGTTCAGTGTCGATGTGAAAATCCAGCCTTACACCTTTAAATATTCCCGTATCGGCGAACCTCCTGTCACAAATCTTAACCTGCCACGTGCCGCAGCTTTGCTGACCATAAAAATCGCTCAGGCTGCCGGGGCCGTTGGGGCGGTAAAGACCGCAAAGTGGACTTTTGCCGCTGTCAATGCTAATAGGACTTTCATCGTCGAAAACCGTCCAGTAGAAATCAACTCTGTTGGGTTCAAACATACGAACACCGTATATATCTTTATCGTAACTGTTGATACAGGCAGATGTGCCGTCAGGACTTCTAATATAAATCCACAAGTCGCAAATACTCGTATGTTCGATATTCAACGCCAGGTCTATATCGAGAATTTTACCCTCTGCCGGCACAAAGATATCCTCTGTCAAGATGATCTTTTCATTCGGCTCGCCGAAAGATTTGTTGACTGTCCTGCCGAATGAGTAATATCCTTCAGCCAGTGTCGAATATTGAAAAATACACACACATACTCCTACCACCGCCCAGAGGCGCAGGTTTCTGCTGTGATTGTCCATTATGCCAATTATTATAAAATGTCTTTGACGAGGTGCAATAAAAATTGCAGGAACAAAATGGCGGAGATTTAAAAATCTTATCCGCCTTATTCGCCGATGATTTTTACGAGGAGGCGTTTTTTTCTTTTGCCGTCGAATTCGCCGTAAAAAATCTGCTCCCAGGGGCCAAAATCAAGCTTTCCGTCAGTTACAGCAACAACGACCTCCCTGCCCATAATTGTCCGCTTTAAATGAGCATCGGCATTATCTTCGGCGCCGTTGTGGTGATACTGCGAATAAGGCTTTTCTGGAGCAAGCTTTTCCAGCCAGGTTTCAAAATCCTGATGAAGCCCCCTTTCGTCATCATTAATAAAAACACTTGCCGTTATGTGCATAGCGTTTACGAGACAGAGACCCTCTTTTATACCGCTCTCAACAAGACAGTCTTCCACTTGCGGCGTGATGTTGATAAGTTGCCGTCTTGTTGACGTGTTAAAGTAAAGTTCCTTTTTATAGCTTTTCATAATAACCCCTTATAGACCTGTTCAATTTTATCGACCATAACTTTGGGTGAGAATTTTTCCTTAACTAATTCCCTGCCGGCCGAGCCGAGTTTTATCCTTAAATTTTCATCTGCTATAAGCTCGGCGCAGACAGCGGTCAACTGCTCAATGTTTTCAGGCTCAGTAAGTCTGCCGGTGTCGGGATTTACGACTTCACTTGCGCCATCTATATCGAAACTTATCGCAGGTTTGCCGCAAAGCATGGCCTGCGGCAAAACCCTGGCCAGGCCTTCACGAAGTGAACAGTGAACCAGAATATCCGAAGACTGAATTACGAGCGGCATCTTTTCAACAGGTAAAAGCCCGGTAAACCTGAACTTGTCTGAAAGATTGTAATCTGCAATCTGTTTTTGTAATTTATCTTTTAAAATTCCATCACCAATGAAAAGCCAGATACAGTTTTCAAATCGCCGGTCAAGTTCTTTAGCAGATTCGATTATATATTTATGACCCTTTAGATGAAACAATCGGGCAATAGTTACAAAAACGATCGCATCGGCAGGTATATCATATTGTTTACGGAAGTCGTTCCTCTCCTGCGGTGAAATAGGATTTAAAAATGCATCTTCTTCGATTGCCGAATAGGCGGTTGTATATTGTTCGGCTTTGCCGATTGATACATCGAGAGATTTTTTCGTCATCGCGTCAGCGACACAGATAAATGCATCCGTTTTTTTAGCAGCGGCCCTTTCAACAGCAATATAAAATTTGTTCAGCAATTCGCTTTGATATTTATGAAACGAAAGGCCGTGAACGCTGTGAACAGTTTTGAGTTTTGAGTTTTGAGTTTTGAGTTGAGCGGCTACGAAACGGCCTAATATACCGGCCTTAGCGGAATGCGTGTGCACTATATCAGGCTGGATTTGAGCCAATAATTTTTTTGTCTGATAATAAGCGGGAATGTCATAGAGCGGGTTTATCGCTCGGCGCAGGGAATCAATAACAAAAGTTTTATACTTTTGATTTTTTGTCTGCTCGAAAAGCTCACCTTCCGGGCCGAGGGCCGGGCCTGTGATTAAAGTTACATCGTGGCCGCGGGCGGCGAGTTCCTTGCAGGTAATCAGCGTGTTTTCCTGCGCACCGCCGAGAATCAAACGAGTTATTATATGAACAATTTTCAATACTCAATCCACAGTAAACATAGGCCCTGGGCCGGGGCGATGGGGCCGGCGGCGTTACGATTTTTGGCTTCAAGGATTTCTTCGATTTTGCCCGGCTGCCAACGGCCTCGGCCGATTTCTACCAATGTGCCGACAATATTACGAACCATATTATAT
>CAYTQR010000076.1:0-8723 GCA_964440045.1 uncultured Planctomycetaceae bacterium | reverse complement strand
GTACTGCTGAAAAAATATCTCGACAAAATCCTCGCCGGCAAGGGCGAACCAGAAGACCTCGGTATATTACAGGAACTTGGCGAAAGCGTAAAAACAACCAGCCGATGCGGCCTGGGGCAGACTTCGCCCAATCCGGTACTGACGACCCTGAAAAACTTCCGCAAAAATTATGAAGCATTAGTCAAAAAGGCTCCCGATGGACTCCAGCCGACGTTTGATATCAGAAAGGCCTTGGCCGATGCCGAGAAAATCGCAAAAAGAAATTCTGTAATCTTTACCCCGTTAGAGAAAGCCACCAATTTTGATTTTAGAGAACAAGATGGAGTTCTCTAACGGGGTTTACAAATAAAGGATAAAAATGAGCGATGAGATAACTTTTACAATTGATGGCATCGAAGTAAAGGGCAATTCCGGCCAGACAATTCTCCAGGCCGCCGACGATGCCGGTATATATATTCCTCGGCTGTGCCGACATCCTGAACTGGCGCCTCGCGGAAGCTGCCGGGTATGTACCGTATTTGTCAACGGCCGACCTCAGTCCGCCTGCACTCAGCCCATAACCGAAGGAATGATTGTCGAAAACGATACCGAAGAGCTTAACGAAAACAGACGCAATATTATTGATATGCTCTTTGTCGAAGGCAATCACTTCTGTATGTTCTGCGAAAGGAGCGGAAACTGTGAATTGCAGGCGCTTGGCTACAGATTTGGAATACTGTCTCCAAAATATGATTATTTCTATCCAAAAAGAGATGTCGATGCGACACATCCCGACATATTTATAGACCGTAACAGATGTATCCTTTGCGGCAGATGTGTCGAGGCTTCCAGAACGGTTGACGGCAAAGGTGTTTTTGAATTTGTCGGCCGGGGAGCAGAAAGGAAAATCGCTGTCAACGCCGAAGAATATCTTAAGGACACCGACCTTAAAATAACCGACAAAGCCGCAGATGTCTGTCCGGTTGGCTCGATAATCAAAAAACGAACGGCGTTTACCGTTCCTATCGGCCAGAGAAAATACGATAAAAAACCTATCGGTTCTGAAATCGAAGAGAAAAGAAAGAAAAATTGAATTAGCAGGGATATACAAAAATGGCAAAACCAAAAATCGCAACAGCATCGCTGACAGGCTGCTTCGGCTGTCATATGTCAATTCTTGATATCGATGAACGAATCCTGGAACTTATCGAGCTCGTCGATTTTGATAAGTCTCCCATCAATGATATAAAGGAATTTACCGGCCGATGTGCTATTGGTCTGATAGAGGGCGGCTGCGGGAGCGAAGAAAATGTTCATGTCCTTCAGAAGTTTAGAAAGCACTGTGATATTCTCATCGCCGTCGGTGATTGTGCGATAATGGGCGATATACCCGCTATGCGAAACACTATACCATTAAAAGAATGTCTCGATGAGGCTTATTTAAACGGGCCTTCCGTTCATAACCCGGAAAAAATTATACCAAACGATAAGGAAATACCTCTTTGTCTGGATAGGGTTTATCCCTGCAGCGAGGTAGTAAAGATTGACTATTCCCTGCCGGGCTGTCCACCGAGTGCCGATACGATTTGGCAGGCCCTTGTCGCGCTTTTGAATAACAAACCGCTTGAATTGCCTTACGAACTAATAAAATACGATTGATACGTCTTGGAGCAATAAATGAGTAAAAGAGTTATAATAGAACCGGTAACCAGAGTCGAAGGCCATGGCAAGGTCTCGATTCTGCTCGATGAAAACAACAAAGTCACCCAGGCAAGGTTTCATATCGTCGAATTCCGCGGCTTTGAAAGATTTATTCAGGGCCGGCCCTACTGGGAAGTGCCCGTACTCGTCCAGAGACTCTGCGGTATCTGTCCTGTCAGCCATCACCTCGCGGCGGCAAAGGCAATGGACGTAATAGTCGGCGCCGACAAACTCACCCCGACTGCGGAAAAAATGCGCCGCCTGATGCACTACGGCCAGATACTCCAGTCGCACGCGCTGCACTTTTTCCATCTCTGTTCGCCGGATTTGCTGTTCGGCTTTGACGCGGACCCGAAAATAAGAAACGTCATCGGCGTTGCATTAAAACATAAAGACCTTGCTGTCCAGGGCGTAATGTTAAGAAAGTACGGTCAGGAAATTATCAAGGCAACTGCAGGCAAAAAAATCCACGGCACAGGCGCTATACCGGGCGGAATAAATAAAAACCTTTCTATCACTGAAAGAGATGTTTTTCTAAAAGATATCAAGCAAATACTCGATTGGGCAAGAGGCGCTCTGAAAGTCGCAAAAGATTATACTGTCGAAAATCTCGACAAACTCAAACCTTTTGGTTCGTTTGAATCCAACCATTTAAGTCTCATCCGCAAAGACGGCGCGATGGATTTGTATCACGGTAATTTAAGAGTAATCGATGCAGAGGGAAATAAAATATTCGACCATGTTGATTGTTCGAACTATCTCGACTATATCGTCGAAGGCGTCAAATCCTGGACATATATGAAATTCCCGTTCATAAAATCGCTCGGCCCGGAAAAAGGCTGGTACCGTGTCGGCCCGCTTGCAAGAGTAAACACCTGTGATTTTATCGATACGCCCGAAGCGGAAAAAGCCCGGCAGGAATTTATGGCTGTTACAGATAACAAGCCGAACAATATAACAATGGCCTATCACTGGGCAAGAATGATTGAGCTTTTACATTCGGTTGAAAAAATTAACGACCTTCTAAACGACCCCGACCTGCAGGGCAATGACCTTGTGGTAAAAGGCGAACGAAGAAACGAAGGCATCGGTCTTCTCGAAGCACCAAGAGGCACCTTGTTCCATCATTATAAAATCAATGACGATGACCAGATTGTTATGGCAAATCTTATAGTATCGACTACGAACAACAATGAGCCTATGAACCGTGCCGTCCAGAAAGTTGCAGCCGACCATATCGACGGCGTCCCGGACATCACCGAAGGCCTGCTCAATCATATTGAAGTTGCAATAAGAGCCTATGACCCGTGCTTAAGTTGTGCGACACATGCAATGGGTAAAATGCCTTTAAAAGTTACCCTCTTCGATTGCGAAGGTAATGAAATAGTGAGTAAAACAAAAGAATGACAGCAAACAACAAGAAAATTCTGCTGATAGGATTCGGCAACCCGGCAAGGGCAGATGACGGCTTAGGCCCTGCCGTAGCTGAACATATAGAATCAAAAAATCTGCCCGGCGTTACTATTGAGTCGGATTATCAGTTAACCGTTGAAGATTCTGCCCAGATTGCCGAGTATGATATCGTTATTTTCGCTGATGCCTCGGCAAATTGCCATGAGCCTTTCACTTTCGAACCGTTAAAGGCCCGGCAGGAAGGAAGTTTTTCAAGTCACAGCGTCGAACCCGCACAGGTTATGACCTTAGCTGAAAAACTTTTCGGCTCAAAGGCAAAAGCCTTTGTTCTCGGCATTCGAGGCTACAAATTTGACCGGTTTGACGCCGGTTTGTCTGAAAAGGCAAAAGCTAATATGGAAAGAGCCATAGATTTTATTGTGGACTTACTCAAGACGAAGAATTTTAATAAACTGAATAAGGAAGTTGCCTGTTTTTAAAGGAGACCGATATGCAGGACGGCAAATATGTAATCCTGGCAATTGATGACGACCCCGATTTTCTTGACGCTATGCGCCTGTTTCTCGAAGCCAACGGCTATATAATGGTTGAGGCAAAAAGCGCCGAGCAGGGTTTAAATGTCTATAAAGAAAGCGCCCCCGACCTTGTTCTTGTCGATTTGATGATGGAAGAGATTGATGCCGGCGCAAATTTCGTCAAAGAGCTAAAGCTCATCGGCAACAAGTCGCCGATTTTCCTCTTAAGTGGTGCAGGCAACGGAATGACGGACAACATCGATTACAGCCAGCTTGGCTTTGCCGGCGTGTTCCAAAAACCCGTTAAAAACGAACGACTCCTCAGCGTCATTAAAGCAAAATTAAAATAAAAAGCGTTGGGTTACATTTCTTTACGGCAAAGTTTGCAGCAATTCGAGGATTTCCTCTTTTTTCGGCAGCGATTCCTGCGAGCCAAATTTCGTACAGGCAAGCGCACCCGCGGCTGAGGCAAACTTTACAGCCTCTCTGATTTCATCACCTACCGCACAGCTTGCCGCAAGTGCACCGTCGAAAGCATCTCCACAGCCGGCATGGTCAACAAACTTCACTTCAAAAGGTGATATATGGCTGGCTCCTTCTTTATCCACAACAAGAGCGCCCCGTTTGCCGAGCTTAATAACAACACAGCCCACGCCTCGAGCAATAAGGTCTGAGCCCATTAGCTTTACGGTACGAATATTATGACTTTGAGAAGTGGTTAATTCCGCTGCTTCTGCAAAATTCGGCACAAGTATATCTGCAGTATAATAATCCAGCGGCAGCCGGCCGCTTTGGTCTTCAAACTGTTCACTGCTCAGTGCGGGGTCAAGTATCACTTTTTTCTTCGCAAGTTTTGCTGTCCTTATCGCGCTGCAGACAAAATCGCTGCCAAGTTTGCCGTCTATCAGGCAAACATCGGCACGAGCGAGAAGATTTTCAAAACCCTCTCCCTTTATATCGCTCATCTGCAGCGCCTGGTTTGCTCCTTTGGAAACTACCGTCCGGTTCGCCCCGGAACTGCTGACTAATGAAACACTGACCCCTGTATTTTTTGCCTCCGCTTCAAAAACAAAATCGCAGTTGACCCCGAAATCCGCAAGGTTGCTTTTTATCATCTGCCCGAAATTGTCCTTGCCGACCTTGCCGACAAGATACACCTCGCACCCGCAAAGTGCCGCCTGGACAGCCTGATTTGCCCCGGCCCCGGCAATTGTACACGAAAAGCTGTTGCCTGTCGCAATCTCGCCTGTCGCTGGAAAGTCCACACAGCGTATAGCCATATCAACATATATACTACCGATTACTACGACTGTAGGTTTGCCCGATGCCATTGGCGCCTCAAAATCCATTTTTAAGATAATTTCCTTCGCAGCCTATAAAATACAACCGAAAAGATAATTTTGCAATCTTTTCTCACTTAAAGCATTTGACTTTAACGGGCCGCTGCGATAGACTATGCATACTTCAACAAGGCAACTTTTTCGGTGGTGCCGCTGCTTTAACTCTTTACAGGGAAGATGGTTATGGACAAAAAGGAAAACTGCGGCCTTTTCGGTATCTTCGGTGATGCCGAGGCTGTTGAGAAAACCTTCTTCTGCCTCCACAGCCTGCAGCATCGCGGACAGGAATCGGCAGGCATTGCGACCAGTGATGGCCAGACAATCGCTTGTCATGTTGGTATGGGGCATGTCAACAGGGTCTTCCGGGGCGGAAGAAACATACTTAGTATGCTCAAAAACCCTATCGCAATCGGCCATGTCAGATATTCGACCGCCGGCTCGCGAAATCTGGTAAATGCCCAGCCTTTGCTTGCCGAATACTCCCGGGGCCAGGTCGCTGTAGCTCATAATGGAAACTTAATCAACGCTTCGCTGCTGCGCGACGAATATGAGGCCTATGGGCACATATTCAAATCGACAAATGACACTGAAATTATCATTCATCTTTTGGCAAAACCTTCGCATGTTTCGAAGCCCGACCCTCTTGTCCACATGCTCAACCATCTGCAGGGAGCATATTCTCTGCTCTTTTTATTCCCCGACAGAATAGAAGCGGCACGCGACCCTTACGGCGTCAGACCTTTATGCATAGGCAAAACAAAAGACGGCGCCTATTGCGTCGCAAGTGAAACATGCGCCTTTGATACAATCGAGGCAGAATATATCCGCGACGTTGAACCCGGTGAAATCGTTACGTTGAGTAAAGACGGCCTGTACAGCAGAAAATTTGCAGATACCGAAAACATCGCCGGCGCCCACTGTATCTTTGAGCATGTCTATTTTGCAAAGCAGTCCAGTCGTATTTTCGGCGAAAACGTCCACGAAATCAGAAAAAGATTCGGCGCACAAATCGCAAAAGAACACCCCGTCGATGCCGATGTCGTAACCCCGGTACCCGATTCAGGCACCTCAGCGGCAATAGGCTATTCGCAAGAGAGCGGAATACCATTTGATATGGGTTTTATCAGAAGCCACTATGTCGGCAGAACATTTATTTCGCCACAGCAGAATGCAAGAGACCTTGCCGTCAAACTCAAACTCGCTGTCATAAAAGAAGTGGTAAAGGGCAAAAGGGTTGTGGTGGTTGACGACTCAATCGTCCGCGGAACAACTACAAAAGGCAAAATCAAAGCGCTCAGGCTTGCCGGCGCAAAGGAAATACATATGCGGGTAAGCTGTCCGCCGGTAAGATTTCCCTGCTTTTACGGCGTCGATTTCCCGACAAAGGAAGAGCTGCTGGCAAACGGCAAAGATATGAAGCAGATTAAGGATTTTCTCGAAGTTGACAGCATAGGCTATATCTCATTAGAGGGAATGCTTTCCTGTGCCTCAAAACCTAAAGAATGTTACTGCAGCGCCTGCTGGTCGGGTAATTATCCGATACCCGTCGAGACGATTGTTAACAAATTCACGATGGAGCGATACCAGATGCCGCTTTTCGACGACGAACCTATCCAATTATAATGGTTTTAAATGGCAGATTTTCTTACCTACGCTCAGTCCGGCGTCAATATTGACGCCAATGATGAAATGGTCGAACGGATTGGCGCCTCGATTCAAAGCACTTTCGGTCCGCGAGTAATCAACCTGCCTGGCGGCTTTGCAGGTTTGTTTCGGCTGGATTACGACGAAAAAATATTCAAAAAAAATTATAAAAATCCTGTCCTTGTCGCCTGCACCGACGGCGTCGGCTCAAAGGTGTTCATCGCAAAGGATATGAAAAAATTCGACACCCTCGGCTTCGACCTGGTCGCTATGAGCGTCAACGACATGCTTGTTATGGGTGCAGAGCCTTTGTTTTTCCTCGATTATCTGGCGGTAAACAAGCTCGAACCGGCCAAAGTCGCTCAGCTTGTCGAAGGCATCGCTGCTGCCTGCCGGCTTGCCGACTGCGCGCTCATCGGCGGCGAAACCGCTGAAATGCCCGATATCTACAAAAAGGACGATTTCGACATGGCTGGCTTCGCCGTTGGCATCGTCGAAAGAACCAAAATCATCACCGGCTCAAAAGCCGAGCCCGGCGATATTATCCTCGGTCTTGCCTCAACCGGCCTGCACTCCAACGGCTTTTCGCTGGCAAGGCACATCTGTTTCAAAAAACTCGGCTTAAAGCCCGACGAGAAAATCGCAGAACTCGACAACAAGCCAATAGGCGAAATTTTGCTGACGCCCACAAGAATTTATGTCCGTTCGATTGTCAAATTGCTCCGCCATTACAAGGTAAAGCAGATAATCCACGGAATGGCCCACATCACCGGAGGCGGCTTGCCGGGTAATATCCCCCGAATCCTGCCAAAGAACTGCGACGCCGTAATAAACCGCTCTGCCTGGCAGATTCCGCCGATTTTCGCCTTTTTACAGAACGTCGGCCCCGTCGAAGAGCAGGAAATGTTCCGTGCCTTTAATATGGGCATCGGTTTTATTTTAATAGTTGCGCCTGATTTTGCCGATTCTATAAATAGACAGCTTATCCGCACCGGCCAGACAGTTTACAAGCTCGGCGCCATTGCCCGCGGCAGCGGAAAGGTTATAATAAAATAGCGGCCCAGTTTTATGAGCAAAAAACGTCCACCAGTTGTTCTGTTTGTTTTGGCTGTGATAATCTACACCGCTTTTACCGGTTGGCTCTTCTGGGCTCATCTGGGTAAAATCACCCAAATCCAAAGGCTTTCTCTCCTTACCCCCATTATCGCCGCTGCAGGCGCTTTCCTCGTAAGTGGAAGATACGTCAATTCCTTTATCGCCTCTTTTATTGCAGGCTTGATTTACGGCTTCGGCGCCTTTGCTTCAGCTTTTCTCTGTTATCACCCCGCCGCCGGCCTTATTTATGCCTGCCTGCCCTGGACTTTCATCCCCGCCGCCTTTCTCAATAAATGGATATATCCAGGCGATAAAGCTATAGATTTGTTTTCAGCCGTTCTTTCTCTTTTGCCCTTTATTTTTATCATCGCCTGTTTCTATCTTGCCGCAATGCCAAAGTATCGTTTCGTCCCCATACCAATAGCAACTGGCCTCTCAACAGAAACACTTACAGGCCTGTCCGGCCCGGCCAATATAAAACCTGACGCTTTTTCAATCGGGTTTTATCACGCCCCGCTCGGCGCGTTAGCGGTTGGTTTGATTTTGTTTTTCAAAACACGCAGGTTCTGGATAACGGTTATTTTTGCCGTCGCCATCTTCCTTGCATTTCAAAAGCCCCTCTTGAATGTTCCGCCTGTTTTCTGGCTGTCTCTGCCGGTCCTGATTTGTTCGATAATAATCGCTGAAGGCTTGGAGGCATTTATCCTTGCCGGCCGGTCCGACGCGAATTGGCTGCTCCTTTCCGCAGCGGTTCTGATTTGCCAGGCCGCCTTAAATACTGCTTTAGGCAGCGACCCGGATTTGTTCCTGTCAACCATCCTTTCAGCCATTTCTCTTGTAGCTGTTCTGTTTATATTCTTTATCGCCCGTGCCGGCCTGGCCGCCCATTACCCACGAATGCTGGTTTTGTACTCAGCCGTTACCCTCGATATCGTTATCGTTACGAAAAGTGTTATCGATACAATCTTCTAAATCTCAATATTGTTTAGCCGTCGCCGGCACGGCGACGATATTTAGCCCGCCGTTTCACGGCGGG
>CAYTQR010000075.1:0-8803 GCA_964440045.1 uncultured Planctomycetaceae bacterium | reverse complement strand
GGCGTGTTCCAGCCTTGATAATTTGAGCTTTTGACATTTTTATTATTGGTGTATGAATTTTGTATCGGCCTTTTTTCTTTGCCGCTGCAGCGGTGGCAAGATTAGCCATTTTTTCAAAGGCTTTGATGTATTCGTTTCGGCAGTCGGGATAGCCGCTGTAATCTGTGGCGTTGACGCCGATGAAAATATCGAAGGCGCCAATTGATTCGGCAAAGGCAAGGGCGTAACTTAAAAATATTGTGTTTCTTGCCGGTACATAAGTGACGGGTATTTGGGCAGTATTGATGGTTCTGTTCATGGGGACTTTAATGGATTTGTCCGTCAGTGCGGAGCCTGAAAACACAGCAGGACAGATGTCGATAATTTTGTGTTGAACATCGCCAATCGATTTTACGATTTTCTTTGCACTGTTTATCTCAATACTGTGTCTTTGGCCATAGCGAAACGTCAGAGCGCAGCATTTAAACCCTTTGTTTTTTGCGATTGTTAGCGTAGTGGCCGAATCCAGGCCTCCGCTGAGCAAAACCACGGCTTTTTTGGGCTTTTTTGTCATAAATTAAGGCTGCTTTACTTGATATTATCACGAATTTGTATTATTATAACGGCCTGTAGATTTTTAACAAATGCAAAACGGGATGAGAAGATGGATGAGGTAAAAATGGAGCTTTTTGACAATCCGCGGCCCGGCCGGGAATATTCAATTAAGATATCCTGCCCGGAATTTACGAGTCTTTGTCCTAAAACAGGCCAGCCGGACTTCGGGACAATAACGATCGAATACTGTCCGGATAAGAAATGCATCGAACTGAAGAGCCTGAAATTCTATATGCAAAGCTACAGAAACAAGGGGATATTTTACGAGGCAGCGACCAACCAGATACTTGACGACCTTGTCGCAGAATGCAAACCAAAATGGATGAAAATTACCGCAAGGTTTACGCCTCGAGGCGGAATTACAACAGACCTCGAAGCAGAGTATAAGCAATAGAAATCAGGAGGCTAAGAAATGGCAATAAGTTTTCACTGCGAGAATTGCGAAAAGAAGATTACAGCTCCAGATACCGCGGGCGGCAAATGGGGAAAATGTCCAGCCTGTAACCATCGATGCTATGTGCCTACGCCTAAAAGCAATGATGAAGAGGAACTTAAACTCGCACCGGTTGACCAGGATGAGGAAGTGAAATATGAACAGGCTATGCGGGAGACGCATAACTTAACCGGCAGGCTGTTGCATCAAACAGAGGCGCCGGAGGGGTCAGAGGACAAGGTAACATCAGCCGAGAGAGAACTGATAATAAAGTATCTAAGACAAATGACAGACGGCCAACTTGCCGAGGCTCAAAAGACGGCAGGTCAAATTGCTTCCAGCCGGAGTAAGTCAAAGGCGGTTTTGGAAAGCATGCTCCAGTCAGACCAGCCGGCGATGGAGCTGGCAAACGTGCCGCAGAAAGTACTTGCGGGTTTTATAAGCAGTTTGTTGGCAAAAATGAAATAAATTGTACCTGTCCTATTAATTTGTGGTTTAATCTTTTTGCCGGGCTCAAAGGCGGGTTATTTTGTAAGAGACTGCAAAAATTCCATCTCTTTTTTGGTTAGAGTTTCGTTTTTTACCTGCTTGACCTTTTCGGCGGTATGATTCAAATCGTATGTTCCTGTCTTTAACATCCAGGCTGCCGCAAGATATGAGACCCGTTTTCTACCACTGCTGTCGTGAACAAGGACGGGACGATTTTTAACCTCTGCCATAATTTCAAGAAACTGCTCGATTGTTCTGTTGTCGGGGATACCCTGGAAATCACCGTGTTTTTCAATTGGAAGCTCGATATAGTTTGCGCCGTTGTCCCGCATCCAGATTATTTCCTCGTTGTACCAGTTCCGCTCGCGATGTTCATCTGCATCGCGGACATTGACGAAAGTGGCAATATGATATTTGTACAACAGACGTGTATAATCCATGCCTCTCGGCTGACCGCTGGTATAAAGAATCTCAGGAGCGATTATGTGAAAATTCTTTATGCTAAAATGTCTGGCCAGACTTATCGCAGCCAAGATAACTATAGCTATCCATAACCATATCAAAAAAGAATTTTTCTTCTTTTTCATTTTTTACCTGCTGTCCTTTGTGTAAATATCTCTGACCGTGTAAATTTTTTGGTCGGTAGCCTCGAAATAAACCCTGCTTATCATTTCACCAATCAGGCCGGTAGAAATAAAAATCAGACCTACCAGCAAAAGGATTATACCGGCCGCGCTTAATGGGCCGTGTGCGATAAATATCGGAACATTGAAATACAATTTATCGAATAAGACATAAGCAAAAACCAGACAGGCTGCGACAATACAGTAAAAAGCGGCCTTGCCGAAGAAATGCAATGGTCTGGTTATATAACCCAGCAGAAAGCGCAGTGTAATTAAATCAAATGCTACCCTGAATGTGCGGGAGATACCGTAATTACTTGTGCCTGAAGGGCGTTCGATGTTTTTAATAGGTATTTCGATTATTTTTCCGCCGCTGGAGGAGATAAGAGCCGGTATGAAGCGGTGCATTTCGCCGTAAAGTTTGACGTCCTGGATTATTTGCCGCCGATATGCCTTAAAAGTTGTGCCGAAATCGTGAATGTCAACGCCGCTTACCTTCGAGGCGAGCCAGTTGGCTGTCCGGCTGGGGATTTTACGCATAATAAGATTGTCCACCCGTTTTTCACGCCAGCCGCTGACGACGTCGTAACCTTCATCGATTTTTTTCAGGAAGTTTGGTATCTCTTCGGGCAGATGCTGGAGGTCGCCGTCCATGCTGATTATCACCTGGCCGTAGGCGTTGTCAAAACCTGCCGCAAGGGCGGGAGTCTGGCCGAAATTCCTGCGCAATTCGATAACGACAACGTGCTTGTCATTTTGGCAAATGCTCTTCAATTTTTCGCCTGTCCCATCGCTGCTGCCGTCATCGATGAAAATAAGCTCATAAATTTCGCCCGTTTGCCGCATTACCTTTGTCAGACGGTCGTACAATTCCTGCACCACCGCCTCTTCGTTGTACAAGGGTACAAACACCGAATATTCGATACACATTTCAGTCATTTTTATGTTCCGTCAATATTGCCATAATGTACGAGCTGTATCCCTGCCTGTTCGAGCAAATCTTTTGTCGCAGAGGCACAGAGACATTTAAGCTCAATTTGGCGCTGCTCAACCAGGCGAGTTTTGCCAAGACCCTCGGCATAACCCGGATGCGTCATAACTTCAGCGGTTCCGACAAACTGGGTCCGAGCTATTTCAGCCCAGAAATTATCATCTATTCTGCCGGTATGGGCAAGGCCGAAAAAAATATCGTTCTTTATGAAGCGATTATCCAGTTTTTGAGTGTTCAGGGCCATTTGTCTTACCAAAAAAGCACGGATTTTGTCCTTCGGCCCGACTCTCGGCCAATCATTGCCGCAAACAGTGGCCGGCTCCCACGGCCAGCGAATCGCGGTAATACCAAAATCACCAGCCAGAGAACATACTATTTTATATACAGGGGCTAAACAATGAAAGTGCTTATGTGAATCCAGATGCGTGGGTTTGATGCCCTTATCGATAATCGAAGTAATCTGTGCGGCAAGCTCGGTTTCTATAGCCTTGCGAATTTTTTTGCACATAAGTGTTTTGAGTGCAAGTTTTGAAGCGGAATATTTAAATTCGCCCCTATCATCAATCAGCGGTTCAACGGTACTGTCTGAAGAAAGCGGTTTGCCGTCTATAACATTTAAGTGGATGCCTACACCGAGAGAGGAAGTGTTTTTAGCGACCCCTATTGCCTCATCTACCGCAGGCATATTGGCCATAATAGTAGCGCTGGTTAGAACGCCTCTGTTATGAGCCTCGACAACGGCTTTATTGACGCCTTGACAAAGTCCGAAATCATCAGCATTTATAATCAATTTTAAAGCCATAGGGGCTAAAGTTTAAGCTTCCGGACATGCAGGGTCAAATAAAAAGAAGTGAGTGCTATGGATTGTAATATCGCCCATCAGTTTTGAGCCAATCATCGGCAAAAGCGGCAAAATCCCGCCAATTTACTATGTGATTATCATCAGGGACTATATCCGTATCCGGCCCGACAGTCAGCCATTCAAAAGCCATTTGGCACAAATCATACTCATCCACGACATAATCAATATTAAAGTCACCTGTTAATGGCTGCAAAAACTCAAATGCCAAACCATACGCTTGACTCTTCGTGCTGGTATTATGCAAAGACACAGTATAATTGCCATCGGCAGGCAGAAGCGAATCTATTTTCTCAAGGTTGTTCACATCGTCAATTTCAGAAAAAATAGTACCCCCCGCAGGATTTTTGATAGTTACATCGATATTGAACAACGGCAGGTTTGGCTCATAAACTGAACCGGACTTATCTATCTTACGATTCCAGGTAACCGTTAGAATCAGTCTTTCATTTTTTTTACCCGTAATAAAATAGTTATGTGTCGCGTTGTTGCTCATTGTATCATAAGCCCAGCCGATCATTGAAGTTATCGGCGCCTCGGCAACAACCCTGTCAGCAGATAATGTAAGATATGCACGATAGGCGTCTATCCTGCCATAACCTCTTTGAGGATGCCATACATTCTCGGGATTAGCCGGATATGTTGGTAGCCCATCTCTATTATGAATATTCGGAAATGCCGAATTAACTATCGTCGCCTTTATAACTACATTATGGCCATCGTCTGTATCGGCAGTCTGATCTGCATATTCAAGCAATAACGCAGCAACACCTGCGGTATGCGGCACTGCCCAGCTCGTAGCCCCATCCGACCAGCCCGAAGACCAATAATTTGGATCGCCATTATTATAGCCTGGAACAACTTGATTCGTTGAAGGTGCCGTAATGTCAGGTTTTCTTCGTCCATCTGCGGTTGGCCCGTCATTAGTCGCCAGTCCGACTTTTAGGTATATATCAGTTTGTATTTCCGCAAGTCCGCCAGTTGTTATTCCGTTATACGCATCGCCAAAAACGGTAATTCGTGAACCTATGTTTCCGGCTGCGTTAGCAAATATTACATCGCATACATCTGCATAATAATCATACTTCAAAGTTTCCTGAGTTTGACCATTTGGTTCGGTATTATGTTCGAAACCTGTTATGATAATCTTGCAGTTTCGCGATCCTGTTAATTCGTTTAAAATCTTCACTAACGAAGTACCGCTGCTTGAGCCCAGCCTGTAACAATGTATCATTGCACCAGGTGCAACACCAATATCGTTCGGATGGTTTGGCAATTGTCCCTGGCTGATTATCATTCCCGCCATTACAGTATCGTGCCAAAAACCATTATTGAGATCGCTGTTGACATTTTCCGCGTGAATAACCCCATTTGCATCCCGAAAAGCATTATGTCCGACAAACACATTTTGTGAGGAAACAAAACCGATATTTATTCCCGCTCCGGTGATGCCAATATCGTGAACTGCCTGCACATTGGAACCATTTGCTGCTGTCGAGCCCTGCAAAGCATAAACATTTGTGCAGGCAAACAATACCAGCAACAGTATTATAGGACCATTTCTATATAAATATAGTCTTCTCACTACCTTCACCTTTGGTGGAGATTATACCATAAATCGCGTGAAAAATCAATTAATTAGGGGGATTGGCACGAAAAGCAAATTCCTCAGTTTTTTTGGTTTTTACTGCCCCGGCTGCTTGAGTTCTTCTGCTTTCGGCAGGTCCTTAAGTGAATTTAAGCCGAATACTTCAAGAAACTTTTTTGTCGTGCCGTAAAGAAGCGGTCTGCCAAGGATTTCCGCTTTGCCGACAATCTTGACAAGGCCTTTGTAAATCAGCGAGCGAATCATCTCGCCGCAGGCAACGCCCCGAATCGCCTCTACATCGGCTCTTATCACAGGCTGTTTGTAGGCAACGATAGCAAGGGTCTCCAACGCGGCAGGAGACAGCTTGGTTTCTCCTCGCTGGCGCAAAAGTTTTTTAAGCCAATTATTATACTCCGGCAGCGTCATCATCTGAAAACCGCCTGCAATTTCCTCTATCCTGAACGCCCGGCCGTTTTGACAATACTGCTCATTAAGAGTTTCGATACATTTTTTAACCTGTGCGGCTGTGCCGTTGAATTCAGCAATGGCGCCGAGCCGTTCAGCAGACAAAGGCTCATCAGAAGCAAAAAGTATCGCCTCAATCACCGATTCGGTGGTTATCTGGTGCGAAGGAATACTCGTTGGCTCATCGGCATCAGCTAAACATTCATCCGAAACATCTGCTAACTCTTCCTGCTGTTCAAATTCTTCCGTCATACCTTTGTCCCGTTAGAAATCTTTATTTGTAAGCATTCACGGTTTTTATTTATCACTGATTGCGCTGATTAAATTGATTAACCTTTTAAAAAAATCATTACAATCTGCGAAATCTGTGATTAAACATACCCTTTCTTTTTTTTAACGAGATTCGTCCATTCAAAGGGGTCTTTATCTTTTTTACTGATGATGATTTTAACATCTTTTAGATTTTTTTGTAGTTCTTTTACAACTTTTTTAAGTATGAATCTTTCCGAAACACTGTGGCTTAGACATACAACTGTCATTCCTGCCTCTTGGGCCGCAAGTGCCTGATGATGCTTGATTTCACCTGTCAGATAGAGGTCGCATTTTGCTGCAATTACATTCATTATCAACTTACTGCACGAACCGGCACAAACAGCGGCTTTTTTGACGAGCCGCTTTTTAGACCCGACAATTCCCGCCGCTTTGGCACCGGTAGAAGCCTTTATTTTCCTGAGTATCGTGCTCAACTGCATCGGTTTTTCGAGTAATCCGAACCTGCCAAGCCCGATTTCGTCCTCGAGGTCATATAATTTTATAATATCAAAGGCAGGCATTTCATAAGGATGAGCCTTCCTCATCGCTTTTACAACATCTGTTATTTTCTGGGCAGGCACTATCGACTCAAACCTTATTTCGTCAACCTTTTCGAGTTTGCCCTTTCTGCCGATTGCAGGTTTAGCTCCCTTGAGCGGTAAAAAAGTTCCCTCGCCGGCGCTGCGGAAACTGCAATGACTGTAATTGCCTATCGCCCCTGCTCCAGCTTTAAAAATCGCATTGGTAACTTTTTCAAGAGAATCGGCAGGAACAAAGACCACGAGTTTATAATTATTCTGTCCGTACTGGACAAAATCTCCAACCGGGACAGGATTTTTTATCCCGACAATTTCAGCTAATCCGTCATTTACTCCGCCGCTGACCACGTCAAGAGCTGTGTGTATCGAATAAACACTAATCCCCTTGCGAATAAGCTCGTAAACAATCGAATCACGGGAAATACTCTTTAAGCCGTCCCAGATAACCGGATGATAACTGATAATAAAATTACAACCGGCCTGTTTAGCTTCTTTTACAACATCTTTTGTTATATCAATTGTCAGCAGGATTTTTTTTGCCGTCGAATTGCTATCGCCGATGAGCAGGCCGGTATTGTCCCAGCTTTGTGCCAGATTTGGAGGAGCAATCTTCTCGATTACCGTAACAATATCTTTAATCTTCATTATTTCTTTCCCGAACAGTATTGATTGAAAAATTCCGTGTAAAGAACAGCCATTTTTTTCGTAATCGGTCCCGGCTTGGCCTTTCCTACATCATGAGCCTCAATCTTTATCACCGGCATTACCTGCATTATGACATTTGTAATAAAAACTTCATCTGCTTCGAGCAAATCGTCGATACTCAAATCTTTTTCTTCTGCTTTTATTGAATTTTTGGCAGCAAGATTTAAAACCGTCTTTCTTGCAATCCCCGGCAACACACCTGTCTCCAGCGAAGGCGTAAAAAGGACCGAATCTTTTACGATAAACACATTGCTTACACATCCCTCGCTAAGCCTGCCGTCGATTGTAAACCACAAAGCCTCTGCTGCCCGTTTTTGATGCGCCATTCCCAGAGCGGATATCCTTGAAAAATAGCTTGTTGTTTTATGCCCTGCCAAAACATCGGCAGGATTTTGCCTGTAAGAGTTTAATATAACCATAATTCCCTTATCGTAATACTCCTTAGGATAAGGCTCGAAATTAACGGCAGTGATGAGCAATGTCGGCTCGGGATTTTCAGCACCGACTGCTCCGCTTGTCGCTGTCAGGCGAATCCGGGCTTCTTTAAGCTCATTGGCATTTAAAGTTTCATATACCGCATCGGCAAAAAACTTCTTATCGCCTCGCAGATTTATTTTCAGTTTTTCCGCGCTCGAAAAGAGCCTGTCCAAATGGTCATCAAGTGCAAAAACAACACCGTTTGAAGCCCGCATAGTCTCAAACAGTCCCGCTCCATACAAAAACCCGCCATCAGCACAGCTTATAGAAGCCTGCGATGAATTGATTATACCGTTATTTAAAAATACTTTCTGTACCATTATTATTCCTGAACTGCTTTTATTCCTGCAAGTAAAGCTTTTGCCTTAATAAGTGTTTCGTTCCACTCTGCCTGAGGGTCGGAGTCGGCAACGATACCGCCGCCGGTCTGGGCAAAAGCGGTATTGTCCTTTATGATAATTGTTCTTATAACGATATTCAAGCAGGCATTGCCTTTTAAGTCGAGCCAGCCGATACAGCCGGTATAAAGACCCCTTGCTGTCGGTTCAAGTTCATTGATTATATTCATCGCACTGATTTTCGGAGCACCGCTGATTGAGCCGCCGGGGAAAATGGCTTTAAGAATATCAGTAAAATCAATTTTCTCTTTGCCTCGGCCCTGTATAGTCGCAACTGCGTGAAAAACTGTCGCAAAGGCCTCTATATTGCGTCTTTTTACAACTTTGATT
>CAYTQR010000074.1:0-8806 GCA_964440045.1 uncultured Planctomycetaceae bacterium | reverse complement strand
TAGTAATTGTTTATCGTTGGAGTGCGATTCTTTGCAAATCTTCGCCCATTTTATTGTCCTGGCTACAGCCTTTTGCTGCTCTTGGGGTTTCGCATCGAAGGCAGGACATTGGTCGAAGCACATTATAATATCGGCTCCGAGCCTGTTTTGAATTTTGGTAACACCTGCGGCGTCGAGCTTGATTTTCTTCCCATCGTATGGACTTGAAAATTCCGTTCCGGAATCGTCCGTGGCATTAATTGAGCTTAACGAAAAAACCTGAAATCCTCCGCTGTCAGTTAGTATCGGCCCGTCCCAGGCCATAAATTTGTGTAATCCCCCGCATTTTTCTATTACGCTTGCGCCGGGCTTTAACATCAGATGAAATGTATTGGCAAGGACTATCTGACTGCCGGCAGCGACAAGCTCTTGCGGCATTATACCTTTGACCGCTGCTCTTGTACCTACCGGCATAAAGACAGGGGTCCTGACAGAGCCGTGCGCTGTTTGCAAAACGCCTGTTCGTGCGTTGCTTTGGGTATCTCTTTTAGTTATTTCAAAAACGCTCATAATTTTCGTAGCCACCAAGGCACAAAAAATTGAAAAATTTAAAATTGTAGATTGAAGATTTGAGGAACCGCCTTTGGCGAGTTTGTTTTTTTTAAATTTTCAATCTTCATTTTTCAATCTTCAATCCCGTTTACCGTAACTATAAGCCAAAAAAGGACTTTTGGCAAGAGACTAACTATATCCCTATTATCACGCTATTGTTTATTGGCAAACAGTGATTTTTGCTGTACAATAATTGTTATGATTATGAGAAATTTTGAAAAGAGAGTGATTTTGGGTTTCAAAAATAGTGGCTGTCCACAATTAGTACCCTAATTAGTAGTTCCCTATAGGAAAAATATATGAAGATTAAAGAGCTTTTCTTTCGTCCTCTTCATATTTTCTTTCCTCCTTTCTTTACGCCAAATATACTTGGCATTTCATGCTGGGCTTTTGTTGTTTTTAAATTCAGTATCCCTGCAGCTATTCATGAGAGTAATGGTTATGAGAATAAGGCTATCCTTTTTGCGGTATTGACTACCCTTCTTTTAATATGGGCAATCTTAAATGACTATGTAGAAATTCTCAGGCCTTTAAAAAAATGGTTTATAGCGATTAAGGTTATTAATTACCTTGTCATACCGCTGATTGTAATATATTCCGTTGTCAAAAATGGGATATTCCAAATGCGCATTTCCGGGATAGACTTGAATTTATCCTGCGTACCCATAATTTTTCAAATGTATCTAATAATATTCCTTTATGAGTTTATTAATTATCTTAAAAAAAGTTGTGTTGGCGAGGGGAAATGGAAAATATTTAAAAAGACTGTGCTCGATCTTAACGTGGCCCTGCTGGCTTTTTGTAATATTTGTTTTTGTGCGTATTTTGTTACGTCCTGGATAGCTTGGTATCGGAATAATTTTTCATAAAAAATGAGGATCTGTACCTGAGAGACTAAGGGGAAATTAGTGACAGCCATCAATTCTTTAATAAAGAGTTTTAATTTTACTGTTTGGATAATAATAGATTAAAATTTCCTGAGCGGTTTTGCCTTCTCTTGCCATTTGTCTGGCGCCATACTGGCACAGGCCGACGCCATGGCCGAATCCTCTGCCTGAGACGAATATAAATTCATCTCCACTCCTCGATATCGTACAGCTTGTACTTTGAATCTTTGCCCCCGTAGGGTCGATTGCCAATCGCAGGTCCTCTGCCCGTAATATACCGGTTTTTCCCGAAGAACCTGTCAATTTTACACTGATGACCCTTTTAAAACCATTAGTATAGGTATTTACTTTGGCCGGCTCTATTTTTTCTATTTTTTCCAAATCCTTTAACTTGGGATATCTTTTAATAATTCTTTCAGTAACATACTTTTTATCGAATTCTACCATCGGCCAGTAGAACAGACTCGACCTTGTAATGTCTCTGCAGTACGGACATTCCACACCGCCCAGCGAGACGAAACTATCGCCGAAGACGTTTTTAGTATCTTCAGTATGCCCGCCGCAGACTGAACTGTAATATGTTGGAAAATATTCACATATTCCTGAATCCTGCTCACAGCAAAGGGCTATTCCGGATGTGCTTTTAACGGCGTTATTGGTGCGCAGGGTTTCACCTGCAACACCTTTATAGACCTGATTTGCCTGAGTTGCCCTGACATCCCAGTTACGGTTTTTGCCGAACCTTGATTTGATGTAAATACAGTAGGTTCTTGCCGCGATGGCCTGAGCCTTTAAAGCTTCGCTGTCCCAGTAGCTGGGCATCTCGGCAGAAACGACTCCTGCAAGATATGCTTCAAGGGCAACATTGTTTATAGCCGTCACAGTTTTACCGTCAGCATTAATGGCCAGTTCAAGATTGCCCCTGTAGGATTGTTTGTTAATCGTAAAGGGCCCCCCCTCTTGCTTTCGCAAGAAAGCGGGGGGGTTCTTCGGCTCTATTACAATGCGTTTTGTTTTAAAGAGGTGGGCGCCTATTTTTATGCCGTCTTTGCCGAGTTCTATATGGATTGTGCCTCTCGTCTTCTTTGCGTTAAAAACCTCAGCGGTATCAAGGTTGATTAATTTATACGGGGAGTTGATTTTTAAAGATGCCGTCGAGATTTTATCATCGAGCAGTACCCTGACAACAGGCTCGTCGTGGTGTTGTTTTATTGTACCGCCGAGACCGGCCTGGCTTAATGAAACACAGCCTGCCATGAAAAGAATCAGCAGGCAAACAGCAGGCGGCATTACGAATTTCGCTTCACGCTTCATATTCGGCGATTCTCAGTCGAGTTTACGCAGACTCAATCCGAGCGGGTCGAGAATCTGGTTTATTTCTATCAGGCTTGTAGCGCCGAAGTTTTTGACGCCGAGCAGTTCAGCTTCTGTTTTTGCAATAATATCGCCGATAGTCCTGATATTCAAATGTTCGAGACATTTCCTTGCCCTGACGGACATCTCAAATTCAGCCAGAGACCTGTTGAGCAGTTCAGAGCCGACATCAGTTTCGGGTTCTAATGCTTCTGACGAAATTAACGGTATACTTTTGCCTTCAACCGCCATCCCGAGCGTCAGAGCCTTTGATTCAAGTATATGCTTAATTTCATTAAGTGATGTCTCACCGAAATTCTTGTAGGCAAGCAGTTCAGTCTCTGTAATCCTCATCAAATCGCCGATAGTATGGATATTCATCTTTTTAAGACAGTTTCTGCTTCTAACGGAAAGTTCGAAATCGGAAATAGGAGTCTCAAGGGTTCTGTGCTGGAGGTCCTTTGTTTTCTCTATTTCTTCGTCATAAAGCATCGTCATGGAGCTTTCTATATCCTTTTTGAAAAGGATTGCTCTTTCGTTATTCGGGTGGAATTTGAGAACCTGATTGACGCATTTAAACGCCTTGTCGTATTCGCCGGCATCTTCATAAAGAACAACCAGATTGAGCAGGGCGCTGACATAAGCGATGCCGTTATTGATAAGCTGTTTATAGTAGTCGATTGCCGCCTCTTCATCGCCTCTGATATCGAGCAGAAATGCAAGGTGGAACAATGCCTTTGGATGAGCCGGGTCAATTTCGACTGCTGTCTGATAGTTTTCGATAGCCGCATCGTAATCACCTTGTCTCTGCAGGCATCGGCCAAGAGTATAATGATATAAAGCGCTTACTTTCTGATAGTTTTCACAGGCTGCCAGCGCTTTTGCGGTATTTTCAAAATCACCTTTGACTCGATATACAGAAGCCTTTGCGCAATTGACTGCCAGCCTGTCTCCGCCGGCATTAGCAGCTTTGTCAAGCGATTCAATTGCCTTGTCATATTCTTCTGTCTTGCGAAGACAAAAAGCCAGCTCGAAATATTTCTCTTTACTCTCATCAGCCTTTTGGAGCGTTTCGATTGCCGCCTCATATTTGCCTAATATCGCAAGAGCGGCGCCTAATCCGAGATAGTTTTTCCTACCGGATTTTGACATTTCCTCTTCGACTCTTTGGGCGAATTCGATTTTATTTCGCTCACTGGCGTTTACGAACTCGGCTGCTGAAGCGATATTTTCGAGTGTAATATTTTCAGCATTTAACAAATCTACCTGCGGAGGGCTTATTGCTACCATTGTCTTTTGCTCCTATTTATTTTTTAGTAATTTATGATTCTTTATGTCTTTGTGCCTTAGTGGCTTAGTGGCTATTTATTACGCCAAACACAGCATTATAGCGGAACTGAAAGGATTTGCAATAGCAATTTAAGTGTTGATTTTAGCCGGCTTTACAGACGAAATTTAACGCAAATTTACCCTGATGTGGCAAAAGGGCGCTAAATTTGCTATCCTGTTGTGAAAATAAAGAAGTAAGGAAGTAAAGGGGTAATGATGCAAGGAAACTCAACAGAGCCGCGACCGTAAGGAAGCGGTCATTTCCCTACTTCATGCTTCTTTATATCTTTACGTCCTTAACATGGGTCAGATATGGACAGGTTAAAAAAGCTTTGTCTTATAACCGGCACAGTATTGCTGACGTGTCTGGCAGCGCTGTGTATCATCGGTACGGTTATGGGTACCGACTGGTCGAAGTGGTTTTTTGCCGTCTCCGGCGGCAGATGGCTTTGGGTTTGTATCGGCCTGTTGATTATCGCCGGCCTGTCTCAATTCAAGGAAATTTACACAGCCAAATGGCCGTTTGCCGTTTATCTCGGCGCCTTGCTGGTTCTTGCGACGGGGGTTACCAATTGTCCCTGCACTCTTTATTCCGGTTATATAATCGGCTGCCTCGGCCTGTTCGGCCTTTTCCGTTTTAAACCTGACAAGGTTGATATTGCCGTAACAGTTATATTACTTATCGCAACAGTTCTTATTTTTATTTTCGTATCTCTGCCGTCGCAATTAAAAAGTGTTTTTTTTGTTCCGCACGTCTTTACCTGTTTTCTTTCCTATATTTTTATCGCAAGAGCGGCGTATTTTGCGGCCAAATATTTATTCGATAAAAAGGCGGCAACCGCCGAGGCCGCGTACAGCTTAGTTTGTATTGGTTTTGCATTTTTGACGGCAGGAATAGCACTCGGCAGTATCTGGGCGGCATCTGCCTGGGGCGATTGGTGGGGCTGGGACCCAAAAGAGACTTTTTCCCTTGCCATCTGGCTTGTTTTCGCCGCTTTTCTCCATTTTAGATACCTTTACAGACAAAAGTTTTTGCGTTTAAATAGTATTTGGATTATTTTGGGTTTTATATTGATTATTCTTAGTGTTTTGTTAGTGAATTTTTCGAAAATTTTCGCAGGCCTGCATAGTTATACCTAAAGCAGGGACTTGTTATGAACCCGGATTTCCCAGGTAAATCCTTAAAAAACAAGATTTTGATGAGAATTGTTATCTTGGATTCAAGACCGATACAGGCCTGATTTTTAGTGGTTTAAAATATAGAAAGAGCAACTTTGTAGCTTTTAATGCTTTTTTAAGTATTATGCAATAAAACCTGACTCCCGGGCGTCTTTACCTGTAAAGAAACGAAAAGTGAGTCCACCGCGGACTCAAAAGGCTGCGGCGGTTAATGGGAAATCATAGATGTAGGAATTTACCAGTGACAAAATATAAATGGGAAGGATAGGGCAATGGACAAGGATAAAAACAAGCTGTTCAAGTGGCGGGCGTTCATTTCCGTTTTGATGGCAATTTCTTTTATTGTAATGGCCTTCACCGGCGTTATTCTATTCGTAACTCCGCCAGGGCGTTTCGCAAACTGGAGCGGCTGGACCATCATTGCTCTCACAAAACACCAGTGGGGCGGCCTCCATATCTGGTTCAGCCTCATATTTGTAATTACATCTGCCTTCCACATATACTTTAACTGGAAGCTGCTCGTCAGCTATTTCAAAAACAAAGTCAGCCAGGCGTTTTCCTTGCGTGCCGAATGGATTTTGGCGCTGGTAATTTCTGTCGTCGTTTTTGTTGGGACACTTGGAAACATTGCGCCTTTCTCCTCGCTTCTCGAATGGAATGAGACCATAAAGCGCAGTTGGGAAAAGTCCAGCCAACGTGCCCCTATGCCACACGCCGAGCTCCTGACCTTCACCGAATTTGCTAAG
Organism: uncultured Planctomycetaceae bacterium; assembly: GCA_964440045.1. Classification (GTDB taxonomy): domain Bacteria; phylum Planctomycetota; class Phycisphaerae; order Sedimentisphaerales; family UBA12454; genus JAFGGI01. Next base: position 2,721 of record CAYTQR010000074.1, on the reverse strand, counting down.
CAGGTTCAAGGCGTAAATCTCGCAACCATTCTCGCAAACCTCAAGGCAAAGGGGATTGAAGTTGCCTCCGCAGATGCGGATGTTGTTGTCTTCGGAGAACTCGCAGAGGCTTCTAATATGACACCAAGGCAGCTATATGACCTTGCCCTCGGTCGGGCTGGGACCGCAGGTGTTGGGCACGGTAGTCAGTGCAGCGATAATCATGATGGCGATGGTGCCAAGCAAGCCAAGGGCAGCGGCTCAGGCAGCGGCTTTGGCCGACTTACACTCAAACGGTACTGTGATTCGGTAGGCCTGGATATTAATGCTTCTGTTGAGACACTCAAAAAAGCCGGTTTTGAAGCCACACCCGAGATGACCATCCGTGCCATTGCAGATACCGCTGGCTCCCACCCATCAGCTGTCCGCACCGCCCTTGAACCTAAAACCCAATGACCTTGAAGGGAGTTGACCCCCTTAACTATCGAAATAGACATAACAGATCGAGGTTACGCCGAGGTATACCGGCTTATATTTTATGAATTTATTCTGTCAAAGCATTGATTTTAGAAATTGTCCCGCTGGTGTGGGTGCCGGTGTGGGGGAAAAACTTGTACTTGACCCACAGCAGCAGGGAGATTTTCTTAACAGATGTTACGGTTATGCTGAAATTAGCTATTCTCTGAGACTCAACACTTGTAACAGATTGGAGTTTTATTTTTATGCAAAAAAACAGTTCGATATATCAGCGTTTATCGATGATTTTATTTTTTATAACGGCTGGAACAAATACAAAAGGACTTTTGGCGGTCTTGATGTTGCCGGCCATCTTTTCAGTGTCGCGGCTGGTCTTGAATCGCAGATTATCGGTGAAAACGAAATATTTTCTCAATTGAAATCCGCATACAGTTTTGCGATACGGCACAACACCATCAATTCTATATTTCATCGCCTTCTGCACAGCGCCTTTCGTCTCGCCAAGGCAGTAAGGACTCATACAAATATAAACACCGGTGCGCTTTCCATCGCACAGGCCGCTGTCGAACTTGCAGCAGGCAATTTCACTATTGAAAAGTCGAAAGTCTTTGTAATTGGTTCGGGCAGTAATGCTGAGCTTGCGATAAAGCACCTGATTAGGAAAAACGCCAAAGATATTACAATTGTCGCCAGGAACAAAGACACTGCCGAACAATTAATTGAGAAAAATCATACAGGGCAGTTCTCGCCGTTAAATGAATTGGAAAATTATCTTTTTTGTGCTGATATTGTTTTTACCGCTACAACCTCACGAAAACCCTTGATAACAGCAGCAGAACTTAAAAATCGAGTCAAACCCCTGATTTTAATTGACCTTTCCGTGCCGCCGAATATCGAGATAAAGGCCAAAGACATTGCTAATGTGAAACTATTTAATATCGACAGCTTAAATGAAATCATCAGCGCCAATAATCGTAAGCGTCAAACCCAAATCCCCAAAGCAAAAGCGATAATTGACGAACACATACAGGTCTTTTCGCGGTGGTACGAAAGCCTGAAGGTAGCATTGCGATGAACAGACTCCGAATAGCAACACGTTCGAGCAGTTTAGCTATTATCCAGACGCAAATTGTTGTCAAGGCCATAAAGAAACACAACCCCGGCGTCAATTTTGAAATCGTCGAGATAAAAAGCAAAGGCGATATTGACAAAAAAAAGCCCCTGCCGAAATTGTCCGAGACAGGTTTTTTCACTGCTGCCGTTGAAGATGCCTTGCGCCAAAACAGAGCCGATATTGCCGTGCACAGTTATAAGGATTTGCCGATAGCAGAATCTGCCGGTGGTGAGCTTGTCGAATCCAACGATTTTGTTGCTGCTGCAGTACTCGATAGACGATTTTGTCAGGATTGTTTAGTAGCTGTCGAAAGAATCGAATCATTAAACGATTTGCCCAGGAATGCTAAAATTGGAACTTCAAGCCTTCGCAGAAGGGCACAGATTTTAAGATTGTGCCCCGATATTATTTGTGAACCGATAAGGGGAAACGTGCCGACAAGAATAGAAGCAATCGAAAAAGGCCAATATCACGCAACCGTTCTTGCTTATGCCGGCATTGAAAGACTGGGATTGACCGAAAAAATTTCTTTTAGTTTCAACCCGATAGAATTTATCCCCGCCCCGGCCCAGGGCGCCATTGCTGTTCAGGCAAGGGCAGGTGATATTGAGGTTAAGAACTTACTTGCTGAGATTGATGGTAAACAGTCACGAATCACTTCAGATACGGAAAGACTTGTTTTGCATTATATAAAAGCAGGCTGTCACGCCCCGGCCGGTGTATTTGCAAAAATCTCAACAGACGATATCATAGTTTACGCATTTGTATCTGACAGCCAGGGTAACAATTTTATCAATCGCCAATTACAAGGCCCGATTGCAGAAGCGGAAAAAATCGCAAAGGATTTAGCAGACCAGCTTTTAGCGGCGGGCGCTTCGGAGCTTTTGAACAATGGCTAAAAAGGCAAAAGTTTACATAATCGGCGCAGGCCCCGGCAGCGCACAGCTCATCAGCGTAAGGGGTTTGCAGATTCTCCGACAGGCCGATTGTATTCTTTACGACAGACTGATTGGCAAAGAACTATTGAGTTTCGCTTCGCAAAATGCAGAACTTGTTTATGTAGGCAAAGAACATACAAAACATTCCATTGACCAGGAAGATGTAAACCGTCTGCTTGTCGAAAAGGCTCGTATTTATGAGACAATCGTAAG
>CAYTQR010000073.1:0-9119 GCA_964440045.1 uncultured Planctomycetaceae bacterium | reverse complement strand
GCCAGGGAATCGGCGTAACTCCGTATCATTGCGGATGCAGGACAAGATGTGGTGTATGTCCCCAGTAGCCTACTCCTACAACAACGTCCGGCTCGAACCATCGGTAATACCATTCCTTTTCCTGGGCGGATTCGAAATTAACCGCATAGGCATCGACGCCCATTTCCTTTAATCCCCTGTAAAGTAAATCGCCCTGTGTTGCCAGCCCGCCCGGCGAAGGCGGATAATCATAAAGCACAAGCACCTTCATTTTTCAACTCCCGTTAAAAAACCTTTTTTATATCTTCAGGTTTTTCAAGCAGCCAGAAAGCTTCGGTATTCGAGACGGCCTTTGCCTCAAAGCTGTCGGGCGAAAAACCATAACTTCTGATTATAATCTCTTTTTTTGTATTCCAAACATTTTTCGACAGTTTAATGATAATATCCGCATTTTCAATCGGGCGGGGAAGATATTTTGCCAGGCCGTCTTCATACGCAAAGAGCAAAAGCCGCTTTGTCTCTAATTTGCCGTCATTCCAAAGGCCAAGCACAGCCTGGGCAGCCTCTTCGTGACGGAGATGTCTGGTATATTCGCCTTTAGGACTGTGGGTAATGATGATGTCAAAACCCCTTTTCGGAAGTGTACTTAGAACAATTTGGCGGATTTCTGCCTGTTCGAGAGGTTTTTGTTCTGTGCTGTCATCGAGGTCTGCCATAAAACCTTCAGCTCCGAGTTGAGTGGCTACGGCGGCAAATTTTGGAGCTCTGTCCGGGTCGGACTTTCTACAAAGCGTTATTATTGTCCAGTTGATTTTGGGATGTGACAGGATAAAGCCGCCGGCCCATAGGGTTTCATCATCCGGATGTGCGACAATTACCGCAGCGGTTCTTATATCACGGAAAACGTCTTTTCCCTTAGTCTGGTTCAAAGCTTTTTTTCTGTATCTGGTGGGCACTGTAAAATGTAATCTATTAAATCCTGAAGTTTTGCAGTTGCAAGACCTATGCAGGAATCGGCGGCGCCGTAGTACATATAAATTGTGCCGTCTTTGTTAATCCAGCCGCAGGGGAATACCACATCATCGACATCACCTTCGCGTTCATAGCGAGCCTTCGGGCCGAAAATCCATTCGTCAGATCTGTGGAGTACCTTGGCCGGGTTTTTCAGGTCGAGCATTACCAGGCCGAGCCGGTAAATTGAGCCGGAGGCAGTGGTTCGCACGCCGTGATAAAGTGTGAGCCAGCCGTGTTCGGTCTCCATCGGCGGCGCGGAAAGGCCGATTTTTACCGAGTCCCACCAGCCGCCCAATCTTGCATAGATAATTTCCTGATGGTCGCCCCAGTGCTTGAGATTCGGCGAAAAAGACAGCCAGATATTCGCCTGGATAGTTAAGGTCTTTGCTACCGGTCTGTGCAGCATTGCCCAGTAATCGCCGAAGCGAACAGGGAAAAGGGCTGCGTCTTTGTCCTCTGGAGGCATAACGGCGCCGATACGTTTGAACGAGATGAAATCTTTGGTTGTTGCCAGGCTTACAAGCGGGCCGCCTCTCGAATAGGATGTATAAGTAATCGCCCATTCTTTAAGCTCATCGAGCCAGGTTATTCTTGGGTCCTCTATTCCCCAGAGTTCTTCGGGATAATTTTCGGCATCAGGTATAAAAGTGGGTTTATCATCAACTCGCCAGTTGTCTATACCGTTGTCGCTGCGTGCGACGGTCAGATGTGACAAGCCCCTGTAATCTTCAACACGGGTAAGGAGAAGTGTCTGATTATTTATTTGTGCTGCGGCAGCGTTGAAAACCGAGTTGGCTTTGTAGGGCCAGTTTTTAACCGAGAGTATCGGATTGTCGGAGTGTCTTGTAAAAAGCTCGTGTTTTAGATTTGTTTTCATATCTTTTTCCAATATAGCCTGAACCCCGACCACAGGGGTCGGGGCTAAACAGAATAATGAAAAGGTTAATGCCAACAGCTTTGGTTGTCAATTGCGTTTTGCATCTGTGTCAGCGTCTTATAAAAAGTAGTTTATCAGATTGAAAGAGGGGGTTTTTGCAGTTTATTGTTTTTTTTAGTTAATCAGTCCTGTTTGCCGGCCGATATTTTGGTATGAATCCCGTTAGAAATTACAAAGCATTGATATATATGATAGAAAAGAAGATTTCTAACGGGATGAATTAGGCCTAAGATATTATGTAAGGAGAGATTAAATGGGAATTCAGGACTGGTCAGACAAGGTTGTATTGGTGACGGCGGCGGCGGAACCAGATATGAGCGATGAGCTCAAGACGGTAACACAAATCGTCCGTCACAGGAATGACTGCAGCGTGGTTATAGATTTTTCCGATGCCGAGCTTGTGACAAGCTCAAGCCTTGCTCAACTGCTGAGGCTTCAAAAGGTTCTCGATGACCACAATCAGCAATTAGTTCTCTGTGGTATATGTCCAAGGACAAAAGGGATTTTCGAAGTTACCGGGCTGAACAACGTTTTTGAGTTTGTCGAGGACAAATTCACGGCATTAGCCGGGATGCAGCTTGCCGGCTAAAGAACTTTCAGCACAGAATTGACATCGCGGCTATAAGGTGGTAACATCACAGGCAGTGTTATTTAAAAATCCTGAGATATCAGGGGAAAGTTATGGACGCCGGACTCGCCGAGCAACTCGAAAAAAAACTTCAATATCATTTTTCCGACCCAGCCCTTCTTGGCAAGGCGCTGACCCATTCATCAGCATCTACCACAAAACTTGACAGTAACGAAAGACTTGAATTTCTCGGTGATTCAATTCTTGGGCTGACTATATGCCAGGCTTTGTATGAAAAGTTCCCTGATTATCTCGAGGGCGACCTTACAAAAATCAAGAGTAAGCTCGTTTCACGAAAGACCTGCTCGTTTGTTGCTGGTATTCTTGAGCTTGATTCTGTTTTAAGTGTCGGGCCGGGCATGCTAAAGAGCAGGGCCTTGAAAGGTTCGGTCGCAGCGGCAACACTGGAGGCAATAATAGCGGCGATATATTTTGACGGCGGGTTTGAGGCGGCAAAAGAGTTTATACTAAGATTTTTCGGGCCATTGATAGACCAGACTGACGCAAACGGACATCATGAGAATTACAAATCACTGCTTCAGCAGTATGCACAGCAGGAATTAAAACATTCGGTAAGCTATGAAATTCTCGATGAAAAGGGGCCTGACCATAATAAATGCTTCGAAAGCGCTGTTATCATCAACCACAAAAGATATCCAGGCGCCTGGGGGGTAACGAAAAAAGAGGCACAGCAAATGGCCGCCTATAACGCATTAGTTGAGCTTGGCGTTATCGGTGAGAGGAAAAATTAAAACAACATTTTCAGGTTTTTCAGCAGTGTTTTAAAAAAACAGACGGCTTGCCAGTCCTGATGGCGCGGGGTTAAAACGAATTTTCCAATTCCAAATTGTCCAAGGGCATAAAAACCTGCGGCAAACTGACCTATCGCAACAAATCCTACTGCTGCCTGACCTGCTGCGAACAATATTGCGATACTCAATTGTCCCAGCCCGGCCAGTAAACCAATTGCTAACTGACCAATCGATATGACGCCAAATGAGGCCTGACCTATTGAAATGAAACCAAAAGCAGCTTGGCCGATTGCGATTACGCCTACAGCCTTTTTGCCGATTGCGATAATACCCCTGGCCCAGAGTCTTTTGCCGGTTTGAGGATTTATCCCGAGTGTGATGTGAATCAAGGGCAAATTGCCGACTTTCAGATGGGACTTGAATTCCCTGAAGAGCATTCCGCTTTCGTACAGATATTTGCGGGTTGTGCCTAATTTGCTGCTGGAAAGAACATAATCAGGTTCCTGGTTTAATAAATTCGCCATAGATCCCTCTTACAATTTTTATTCTACTACCCTTTTTCTGTAAAGTTTTGCTTCCAGAGATTTTATATAGCTGGTCCAGTTATTATCGCCCGGCTCGTTTTCAATCTTGTCGGTAACCTGATTGATTTTGGCGTCGATATTGTCAAGCAAACTGACCAGAAAGGCCTCAGCGGTCATCGGCAGTCGGGGCGAGCCAAATTCGTACTGACCGTGATGCGAAACAATTATGTGCATAATACTGTCGAGAACGGGCAAGTCAATTTCGACGTTGTCCTGCCGCAGTTTTGCTACTTTTTCATTTACTATGAATGTAGTCTGGACGATGTGGCCGAGTAACTGGCCGGAATCGGTATAACTAAATGCCATATCGTAGGAAAGCTCGGCAGTTTTACCCATATCGTGAAGAAATATACCCCCAAGGACAAGGTCGCTTTGAAGTTTTGGGTAGAAAGGCAGTATGGCCTTTGCTGCGTTGAGCATATTGTGGGTATGCTCCAGCAGTCCGCCGATGTAGCTGTGATGATATTGAGTTGCGGCCGGGGCGGTATAGAATTTTTGCATCAGCTCTTTGTCGGTGATGAATTCATTAACAAGAGCTTTTATAAAGGGATTTTTTATCTCGGTCAGGATAGCTGTTACCTCTTTGAACATCTTTGAGATATTTTTTTCTGTCCTGGGCAGATAATCGTCTATTTTTATTTCCTCATCGGTCGAGACTGGAAAAAACTGGTTGGCTACAATCTGCAGATTGTTCTGGTATAATTCGCTTTTGCCCTTTATGCGAACGAAACCTTCTTTTGGGAGTGAGTTAAAAAGATTCTCTGTTGCCTGCCAGAATCTGCAGTTTAGTTTACCCGTTTTGTCGCTTGCATACAGAGCGATATACAAATCGCCGCGAGTTGTGCTTCTAAGTACAGGCTGACTTATCAGATAAATATCATCGATACTTATGCCGGGCTGAATCTGATTTATAAAAATATGTGCCATAAAAAACTCCGTCATTAGTATTTAGTATTTGGTATATAGTATTTGGCAAGTCTGCTGTAGTCTGACTAAATACCAACGACCATATACCAAATACCGAATATAGCCGGGATAATGGGATATGGCAAGAAAAAGATGCGGGTCCGGTTTACTCTATCGGCCGGCTGGAGGGGCCGGGGACCTGAGACCTGATTTTGCTTATCTGGTCATTAAGCTTTCTAAGTGTATCGGTATTATACCGCTGAGTACTCTGGAGGTCTCTGCGGGCTTCATAAAGGCTCCGTTTTACACTTTCAAGCTCAGTTTTATAATCAGTCATTGCTTTTTCTGTCCGTTGTGCTTCAGACTGCCAGTTATTCATATCAAGCTCATACATTCTGGCCTGCTGTCTTACATTTTCATATTTAGTCATTAGATTGCTGATGTTCTCATAAGCGCCCCGAAGTTTTTGCTGCTGAATTTTTCTGTCGTTGCTTGTCCATATATAAGCGCTGATGCTTACAGCAAAAGTAATTGTCATAAGAGTAAAAAATGCCTTCGAAGGCGAAATAGATGTTATGGATTCAATGATATTGCGTAAAATCGGGATACGAAACCTGCCCAGCTGACGGTTGTTTATATCTCTATTATCAAAAAGCTTATTTTCCTCTTTGGCCAACAGATTCAAATCAAGTGTTTCAATAGGCCAGTCCTGCCATTGTTGCAGAGGCTCCTCTTTGGGGAGCGAATGAACGCGGGCTGTTCGCGGAATTGATTTAATTTCCTGCCGGTCGTCAATTTCCGTTTCAACCTGTCCTGAGCCTGCCTGCACTAAGCTTTGTCGAAGTGTCGAATCCACTTTATGAATGGAATCATCGGCCAAAGGTGGCGCAATATCTTCGAAAGGAGGCGAATCAGTCTCTTTTGCAATTTTGTATGCGTCAAGCGGCAGGTCAACTATGAAAGTTTTATCCTTGTGCTTTCTTACCTGCACAACGCCCAGCTTGGCCGCTTCCTGCACAACGCCCGAAGAAACTCCCTGCCGGGCTGCATATTGACCGACCGTCAACAGGGATTTCTTTCTGCTGAAAATCGGCTCTTTCAGCTTACTCAAATCGTCTCGTTGCTCCATATATTCGTTCCGTCCAGAAAGACTCTAACTAAGGGTATTTTCGGACTTTTTAACCCGATTTCTTGAATTTATGGGCTGGGAAACAGCAAATTTGGGAAATATTGCCGTAAATTTCAAGTCTGAATCGTCCGGCAAGGTCCTAAAACAAACTCAAGAAGATGTAATTGAGCCTGAATTCCGATAAAGAAAGCGATTTTTTGGGAAAAAGCCGCATATTTTTGTCCAATCGCCAAAGAAGCATACTCAAAACAAGTCCGTTCTTTATTGTGCCGATTCAAAGGAGACCCACCCTCTTGCTTCGCCCGCCGTCCCGACTTGCGTCGGGAGACGCAGGGGCAGACAAGAAGCAGAGGGGGCGAACTTGCTTTTTTGGGATTAAAATGAAAGTACTTGTAGCAGAAGACGATGCCGCTTCGAGAATTGTGCTCGAAAAGTACCTCAGAGATTGGGGCTATGACGTAATCAGTGCGCCGAGCGGATACGAGGCATGGCAAATCATACAGGATCAGCAACCTGAAATCGTGCTGGCTGACTGGGTGATGCCGGGAATGGACGGACTTGAACTTTGCAAAAAAGTCCGCTCCCAACAAAACGGCAGGTACATTTACATAATCTTTTTGACATCCAAAAGAGAAAGCGAAGATATGATTACCGCCCTGGATGCAGGGGCTGATGATTATCTTTGCAAGCCCTTTGCCAGAGATATTCTCAAGAGCAGAATGGCTGTTGGCGCAAGGACTATCAGCTACGAAAACGAGCTTGAAATTACTTATAAAAAGCTTATGGAGACCGCACACAGGGCCGGTATGGCTGAAGTTGCAGCTAACGTTCTGCATAATGTCGGCAATGCTCTTAACAGCATAAATGTTTCTGCTGCAGTTGTTGCTGAAACAATAAAAAATTCCGAGACGGACAACCTGGTAAAACTGGCAAAGTTGATTACCGAGCACAAATCGGACCTGGCTCATTTTCTTACGCAGGATGCCAAGGGAAAACATGTCCCAACTTATATTTGTGAAGTCAGCAAACATCTGGCACAGCGGCAGGCTGAAACAGTCGAAAAACTTCAGGCTATTATTAAAAACGTCGATCATGTTAAAGACATCGTTAAAATGCAGGAGCTGTACACAAATGCAGAGGCGCATCTGGATGCCGTGTCATTAGATGAACTTATTGAAAACGCGATAGAAATTAACCACTCCGGGCTTGAAAGACAAAATATTGAAGCTATACGCGAATACGAGGATATAGGCAAAATCATCATCGACAAACAAAAAACCCTGCAGATACTCGTGAACCTGATAGACAACGCCGAACATGCACTATCTAAGAGCAGTAATGAACCGAAGCTGCTGAGAATCAGAACCTCAAAAATCGGTGATGAAAAAGTAAGAATTGAAGTTATGGACAATGGAATTGGGATAGCCCCTGCCCATCTTGAGAAGATATTCGAACGAGGATTTACGACAAAACAGTCCGGACATGGCTTCGGGCTGTATAATTGCCTGCTCGCAGCCAAAGGTATGCAGGGTTCTTTAACCGCACAAAGCTGGGGTGTTGATCAAAGCACTATGTTTATTTTGGAGATACCATTAAAAAAAGCGGAGGTAAAAAGTGGAAAGGGTAAGTAAAATTAGAAATCGAAGAACACTTGTTATCGATGATAAAGAATCCATACATGAGGATTTCAGACAGGTACTTTCCGCAGGCCGGGCTAATGAATCGCTTGATGCTGCAAGAGCAGCAGTTTTCGGCACGGATAAGCCGGATGACTTTGTCGGGTTCGAGGTTGACTGCGCCTTTAACGGCAGGGAGGGGCTGGAAAAAGTCACACAGGCCGTCAAAGAAGGAAATCCTTACGCTATGGCCTTTGTTGATATGCGAATGGAATCCGACTGGGACGGAGTAGAAACAATCGAACAGCTCTGGAAAGCTCAGCCGGGACTGCAGATTGTTATCTGTACCGCATATTCGGATTATTCATGGTCGGATATCGTCAAAAGGTTTGGTACGACCGAAAGACTGCTAATCCTCAAAAAGCCGTTCGATAATATCGAAGTAAGGCAGATGGCCTGTGCGCTGACGGAAAAATGGGAACTTCTGAATCATCTCGACAATATGATTCAGGAAAGAACCGCACAGATTACCGAGACTCGCGATATGGCTGTCTTTGTGCTCGCATCGCTTGCAGAATCGCGTGACCCGGAGACCGGCGAACATCTCGAAAGGATACGAAGCTACTGCTATGTACTTGCCGAGGAACTCAGGAATAACAGTACATACTCCGAGCTTATAGACGATCAATTTATCGAAGACCTCTACCGTTCAAGTCCGCTACATGACATCGGAAAAATCGGGATACCAGACTGCATACTTTTAAAGCCCGGTAGTTTGACCGACGAAGAATTCGAAATTATGCGGCAGCACTCGGTTATCGGCGCTGAAGCATTCAAAAAGGCTGTTGGAGTTGCTGTCAGTACGAGCTTTATGGAAATGGCTGCAGATATTACACGTTACCATCACGAAAGATTCGACGGCACCGGCTATCCGGATGGCCTGGCGGGCGGGGACATACCACTGTCGGCAAGAATACTTGCCCTTGCTGATGTCTATGATGCTCTTACAAGCTCAAGGGTTTACAAGCCGGCATTTCGGGCTGAAGTTGCTTACACGATGGTATGCCAGGAGCGCGGCAAACATTTTGACCCGGTTATTCTTGATGCATTCATCACAAGATTCGACGACTTATTGCAGGTTGGGAAACTTACCGAAGCCGAACAACACGCGCTTTCGCTTGTGTAAACCCCCGTGCTTTCTTGCGAAAGCAAGAACGGGGGTTTTTCTTTTAACCTCTTTTAATGTCACCAAATCAGCCTTAAAGTCTTTATTGACAAGGACTATGTATTGACTTAACATACCTCGTGAAGCGTATCTCGTGAAGCGTATCTCGTTTTCGCTTCACGCTTCACGAAATACGAAAGGATAAATATGATTAATGTCACTTTGATTACAGGCGATGGTATCGGGCCTCAAATCGCCGAGGCAGCAAAGAGATGTATTGATGCTACGAATCCGGATATTAACTGGGAACCGGCCGAGGCCGGTGTCGATATAATGAAAAAGGCCGGCACACCTCTGCCGCAGGAAACTATCGATTCGGTCAGGAAAAACGGCGTCGCTCTAAAGGCAC
>CAYTQR010000072.1:5567-9159 GCA_964440045.1 uncultured Planctomycetaceae bacterium | reverse complement strand
ATTGATACACCATCTCCAAGAGAAAGCTTAACCTTCAATTCGGATTTTTTACAAGCCGTAACCTTACTACCGACAATTACATCTATACCGAGTTTCGCAAATTCTCTTGTCATTATCCGTCCGACCCATTCGTCTTCAAACGGCAAAATACTCTCCAAAGCCTCGACAATAGTAACCTTTGAACCGACAGCGGCATAAATACAGGCCATTTCACAGCCGATAGCGCCGCCGCCGATTATTACCAGTGATTTAGGTATCTGCGACAAAGAGAGCGCTTCGGTACTGCTTATAATTTTTTCACCGTCAAACGGCACAGAGTCAATTTCAATCGGCGCCGAACCGGTAGCAATAATAATTTTTGACGCTTCTATCTGCCCAGGATTATTGCCCTGCACAGTTATTTTATTTTCCGCCGTAACTACACCGATACCTTCGAATATCTTTATCTTATTACTTTGTAAAAAACCGGCCATCCCCCCTCGAAAACCTGTTACAATCGCGTCTTTGCGCTCCTGTACTTTCTGCCAGTTTATTTTTGGATTATCAATTTCGATCCCTAAAGCGGCGGCATTTTTCGCAAGCACGAGAAGATGAGTCGAAGCTAATAAAGCTTTTGATGGAATACAACCGACATTAAGGCACACCCCGCCTATATCGCCTTTTTCGATAATCGCAACAGCAGCGCCTCCTTGCGCACATCTTATCGCAGCGGCATAACCACCCGGCCCCGAACCGATTACAGCAACATCAAATTTTTCAGCCACTATCAACCTCCATCTGTCCAGACTTTAACTATCGTGGTAGAGGCCGCATGAAACATTCTGACTCCGCCGCGCTCAAGCTGAATTATAAGCCCCTCGGCAGGTTCGATACCGATACAATTACCTGTAAACTCTTCACCGTTATGCTCGACGGTAATCCGCCTGCTCAGCAGCATGCTCCTGCCTCGCCATTTTTCAATAATTTCATCAGGCCCCTTGATTGCAGCTTCAAGAAAGTGGTCAAGATTCATAATCAGCCTCTTTGCAAGCCGGTTCCTGTCGCATTCGACACCGCTTTGGATATCAATACTCGTAGCGGTTCCAGAAAGTTCACCTGAAAAATCCTTCTTTGTCTGATGGCAGTTTATTCCGATACCAACTGCGTAATATCTTTTTTTGTTGTCCCCAAACGCTTCAACAAGAATCCCCGCCGCTTTTCTGCCGGACAGAATAATATCATTGGGCCATTTGATTTTTGCACTTTGGCCGATTGTCTCTGCCAGCCCGACCGCAGCGGTAATCGTTATCATATCCGCTTCGATTTTAGGATTAAAAAGCACTGCCGTGCACAGAATGCTTTTGCCTGTATCATCCTGCCATTTATTACCTCTTCTGCCCCGACCTGCCGTTTGATGCTCGGCAAATATTACAATCCCGTCGTTCTTGCCCCCGCTTTGGGCGTATTCTGCCGCAATATCATTCGTACTTGTCGTACTTTTATGAACGATTATCTCTCTGCCGATTCGATGCGTATCGAGATTTGATTTTATAAAGTCTGCATCTAAAGGAATATACTCGGACATCCGTTTAAAATTCCCTGTCAAGACCGATATCGACTGAAATTGCCCCGTGCGTTATAGCCCCTATGGAAATTCTGTCCACTCCGCAAAGTGCTATCTGCCTTACATTGTTAAGCGTAATCCCCCCGCTCGCCTCCAGCAGCGGCTTACTGCCGCACATCTTATTTCTCATCTCGACGGCGTGTTTATACTGCCACTGGCCCATATTATCGAGCAGGACAACATCAACACCCGGCACCTTCAGAACGTGATTAAGCTGGTTGTCCACATGGTCAACCTCGACACAAACAAACTTTACGCCCTTAATTTTCCTGGCCTTTCCAACAAGTTTTTTGAGCTTCGGTTCAAAATTCTTCCCGAGCTGTGCAATATGATTATCCTTGAACATTACAGCTTCGCTCAGACTATAGCGGTGATTATGCCCTTTGCCGCACCGAACCGCATACTTTTCAAGCTCACGCCAGCCGGGAATAGTTTTTCTTGTATCATATATTTTCGCTTTTGTGCCGCGGGCAGCATGTACGTATTTATAAGTCATCGTTGCTATGCCGCACAGTCGTTGGAGAAAATTAAGCACAACCCTTTCGGCGCTTAGCATCGACCGTATCGGCCCTTCTATAACACCAAGCCTATCGGCAACATTAGCACGCTGCCCGTCACGCTTGAGAATTCTCAACTTCAGCTTCGGGTCGTATCTCTTCAGCACCTCCCTGGCAACAAGCATACCGCTTACAACAATTTCCTCACGGGTTACAATATAAGCCTTTCCCTTTGTCCTGGCAGAAATCATCAGCTCACTCGACGGGTCACTCCCGCCGTAATCTTCCTCGATCGCCATATTGATAAGCGTGCTTATTCTTTTAGAGTTCAGGCCTTTCATTTTTGTTTCCTTATCTGTTTTTCCGTAAGTTTTTCATCTGCGGCAGCTCTTGCAATTCTTTCAATTGGTCTCTCAAAAACGCTGCCCGTTCAAAATCGAGCTTTTCAGCCGCCTCGAGCATCTCTTTTTCAATCTGCACCGCTATTTCAGCAGCGTCATACTCAGCCTCACCGAGGCTGACCGCCTTTCGGGCAAGCTCTCTTGCCTTTAGTTTATCCTGCAGACCGGTATAAATCTGCTTTTTTATCGTCTCAGGCGTAATATTATGCTCTTTATTGTACTGTTCCTGTATTGTACGCCGGCGAGTCGTTTCGTCAATTGCTTTCTGCATCGCATCGGTCACTTTATCTGCATACAAAAACACCTTGGCGTTGACATTTCTGGCCGTCCTGCCGATGGTTTGGACAAGCGAAGTCTGGCTCCGCAAAAATCCCGCCTTATCCGCGTCAAGAATTGCCACTAATGAAACCTCCGGCAAATCCAGTCCTTCGCGCAAAAGATTTATCCCGACCAGCACATCAAATTCCCCGCTCCGCAAATCCCGAAGTATCTCTACTCGCTCAAGCGTCTTAATTTCACTATGCAGATATCGGCACCTAAACCCTTTCTTCGTTATATACGAAGACAAATCCTCAGCCATTCTCTTCGTAAGCGTCGTAACCAATATCCGCTCTTTCGCCTGCACATGTTTTTCAATCTGGTCTAATAAATGAGGCACCTGGTTCGCCGCCGGATGAACAAAAATCTCCGGGTCAAGTAAACCCGTCGGCCTTACTACCTGCTCGACAATTGCCCCTTTGCTAAGTTCCAGTTCGAACTCCGCAGGCGTCGCCGAAACAAATATCGTATGCTTCCAGTCCTCCTTAAATTCCTCGAACCGCAAAGGCCTGTTATCGAACGCGCTCGGCAGCCGAAATCCATGCTCAACCAAAACCTCTTTTCTGCTCCTATCGCCTGCGTGCATCGCCCGAATCTGCGGCACCGTCACATGCGACTCATCGATAAACAAAAGAAAATCATCCCCGAAATAATCTATCAGCGTATAAGGCCTTGCCCCCAGCGCCAATCCGCTCAAATGCCTCGAATAATTCTCAATCCCGCTGCAAAACCCCACTTCCTTGAGCATCTCGACATCATACATCGTCCTTGCC
>CAYTQR010000072.1:0-5546 GCA_964440045.1 uncultured Planctomycetaceae bacterium | reverse complement strand
GCGCCTCCAGCAGTTTGCCTTCCTGCCGAAGTTTCATAAGCTGCTGTTCGAGTTCAGCCTTTATGCTCTCAACAGCCATCCCAATCCGCTCAGCCGGCATAACATAATGCCCTGCCGGATATACGAATAATTGTTCTTCAGCCGCGATAATCTCACCGCTCGTCGGATTGATATAATTTATTTTTTCAATATCATCGCCGAAAAATTCCAGCCTCACCGCGAACGATTCATAGCTCGGCCACAATTCCACCACGTCCCCCCGCACCCGAAACGTGCCGCGCTTAAAATCAATATCGTTTCTTGCGTATTGAATATCCGCCAGTCTGCCTAACAGTTCATTTCGCTCGATAGTCTCTCCGGTACTGACCCCGATAACGCTTGCTTTATAATCCTCAGGCGAACCCAACCCGAAAATGCACGATACCGATGCGACAATAATCACATCTTTCCTGCTCGTAAGAGAAGCCGTCGTCGCAAGCCGCAGCCTGTCTAATTCATCGTTCCTCGATGCGTCTTTTTCAATATAAATATCCCGCTGCGGTATATATGCTTCAGGCTGGTAATAATCATAATAGCTGACAAAGTATTCGACCGCGTTACTTGGAAAAAGCTCTTTAAATTCTTCATAAAGCTGGGCCGCAAGTGTCTTATTATGGCTGACAACCAGCGCAGGCCTTTGATATTGCGCGATAACGTTCGCCATCGTGAACGTTTTCCCGCTTCCGGTCACGCCGTAGAGCGTCTGGAACTGCTTACCCGATTTGAGGTTATCGGCAAGGGTCTTTATCGCCTGAGGCTGGTCGCCTTTCGGCTCAAAATTGCTTATTAACTGAAATTTTGCCATATCTTCATTTTAATCGGGAATACGGCAAATTTCACGGATTATTTGGCTTGGAAATGATTGGCCCCGCCGAAATTTCGGCGGGGCCGGCAATTAACTATTTCTCTTTTCTCTTTTTAATTTTCGTTTTTCCTCTGGACTAAGCAAGGCCTTTTTCTTTTGTTCTCTGCCGCCCTTATCTTTTTTTCCCTTATCACCCATATCAGCATCCTTTCTACGCAGAACGACTAATCACATCTATTACTCTGTTGCTCTGCTTGTCGTGTATTTACTTTTTCAGCAATACCGGCTATTAGTAGCGACTTCTGCCGCCTCTGTTGCCGCCGCCACTACCGCCGTAACCACCACGCCCGCCGCCATAACCGCCTCTACCGCCGCCCCTGCCGCCACGGTCAGTCTTGGGCTTTGCCTCATTGACTGTAATTGCCCGGCCTCTCAGGTCTTTGCCGTTCAACTCCGCGATAGCTTTTTCTGCTTCCTCTTTTGAGGGCATTTCTATAAAGCCGAACCCCTTTGTTTTACCGCTGAACTTATCCATAATTAGACGAACCTCTGCGACCTCGCCGTATGGCGAAAAAAGTTCTTTTAACTCCGCTTCGGTCACGTCAAACAATAAATTACCTACATAAATATTCATACTGTTTACTTCCTTTCTTTTGAGAAATCTTTTATCGAATACGCCGGGATTATACCATCTTTCCTTTATTAAACTCAACGATAAAATTTACCCGTTTTTGTTTATATTCCCGACCCCCTGCCGGCCTTGAGCTTATCGGCAAGGGTCTTTATCGCCTTTGGCTGGTCGCCCTTAGGCATAAAATTAGAAGTAAGTCTAAACTTCACCATACTTTAATTTTAACCGCAAATCACCCAAACTTCACGGATTATTTATTTAAGGATTGTTTAGCCCTGCCATCTACTTGGCTTATTATACTCGTCTGGGATTCTATTATCAATTCCCTGATTTAGCATTCGGTGCACCAAAAGGAGTTTTAATAGCATCTACGTCTGAGGATTCGAGAATGTTATCAATATCATCAGGATATAGCATATCATTGTCGCGAAGAAAATATATGCCATGGCCAAACCTCTAAATGTCCAGACTCCTTTTTGGAACATATCAGCACACAAAAATACTTCTGCATGCCTATCCAAAAATTCTCTCAATGATAAGATAGACACGTCGATTTTGGAGGGCAAAAGACTTTACAATACAGAGTCGGGGATTATACCGAAAAATATATTCAAATTAGCTTAATCTTTTTCGAGTTTGACAATGCAAATCGCCAAACAAAAGAATATTTTGACACTGTGGGACATTTTGGAGAGTGAGACAAAAAGCCAGTAAGTATAAATACCTACTGGTTAATTACTTAAGCAACGAGGCCGAAGGGGCTTGAACCCTCAACCTTCGGATCGACAGTCCGATTAAGGGTTTTGTAAGTATTTGTGAATAAACGACTAATGAAGGCTGATTAAAGACTTGTGATGCTAACCGAAGCCCAACCGAAGGCCAACCGTAGCCTAAACGTACATTGCTGTTGCAAATTCTGTTGCAAATGATCAACTCGGATCAACCTATTTTCAGTAAGTATCCTAACAAATCTCTCCCATGTCAGCCTGCTTATTTGACGGACTTTCCCTACTGTTTCATCAAGGAAAACAACTTTCATGCTGAAATAGCCCTGAACAGCGACTGAATCCAACAAAATTTGGCTTTCGGAAGTCCTTGTTTTTCAATAATTTCAAGTTCGACTGGCTTTTGAGACTATACGGAGGGCGTTACACCTTTGAAACAATATAACTGCCAAGCTCATCAAATTTTCTTTGATACCTGTTGTGAAAAGGCAATAATTTTTGATATCTTCTCACTTTTTCTGTGTCTTTTATTTCTCTAACCTCGATGCTTTTAGGAAGCCTTTTCTTAATCTTGTGAAAGGCCCCAATAAACAAAATGCCTTTCTCATCAGGTTTGAGCGTTTCGTCTATTCTTTTAGCGATAAAAACATCTCTTTTACTTAAGAGCATGGTTTTTACTAACTTATATTTTAAAAATGCCCTCACTTTTCTAATGGTTGATTTAGCCCGTGTTATAGCAAGTAATCTGTCGTATTCTTGTTTGACAAGTTTGAAATCTTCTGTCTTTACGAGGACAGCTCCTCTTTCAAGCAGCTTTGCTACCAACTGATAATTCTTGCTGCCGGATTTAGCGGTATCTTCGACTATCATTTTGCCCACTTCGCCCTCGCCAACCATCCCATCCTGATATATTTTCATTCCCTTTACGTCCAAAGAATCAAAATAATCTGATATGGCATCCCAGAAACCCTCCACAGTTTTTCTGTGCTTTGTCCAGATTTCCTCACCAAGGCTTTTAATGCCCCTTTTGGTTACATCTTTTGCAATAGAACCAAGGTCAGCGCTTGTGTGGATAACAGGGACATAAATCAGAGTTCTCATAGATAGTTCCTTTTATGCCTTGGCGTCCACATGTTCTAATCTCTTTTTAAGCTCTTTGTTTTCCTGTTCAATATCTGATTTCTTCGCCTTTGTAGATAAATAAGGGTCTTGCTGCCACCAGTTTATTCCCATTTCCATAGCCTTATCTACCGAAGCAATCAGCAGCCTTATTTTGATATTAAGAAGGTCAATGTCAGCAAGTTGTATCTTAATATCCCCGGCAATAACAATGCCTTTATCCAATACCCTCTCCAGGATATCAGCGAGGTTGGTAGCCTCGGTGGCATGCATCATTTTTTGTTCAGCCATTGGCCTGTTTCCTTCTAATCACGCCAGTTTTTTGGCCTTTATGATCAAATCTGCCGTCTTTTTACGCAAATTTGCGATAAAACGACAATTACTACAATCTGCATTTTTTTCATCATAATCCTGGCAAGAGAGAAGAACATTTACTTCTTTCTGAAGCTCTTCGGCAAAATCTGCTTTCTCTAATACCCCTTTGGCGCCGTTGATTTTAGCAGTGATATCCGCGATTACCGGTTCCTGCTTTTGAAATACTGAACAATTTATTTTGGCATTTTCTTTAGACATTGTTTCTCTCCGCAGGACGCCTGCCGGCGCTACATCAAATCTCCTAAAGGCCCTAAGTTCAGGTTCAGCTCTTCGTCCTTTAGCCCGAATATCTGCTTCAGTTCTTCCATCTTGCTTTCCAACTTCATCAGGGTTTCGCCCACATTTTCTATCTGCTCGTCAGAAAGAGAGCCTGCTTCTACTCTTCTCATAGCCTGTTTTTCCAACAATTTTCTTATCAACTCTATCAATGTAAGCACTAATTTTGCCAGGCCCTTCTCCACATTTTTAGGATTAGCGTCAATCTTCTTAGGAAGAACATTTTGGGATTTTTCCATTTCTTCGACAAACTCTTCAGGAAAATCTGTCTCAACTATGCTGTTTAATGTCATATCGTCTCAACTCCTACTAAATTCTGATGTTGGATTACTTTATTAAATAAACCTTTTTGTTCAGACTCGTCAAGCAAATCATTTTGCCTCGGCAAAATGACAAAGTTATACGGAGGCCAGGGGCCGCTGAAAAGAAATTTGAAATTGGTATGGGGACCTTTTATGTGCTCAAAGGCCTCCTTAAAATCGTCTTGTCTGTCTCTTTCAACGAGGTAAACCGCATCCAGAAGCAGGTTTTCAGTCTTTAGTTTTTTAAGTTTCTTTTTTGCAGCAAACTTACCAAAAAATATGTCCATAACATCAATAAACTTATCGGCCTTTTTTTCAAATTCTTTGTCTATCCTATACTTTTCAAATTTTTCTCTTATAAATCTTTTATTCGATGAATTATCCGGTATAGATACTTTTTTATTACAGGTATTGATTATATGCTCTTTTATCTTATCTGATGGCCATATGACCTTTATGCCGAACTCAACCTTATTGCGGACTCTATCCAAGTTATCTCTAAAATCCTTATAGTAACTCTGCATCATAGAAAGCAGGTTATCTCTGCCATCGATAATGGTCTGGAACCTCACCGGCAAAACGGTAAAGTGTCCCACTAACCTTTCTACAACCTCCTCGTGTGCTAAGACATTGCCTTTGGTATTATTCTGCGCCGGCTCGGTGCATTCACTTATAACCGCGCCTATATCACAATAAGGGATATTGTAAACACAGGCGCCTTCTAATCCGTAAATCGAATTTGCCATCTGGTTACTGGAATCTATTATGCCATATAAATATAGCTTCATTGCTATTTTGCCTCCTGCATTGGGCCTGTGATTGGCGCCCCTCTGAGCTGCTCCATAGTTTCCACTGAGCTGAGCAAAACCTTCAGCCCCAAATATATGAGATCTACGTCCGCTACGGAAATAACTACATCGCCAGATATGATCACACCTTTTTCCAAAACTCTATCCAGAATTTCTAAAAGAGTTACATCTTTTGACTTTGTTACAACATTATTCATTTTGCACCTTTTTTCTCGAAAGACCACAGAAATTATATGGCGGCCATGGACCGGTGCAATCTATGAAAAAACCATTATTTTCATAATGCATCTTTAAGGTGTCAACCATATTGATAAAATCACCCACTTCCTCTTTGCCGACTAAAAAGGCTGAATTTAAAACCATCTCATCTTCCCTCGCAGTTACTTCTCTCGGTAACAAGTTATTCACGTGTGCCTCGAAACTTAATTCTTTCAACAATTCAAAACTTTCCTGGCCGAATTCGTT
>CAYTQR010000071.1:0-9348 GCA_964440045.1 uncultured Planctomycetaceae bacterium | reverse complement strand
CATGCCGTCTTAGGCTAAGATGGAAACTTTGTCCTACGAAAGAAGTCAAGCATGAACAGAACAAAAGTTGTATTGGTCATAATGTTTTTGTTGGGATTGGCGGGAATTTACCAGGCTGAGGGTTCTGATAGCGAGTCACAAATTACTGATTTCTGGCATTGTGCCAGCCCAACCAACGGTTTTTGGGGCCTAAATGACAAATTAGCCGATTCAGGTATAGAATTTGGCGGCGGCTTAACCTCTGTCTATCAGACCAATGTTAAAGGCGGAACGAGTACAACTCAGCGAAGAGGAAGACACGTTGACAGATATGACTTGGAAATGTCAATGGACCTGGAAAAATTGCTGGGTATCGAAGGCGGCTCATTTTTCGTACACGGCTGGGGCGGCTGGCCTAATGAAGAAGGCATCGATGGCCATTCGGTTGGCAGTGCATGGGGAATAAACGCTCTGCCTGTTGGTAACCGAGGGCTGGATATTGTCGAGGCATTCTATGAGGGGCCTTTCTTTAGTGATAATCTCACGCTGGCGATTGGTAAGCTGGACTTCACCGGCATATTCGATGCAAGTGAATATGCTGATGATGAATGTACTCAGTTTCTAAATGCATCTTTGGTTGATGACTCGACTATTCCGTTCCCACAGCAAGGTCTTGGAGTAGTGCTCAGTTGGGATATAACCGATTCGTGGTATATTATGGGTGGCATTGCTGATGCACAGGCTGATAATAGAGAGACTGGCTTTAATACCGCTTTGGGTGATGAGGATTATTTTTTCAGTATTTTAGAGACAGGAGTTGTTACTCAAGTTGACTCGGCTAATGGGCCGATGACCGGTACATACCGCATAGGTCTTTGGTATGACCCACAGCCCAAAAGTAATTCTGACGCGAGCAAAAATTACCGTGATGATGCCGGCTTTTATCTCAGCCTTGACCAAATGCTGCATAGAGAAAACGCAGATGACCAGCAGGGACTGGGAACTTTCTTTCGTTATGGTTATGCTCCGAGCAAAACCAATGATTTAACGAACTTTGTCAGTGCCGGCCTTCAGTATCAGGGGCTTTTCGAAGGCAGAGATGAAGATGTATTAGGTTTTGGTTTCACTAAGGGGTTTTTCAGTGATAGCGCCGATACTACATATACTGAAGATGCCGAGACTGTTTACGAAATTTATTACAATGCCGAGATTACACCGGCTGTTAGTATTGCACCGTCTTTGCAGTATATTGTTCATCCAGGCGGAGTTGAATCGGTTGACGATGCGACAGTTTTGGGCATCAGAGTACAAATAGCGTTTTAAAAAAGTTCATTAAGCTGCATAGACAAGTAATCCGCCGATTAACAGGTAAATCAGCGAAAACAATCGCAAAGTTGTGATGTTTTTTGCTCCGAACCAGTCGGCTATAGCCCTGGCCTTTTGCGGCATGGCGACAATAAAAACCGCTCCTGCCAAGGCCAGAATACCAAAAGCAATTACCGCCCACTGGATATTACATTTGTCTGAAACCCCGAAGAGAAAGGCTATTCCAATTAGAGCATAGATAACCGCAGCGATATAGATCGTTGCACCCTGAGAGAAAAGCAGGCAGTATTTTTTCAAAAGGTTGGGTCGAAACAAGGCCGCAATAGCGTCAATAACAAGAAGAATCGCAACAACTTTAGGTAACCATTGTATATTCATAAATCACCTCCGTTGAATACATTTAATCAGTTATCCGGAATTATCTCGAGCAGGGCGGCGTCGATTTCAAGACACGTAGCCTTGCCGAGTATATCGACCTGAAGCACAAGCCTTGTTTTGTTCTGGTCGCTGACTACAAGTCCTTCTGTTCCCATAAGTGAGCCGGCAACTACCTTGCATCGCTGACCTGCTTTTATATAGCTATGCGGTGCAAGATTCATGCCGCTTGTAAGAGCCTTTTCAATCGGCAAAAGTTCTGAGACCAAATGCTGCTGGTCGTTTATATTTAAGAGACCGGCGACGCGGTTTGTCTTGAGCACTTCCAGTCTGTCAGCTTCACTGCCGCAGAAAAAAACATATCCGCTGAATAACGGCAGCATTGAACGAAGAACTCTACGGCTTCTTCTATATATTTTCTCGGTCAGAGGCAAAAAGTAGCAAATGTTTTTCTTCTGCATCTGCCAGGCAAGTGCCTTTTCATTTCTGCTCTTTGTATGTGCAATCCACCACGTGCCATGAAAGTCTTTGATACTCGTATCAGCAGGCCATATTGCCGGTGGATTTTCACTCAGTTTGAGCATAGATATATTATATTAGAAGTTACTGCAATTGTCAATAATCTTGATAAAGCTTATGGAGTAGTCAGCAGATATTCGGTAGAAGTTTTAAACTCGATTTCACCGTTAAATGCTGCCGGCAGCAGGATTGTCTGACCCCTTGCAAAGTCAACTGCCTGCGAATCTGCAGAAGTTATTCGGCCTGAACCGTTGATAATTATAATTACCTTCATTTTCTTGTCAGAAATCTTATTCGAGGTGTCAGCTTGTGCCGTGATTTTATCGATTTTGAAAAATTCGGTATCAGCGAGTCTGCCGGCAGTAGTTACGCCAAGGTCTTCTGCCTTCTGGTCGAAATTAATACTCTCAAGGGCATGGGCAATGTGTAACTGCCGGGGCTTACCGTTCTGCAGTCTGTTCCAGTCGAAAACCCTGAAGGTTGTATCCGAAGGTGTTTGAATTTCGGCTATTAAAATTCCTGTTGCGATTGCGTGAACAGTACCGGCGCCAAGCAAATGGCACTGGCCGGGTTTTACAGGGATTTTATTAAGAAACTCGGCACATTTGCCGGCCTTTATTGACTGGGCAAACTGCTCTTTTGTTGTTCCGGACTTAAGGCCTTTATAAATACAGGCTCCGGGTTCAGCGTCAATTATGTACCAGCATTCGGTCTTAGGCCGACCTGTCTTGAGTCTTTTTACCGCTTCTGCGTCGGGGTGAACCTGAACACTCAAAACATCAGCAGCGTCGATAAATTTGATGAGCAATCCGAAAGGAGGCTTGTAATCTTTTTTGCCGGTGATTTGCTGTGGGTATTTTTGTAGAACTTCTGTTATTGTTTTACCGGCAAATTCGCCGTTTGTAATAATGGATTTATCATTCGGCAAATCGGCGAGCTCCCAGCTTTCGCCGATTTTTTTGTCGGCGGGAAAATCTTTCCCGAGGATATTCCGGAGCTTATGTCCGCCCCAGATAAGCTCCTTATAAATTGGTTTAAATTTCAGAGGATAAAAGTTCATTCTTTATCTATGTCGAGTAATTACATAATTGGTTATACCATCGGCTATAGACCGAGCAAGACGTTTCTGCATATCTTTGTTTTTAAGCTGTTTTGCTTCCCAGTAGTTTGATAAGTACCCAAGTTCTATAAGCACAGCAGGACACTGGGTATATTTAAGGACTCTAAAGTCTGCTTTTCTGGTACCGCGGCTCTTAATGCCTGTTTGCAGCATCTGCCTGTCAATCGAGATAGCAAGACTTTTTGAAGTCCAACTCGCACTTCGGGCAACATAAAGCGTAAAGCCGTTTGCCTTGCTCGTATTGCATGAATCTGCGTGAATACTGATAAAAAGCTTTGCCTTGTTTCGATTTGCGATATTGGCTCGCTCTTCAAGTTCAATAAATTCATCTTTATCACGTGTCATTATTACATTAAATCCCTGTTCTTTCAGTAAATCTGCGATTTGCATAGCGACGTCGAGATTAACGGTTTTTTCATAAAAGCCATAAGTGCTGATTGCACCGGGGTCTTTGCCGCCGTGCCCTGCATCGATTACGATTTTTGTACCGGAAATTGCCGGGTGAATTTTCTTAGCCGGTTTGACCGGCTTAGGCACAATCGGTTTTATCTCGGCTTTTTTAAGATTGCTTAGAATCTGCTCTTTTAGGGTTGAACGGACGTGCAGCATACTATCAATCTTTTTTGTCCTGCCCAAAGGCGCAAAATAATTATTATTTACATAAACCTGGTCAACTTTTGGATAAATCGTTACAGTATTATTTTTGTCGCTAAGGACAATCTTATCCTCCGCCTGTGATACCGTCATACCAAGTTTGCCGGCAAGATAGTAGATATTAATCATCTGTTCAGGCTCAAGCAATAAATCCCCGGTTCGCTTTGCAGGCGCCTGACAGCCCGATACTGCAAATATCACGAAAACGAATAATAAAGTTAGTAAAACAGGTTTTCTCATTTTTGTTCGTTTTTATCTGGTTTGTTTAGCCCAAATGACTATAGGCCTTGTCAGTTATTTCTCTGCCCCGATTTGTTCGGCGGATAAATCCTATCTGTAATAAATACGGCTCGACAA
This sequence comes from uncultured Planctomycetaceae bacterium, assembly GCA_964440045.1. Taxonomy (GTDB): domain Bacteria; phylum Planctomycetota; class Phycisphaerae; order Sedimentisphaerales; family UBA12454; genus JAFGGI01. The sequence goes on along the minus strand of CAYTQR010000071.1, from coordinate 5,018 downwards.
CGTCTTCAAGGGTATCTTTTTCCTCGCCCAGCGTAGCGGCAATTGCCTCAATGCCCGCGGGCCCGCCGTTATAGACATTTGCCAATGCCCTTAGAAACGACCTGTCAAGCTCGTCAAGACCAAGCTTATCAATCTGTTCCATCTTCAGAGCGTTGGTAACTACATCTTCGGTGAGTTTGCCCTTGCCTTTTACTTGTGCGTAATCACGAACTCGTTTTAAAAGTCTGTTCGCCACTCGAGGTGTGCCTCTGCTGCGAGAGGCAATAAGCTCAAGCGTGCCGTCCTGACAGGCCAGATTCAAAAGTCCTGCCGAGCGTTCGAGTATTTTTGCAAGTTCACTGCTGCTGTAAAATTTCAGATGATACAGCATCCCGAACCTGCCCCTAAGGGGGGCGCTTAAAAGACCTGCACGTGTTGTTGCGCCGATAAGTGTAAACCGCTTCAATGGGAAATTTATCGTCTTTGCATGAAGGCCGCTGTCAACCGTAAAATCAACCCTGAAATCCTCCATAGCGGGATAAATAAATTCTTCAACCGGAGTGCTCAACCGGTGCACTTCATCGATGAATAATATATCGCCGGTATTTATGTTGCTAAGCAGGCCCATTACATCGCCTTGTTTTACGAGTGCCGGCCCGGATGTAGTTTTTATCTTTGCGCCCATTTCGTTGGCGATAACATGGGCAAGAGTTGTTTTGCCAAGCCCCGGTGGGCCGTAAAACAGGATATGCTCCAGCGGCTCAGCCCTTTTTTTTGCAGCGGCAATGGCGATAGACAGTTTCTCTTTTACATTCTTCTGGCCGAGACATTCAGCGAAATTCGTCGGCCGCAGAGAAGCGTTGAAAATCTCTTCCTGTTCGTTCGTCGATTCAGAGTTTAAGACTCTATCTATGGCCATCCTGTTTTATACCTCGATTCCCTGTTTTATTCTGTAAACCAGCGGCACAAGTTCTTCTGCAGTCTTAATCTGCGGATGTTTCCTGCACGCAAGGTTGATAAGCTCTGAGGCCTCAATGCGTTTTTCGCCCCAGGCGATAAGAATTTCCAGAGCCTCGATTTGAAAGCCTGTAAATGCTGTTTCTTCTTTGCCTTTTACAGGTTCGGCGCCGATGGCAAAATTTGTCAGTTTGCCTTTGAGTTCTGCGATTATGTGTTGTGCCAGTCTTTTTCCGATTCCGGGCAGGGCGATAAGTGTTTTGTCGTCCGCGCTCTCGATAGCAGCAGCTATCACAGCTATCGGAACAGCGAGCGATTTTAACCCTTTTTTAATACCGATGCCGCCGACGGATATATATCGTCTGAAAAAATCTTTTTCGCCCGGCGATAGAAATCCTACAATTTGCGGCACAAGATTGCCGCCGGCCATACTGCCTTCGTAATATTCCATTGTGCAGAGAGTAATATCCTGACCGATTTTGCCGGATAATACCCCTGCCAGATAGCCAGGCAGGAGTATCTCATAGCAAATCTGCCCGACCTGGACCAGAGCAGTGTCGCTGTTTAAACTAACAAGTTTTCCCTCAATCTGTGCTATCACGCTAATGCCTGTTTTATGTCTTCTATAATATCTTCTACATTTTCTACTCCGACAGCAAGCCGAATGAGTCCGTCTGTGATACCTAAAGCCAGACGTTCTTCTTTGGTTACAGCATAGTAGCTTATCGTAGCGGGGTGTGTTGCGAGTGATTCTACACCGCCCAGGCTTGGGCCGATATTTATGATTTTCAATCGGCTTAAAAACTTCAGGGCATAAGAAATATCATTCTCAACTTCGAATGTAACTACGCCGCCGAATCCTTTCATTTGTTTTTTGGCAATTTCATAATGCCGATGGCTCCGAAGGCCCGGATAATATACGCGTTTGACCTTTGGATGGCTCTCAAGATACTCGGCGACCTTTTGGCCGCTGGCGTTATGACGCTGCATACGAAGTTCGAATGTTTTTAATCCGCGGATTAGCAGATAAGAAGAATGCGGGTCGATACAGCCGCCCGTTGTTTTGAGATATTCACGAACAGTGTCAGTCAATTCCTTTCTTCCCAATACAACTCCGCCAAGCAGGTCATTATGTCCGCCAAGATATTTGGTAGCGCTGTGTATAACCAAATCGACTCCATATTCCAGCGGTCTTTGATTGTAAGGCGTTGCGAAGGTGCTGTCCGATATAACAAATATATCTTTTCCCCTGAAAATATTCATCAGCCGTTCCATATCCATTATATTTAGGTAAGGATTTGTCGGCGATTCGGAGAAGAAAATCTTTGTATTCGGTTTTATCGTTTTTTCTATTGCTTCATAATCACCCATTTTCACAACCGTACATCCGATATCAAATCTCTCGAGACACTTCAGGCAGAAATCGAGCGTTCGTTTGTATGCATCGTCCGTTATTATGATATGGTCGCCGGCCTTTAGCAGTGCGAAAAGGGTAGTTGTTATGGCGCTCATTCCTGAAGAAAACAGCACGGCATCTTCAGTGCTTTCAAGTGCGGCAAGTTTCCGCTCAGCGGCAACTTGTGTGGGATGGCCGTATCGGACATATTCGAATCTGCCGGTCGCACCTTCGGCGAGTTTTTTTATCTCGTCGATGTTTTTGAAAATAAATGTAGATGTCTGGACTATAGGCGTTGTTATCGAGCCATATTCGTTGTAGCGTATTTCGCCTGCGTGTACAGCCGTAGTGGAAAAACCCTCTTTTTTAGCTTTTTTCTTCATTGCAATCCTTTCATCGGGCGATGCCCTTATTTCTGAGCGAATTGGCACAACAAAGCGCCGCTGCGATGGCATCTGCAACATCAGCAGGAGCCGGCAGTTCCGCAAGACCAAGAAGACTTTTTATGCTTCTTTGCATCTGCGGCTTTGTGGCTCTGCCGCTGCCGGTTAATGACTTTTTTATCTTCGTTGCGGCAAAGCTTTTTACCTCAATACCGCAACTGCAAGCCATCGACAGTATAACACCTCTTGCGTGTCCCATCAAGATTGCGGTTTTCGGATGTGCGTAATGCGAATACAAATCCTCGACCGCTACGCAATCCGGCTCATACTTTTCAAGCAGGGTGTTTATATCCTGTTGTATTTGCGCCAATCTCTTTTCCAGGGCAGTATTAGCAGAAGTCTTGCAAATACCCGCTTCAATAAGTTTTATATCGCCGCTGTCCAAATTAATAACGGCATATCCGCAAACCTGCAAGCCTGGGTCTATGCCGAGTATCTTCATTAAGCCTGCTCCCCGCGTTTTATTCTGTATCCTCCGCCGGGCGTGTCTTCGACAATCCAGCCCCGGGTCAAAATTTCAGTTCGCATAGTATCTGCTGCTTTCCAATCCTTGTTAAGCTTTGCCTCTTTTCTGTTCTCGGCCAGTTCTTTTATCTCCTGAGGTACCTGGTCGTCTGTCTTTTCGAGAACGCAAAGTACCGAATCTATTTTTTTAATGGTATCAAGCAGGGCACAAGCTTCAGCTGAATTCATATTATCGACTTTGTTAATTTCTCTAAGAAAATCAAAGCATACAGCAAGACCTTTTGAGATATTCAAATCGTCAGAAAGGGCCGCGTCAAATTCTGCCAGGCAATTAGATGCCAAATCCTGCAACTGTTTTCTGATTTGGCCTTCTTTTTTATTTTTGCCCAACTCTTTCAGCAGAAAAACACATTGCTGTATTTTGTCTATTGCCTGGGCGGCGGCTTTGAGTCCGTCGAAGGTAAAATTATAATTCTGTCTGTAATGCGAGGAAATAAGCGCGTACCGTATAGCGTTTTTCTTGAATCCCTTTTCGATAAGTTCCTGAATTGTGTACAGATTGCCCTTTGATTTAGACATTTTTTCACTGTCAAACAGCAAAAAATGCGTATGCAGCCAGTAGTGGACAAATTTTTTGCCGCTTGCCCCTTCAGACTGTGCGATTTCACATTCGTGATGCGGGAATATGTTGTCTTCTCCGCCGGTATGAATGTCGAATTCGGCGCCCAGATATTTTGAACTCATTGCCGAGCATTCTATATGCCAGCCGGGAAATCCTCTGCCCCAGGGACTATCCCACTGCTGAAGATGTTTTGCATCGTGCTTCCAGAGGGCGAAATCCTGCGGGTTTTTCTTTTCCGGATTGAGTTCAATTCTTGCGCCTGTGTTTAAATTATCTAATGTGTTGCCCGAAAGCTGTCCATAATTGGCGAATTTGGTAACATCGTAATAGACATTGCTCCCAACGACATAAGCGTAACCTTTATCGACGAGAGTCTTAACCATATCTATCATTTCCTGGATATGTTCCGTTGCTTTAGGGTATTTGTTGGGAGGTTTTATATTGAGGAGATTGCTTGCATCCATAAATGACTCAGTATAAAACTTCGCAATTTCCAGAGGGTCTTTTTTTTGCTTCCTTGCTGCCTCTTCGAGTTTATCGGCCCCTTCATCGGCGTCATCTACCAGATGCCCGACATCTGTTATGTTCACAATATGAGTAACCTGGAAACCTTTGAATTCAAAAAACCGCTTCAATAAATCTGCGACAAGAAAACTTCTGAAATTTCCTATATGCGGATGTGAATATACCGTAGGCCCGCAGCTATAAATCCCCACTTTGCCCGGCTCCATCGGTTTGAATTCCTCTTTGCGTTTCGTTAGTGTGTTATATAATTCAAGAGGCATCTGGTTTTCCTACAGCGTTCTTTTAATTCTTCTTCTCAGCAGCACAGAAGCTATCGCAGAGATAGCAAGCCCGTTACCTATCTCGCCCAGGCCTTCATTTGTCTTGGCTTTTACATTGACGCTAAGAAAATCAATTACCAAAAGGGAGGCGATACATCTTTTCATCTGTGTCTTGTATGCTGACAGGTTTGGTTCTTCGGCATTGATTGTAATATCAACATTTACCACCTCCCATTTTGCCTCTGCGATATAGTCCCGGACCTTTAATACAAGCTGTTTGCTGTCAACATCCTTAAATTGCGGGTCGCTGTTGGGGAAAAGCACTCCGATGTCGCCCAGCCCGGCTGCCCCTACGATTGCATCTATCATGG
>CAYTQR010000070.1:0-9508 GCA_964440045.1 uncultured Planctomycetaceae bacterium | reverse complement strand
GATTCGAACCAACGTAAGCTTACGCTAATGGGTTTACAGCCCATCCCCTTTAGCCGCTCGGGCACCGACCCTACGAGTAAAAAGTTAATTCTATCAGAAAAAACTACTGTCTGCAACTACGTGTTATCCCACTTCCATTCCGAAGTAATTTTTCGCATTATTATAGCAGATATCCTCTACCATTTGCCCTAAAAGCTCCAAATCTTTGGGTACAAGGCCGTTCTCTGCATCGCTGCCGAGAATATTGCACAGAATTCTGCGGAAATATTCATGCCTTGGATATGAAAGAAAACTTCTCGAATCGGTAAGCATCCCGACAAACCTGCTCAAAAGGCCGAGGTTTGACAGTGCAGTTATCTGTTTTTCCATCCCATCTTTCTGGTCAAGAAACCACCAGCCTGAGCCGATCTGCATTTTGCCGGGCACAGAACCATCCTGGAAATTGCCAATCATTGTAGCCATAAGCTCGTTATCACGGGGATTGAGATTGTAAAGAATAGTTTTTGGCAGTTTATTTTGCAAATCAAGTCTGTTGAGGAATTTGGCGAGCGGTTTTGCTATCTCGAAATCGCCGATAGAGTCAAAACCCGTATCGGGGCCGAGCATTTTGAACAATCTACTATTGTTATTCAGCAATGCACCGAGATGAAGCTGCTGAGTCCAGCCTTTTTCGGCATCCATAAGGCCAAATTCGTACATCATAGCCGATTTGAATTTTAAGATTTCTTTTATATTAAGGTCTTTGCCTTTTAGTATTTCGGCAAAGATTTTTTCAATTTCTCTATCGGTATAATCCTCGGCATAAGCGGTTTCGATACCGTGGTCGCTTAGCCGGCAGTTATTGGCGTGGAAATAATCATGTCTTTTTCTTATCGCTTCGAGATAGCTGTCGAAATTTTTTATTTCGACATCTGCAGCAGCCTGGAGTCTATCTATCCATTCGTTCAATGCCCCGATATTTTCAGCAGCCATTCCCTTGTCCGGCCGCCAGGCAGGATAGACTTTAATTTCAAAACCGTCTGCCGCAATTTTTTTGTGATAATGTAAATCATCAATCGGGTCGTTAGTTGTGCAGACGATTTTAACGTTCATCTGCCGCATAATTCCGCGTGCGCTGAACTTTTCAGATTTCAGTAACTCGTTGCATTTATCATAAATTTCCTTAGCTGTTTGGGTAGATAAAAGCTTACTTATTCCGAAAGGTCTTTTCAGCTCCATATGCGTCCAGTGATAGAGCGGGTTTCGAAGGCAGAAAGGTATGGTCTGCGCCCATTTTTCAAATTTTTCCCAGTCACTCGCATCGCCGGTACAGTATCGCTCATCAACGCCGTTGGTTCTCATCGCCCGCCACTTATAATGGTCGCCGTAAAGCCAGACCTGCGTTATATTTTCAAACCTGACATCGTCGGCAATCTGCTGTACGGGCAAATGGCAGTGATAGTCGTAAATCGGCATCTTTGCCGCATGCGAGTGATAAAGATGTTTTGCAGTTTTGGTCTGCAAAAGAAAGTCATCATTAATAAATTCTGAAGTCATCTTCTTTTTTTACTCCTTATTTTGAAGTTTTCATACCTAAAGCTCTTCGCAATTTGGCTGCCATATCGGTTTTTTCCCAGGTGAAATTAGCTCCTGTTCTGCCAAAATGGCCGTGATAGGATGTGGCTGCGTAAATAGGCCGGCGGAGCTTGAGATGTTTGATAATAGCCTTTGGCGTAAGCGGAAAAACTTTTCTTACCGCTTTTTCGAGGTCTCTTTCACTAACCTTTGCCGTGCCTTCGGTATCGATATGAACCGATATAGGTTCAGCAACGCCGATCGCATAAGACAGTTGAATCTCACAGGCATCGGCAGCTCGCGAGGCAACGACATTCTTTGCGATATACCTTGCCATATAACTCGCCGAGCGGTCAACTTTGGACGGGTCCTTCCCGCTGAAAGCGCCGCCGCCGTGACAGCCCCTGCCGCCATAAGTATCAACGATGATTTTTCTGCCCGTCAGGCCACAGTCACCTTTTGGACCGCCGATGACAAATTTCCCCGTCGGATTGATGTGATAAATAATATTTTTATCAACCATTCGTTTCGGCAGGATTGGCAGAATAACGTTCTTTATTATCCCGCTGCGGAGTTTAGTATAACTTATATTCGGTGAATGTTGAGTAGCGATAACAACCGTATGAATCCTGTGAGGCTTTCCGTTACGATACTCGATTGTTACCTGGCTCTTTCCATCGGGCCTGAGCCACGGCAATTTTCCGCTTTGCCGCATTTTTGCAAGTCTTGCAACAAGCAATTGAGCAAGCTGTATCGGCATAGGCATAAGCTGGCCGGTTTCTCGGCAGGCATAACCGAACATAATACCCTGGTCGCCTGCCCCCTGCTCTTTGTGCAGGCCCGTACCTTCGGTTACACCTTGAGAAATATCGGGGCTTTGCTTGCCAAGTCCGACAAGAACGGCACAGTTGTCATAGTCAAATCCCATTTGGGGGTCTGTATAACCTATTTCCTTTATTACCTGCCGTACAACCGAAGGAATATCGACTACTGCCGTTGAGGTAATCTCACCCGCGACCATTACCATTCCGGTCTTTACAAGCGTCTCACAGGCCACTCTGCAGAATGCATCCTGTTCAATATGCGCATCAAGTATCGCATCAGATATATGGTCTGCAACTTTGTCCGGGTGGCCCATTGTTACAGATTCGCTCGTAAACAGATAATTATCACTGTTACAGTTTAAATTATTATGATTTCGTTTTTTTGCCATGTTGTTTCCTTATTTAATATTTGTTACTCACTTTGTTGACCGCTCATTGAGCTGCCAGTTATACTTTGTATATTCAATTGAATATACTTTTCTCTTTAAAAACTCGGCGTTTGCCTGCGAGATATAATCCTTGACGAAATTGAGAGCGGCTCTGACAGCAGACTCATGTACACGAAACAACTGATTCGTACCGTAGCGTTTCAGAAACGCCTCTTCGTGCCAGGGGTACATTTTAAATATTGGCGAAAGATAAACAACCTTGTTGGCTTCGTCAATTTTAAAGGCATCCGAGCGGGCGAGATAATTTTTTACCTGTTCTTCAAGCTGTTTTTCAAGTACCTTTCCTACATAAGGCTCTGCTCTAAGCGCCGCACTGCTCATCGTTCCATAACTTATCGCAAAACAAGCCCTTGGCTCCTCAAACCTGCCAAGCAGGATGTCCCGTTCAATTTCATCTAATGTATATTGTATACCCATTATCATAAAATAAGTTTTGTTTCTGAGCCCCGCCAGATGCATAACGCTATTAGCCGGATAAAACAGCAGCATAAATCTTGATGGCTTTATCGGATAATTGTCAATAACACCTTTTAAAGTACAGATATTGTAGGCATTTATCCAAAAGGCTATTTTCTCATTTCTCGACCACGTGATATACACTTCCGGCTTGAGATTTGTAAGTCTTTCGACCGCTTGATTTAATTCAAGCCGAAACCTTCTCATTTTCAAGTAATTTACAAGTCCCTGCTCATCGACATATCCTTTCAAAAATTCGGCAAAGCTGAGATTAAACGGGTCGCCGCCTATATACCAATCCGGTGCATTCGAATCTCCGAGTTCGATAATATCCAACAGCTCACCATTGTTGCTTAAGTCGTCCGGATTGCCCCAGTGGCTATCAGCAGAAGCCAACAGTGAACCGTGTACGGTAAACTGTAAAATAAATATCACTATCCAAAGCTTTTTCATTTCACAGAATTCTAATGATTTCAGGCTCAATTACCAGCCAAAAGTTGCTCAAAATCCTATACTGTCAACTTAAAACAAGCGATTTTAAGCCAATTAGCCAAAAACCTGCCTGAAATAACCTTGACATAGCAGGGTGTTTTGTTTACTTTTTGTTCGATAAATTTTACCTATTTTCAACTTTTTGGACTTTTAACTATGCGAAAAACTTATCTTTTAGCAGCAGTCTTTTTGGCAGTGTCATTCTTTTGTTCTTCTGTTTTTGCCGTCAATACCGCACGAATCGACGTAGTAAGAAGCAAAGAGACATTAGCCGATTCCGACACAAAGATTATTGAGGACTTTTTGGCCGAGGCTTTTGGCGAATTCCTCGCAAAAACGGACTTTTCTGATATTGCTTCCATACGGACAGAAATCGTCAGCAGAAGCGCTTCAGAGCTTGAGAGCGGCCAATTTCAGTATGGTCCTCGTTTTTTTACGGCCATCCAGAAAGAAATATCTAATGTCTTCAAAAAAATAAATGCTCTGCCGGAAAGTAACCGTAAGACCTTTCTGACAACTAACTTGCTAATTATCATCAGCGACCTTGGCAATATCGAACTTTCAAAAACCGCTCTTGATTACCTTCAAAACTCAGAGGTTATGATACGCTATTGGGCGGTCAGCTGCCTGACTAACAGTAATATTCTCAAACAGCTTAATATGACAGGTTCAGATGAGAATACCTTGCTCGCCCAGCAATTTGCCCAAAAACTACAGAGTGTAGCTCAAAGTGAACAATCCGGAGATATACTTATTCTTTTGGCCCAGTTTGCTTGTGAGCTAAAACAGCCGGAGGCAAATGAAATTCTCAACCAAATCGCTCAGAAAAGAATTGATCTATATCTCACCTGGCAGGTTGAAAATGAGATGGTAGATGGGTGGATTTTAAAGGCGCTGGCTGACAAAACCCAGGAGAAAACCAAAAATACCACAATGACAGCAAAGAATTTTGCTACGCTTTATTCTCTCATAATTCAAAGATATGCAATCGGCGAGGAAGTACTGTCGCCGGAGAATACAGAGAATCTTGTATCGGTAATTGTGCAAAGCGAAAAGTATATACAGCAATTTGTACCCGGCTGGCAGGGCTCGTTGAAAAGGGCTATTGAAAAAGGCGGCGGGTCAATACTGCTTGGTGAACATGATTCATTATTCGGCTCGGCAACTGCGGCCGGACAACTGCCACCGGCAGCAGGATTCGATTACGGTAAAAATCCTGACGGTTCCGCCAAAACCGCCCCGCCAATGCTGCAGAAACCACCTTCTAACTAAATAGTGAGCTTTATGCGTCATTGTCTTGATAAGGATATCCTGACAATTCCTCTTGCCGTGCTTTTGGGCGGTCTTGCCTTAACTATTCTATTGATAATAGCAGGATGTGATTTATCTGCTGACAGGGTAGATGCTGACACGACCACTCTTTACGGCGCATACGGAGCGAAAGTCAGGGGTCTTGACCCCGGCGATATAGGCGACATAACATCTACTACCATTGCCAACCAGATAATGGAGTGTCTCTACCAATACCACTACCTCAAAAGGCCTTATGAACTTATTCCCTCACTTGCCGAAGATATACCCTCTGTCAGTCCTGATGGCCTGACCTACACTATAAAAATAAAAAAAGGTGTGTACTTTGCAGATGACCCATGTTTTGAGAACGGAAAAGGCAGAGAGCTCATCGCCGGCGACTTTGTCTTCGCCTGGAAGCGAATCGCCGACATCAAATACCTGAGCAAAAACTGGTGGATTTTTGATAAAAGAATTGTCGGTCTGGATGAATTTCGCGAATATACCAAAACCTGCCAAAAAGCGGCTGATGTTGATTATTCCCGACCCATTGAAGGTCTTCAAACACCGGATGATTACACACTGGTTATAAAATTGAAAAAGCCCTGGCCCCAAATAGTCTATCTGCTTGCGCACATACCGACGGCGCCGATGGCAAAAGAAGCAGTTGAATACTACGGCAAAGATATAATAAATCATCCAGTCGGAACAGGGCCTTATAAACTCAAACGCTGGTACCGCAGCAGCTTTATCGAAATGGTCAAAAATCCATCCTTCAGAGATGAATTTTATCCTTTCGAGGGTGAACCGTCTGACACCGAAAACGGTCTGCTTGCCGATGCCGGCAAAAAACTTCCGCTGAATGATAGAATAATACTGGTTCTTGTGCAGGAAGCCCCGCCTTTGTGGTTTTTATTCCTGCAGGGCAAAATTGATCGTTCAGGCATACCAAAAGACAATTTCGCTGAAGCAATAGATTTCAGAAGACAGCTTACCCCGAAAATGAAAGCCAGGAATATCAGTTTGCTTACTTTTCGCGATCCAAGCACTTACTGGCTTGGCTTCAATATGGAGGACGAGGTTCTGGGCAAAAATCTGCCGCTCCGCAAGGCTATAAGCTGTGCCGTTGACCGCGATAAATACATAGAATTGTTTACGAATAACCGCTGTGAGGCTGCGTATGGTTTTGTTCCCCCGCTGATGAACACTTACAATCCCGATATTAAAAAAATATCTGAAGTAACTTATAACCCGCAAAAAGCTATCCGGCTTTTAAAAGAGGCTGAACGGGTACACGGCTCGAAACTACCGAAGCTGACGCTTGCAATGCCCGGCACCGATGTCGTATCCAGGCAATACGGCGATTTTTTTAAGCAATGTTTCAGCCGGGTCGGTTTGGAAGTCGAAATCGATTATATGGACTGGCCCACGTTCCAGAACAAAGTTAAAACCAGGAGCGCTCAAATGTTTTCGCTTGGCTGGGTAGCGGATTATCCCGATGTGGAGAATTTTCTTCAGGTGTTTTACGGCAAAAGCAAATCGCCGGGCCCAAACAACTTCAACTATTCCAATCGCCAGTTCGACCGAATTTATGAACAGGCCTGCGTAATGCCCGATTGCGACGAAAGAAACGCCCTTTACAAAAAGGCAGAAGAGATAGTCATCAAAGACTGTCCTGCCGTTTTTCTTATACACGGCGTAGCATACATTCTCGCACATGACTGGCTATACAATGCCAAGCCTCATGCTTTCGCATACAATCTTGCCAAATACCGCAGGGTTGATACCGCCAAAAGAGCTGCTTACAGTGAGCTTTTAAGGACGCTGAAATGATTGCTTACATAATACGCAGATTGCTTTATACCATTCCGATAGTATTGGGTGTACTTTTGGTTACATTCGTATTGTTTAACGTCGTCAGCGGCGATGTGTCGGACCAGATTGCGGGCAAGACGGCTTCAGCCGAGACCATCGAAGAAATCCGCGCCGAATACGGGTGGGACAAGCCCCTGTTTTTGTCGTGGGACAGTCAGTTTATAAATCATTTGAAAAATTCGCTGACATTTAACTTCGGCCGATCCTGGAGCGACCGTGAGCTGATAATAGACAAAATCAAACGAGGTGCAGGGCCTTCGCTTTGTCTTACCGTTCCGATGTTCATAGGCACTCTTGCTATTTCGATAAGTTTAGCGCTGATAGTAGCATTTCTTCGCGGCACAATAGTCGATGTTCTTGCAGTTTTTATATGCGTAGCGCTGATGAGTATTCCATTTTTAAGTTTTATCCTTTTCGGCCAATATTTTCTCGCATTCAAATGGGGCGTATTTCCGGTCTTCTTCTGGCCCGATTTGCCAATATATAAATATGTCGCCCTGCCGGCCTTAATAGGTATCGTTGCAGGCATAGGCGGAAATTTGCGATTTTACCGCACTGTCATGCTCGATGAATTGCGCAACGATTATGTCCGCACGGCTTTTGCCAAAGGGCTCAGCGCCGGTTCGGTTCTTTTCCGTCATGTTCTCAAAAACGCTATGATACCCATCATTACACAGGTTGTTTTGGCAATCCCATTTCTGTTTCTCGGTTCTCTATTGCTTGAAAGATTTTTCGGTATTCCGGGACTCGGTTATCTGATGATTGACGCGATTGGCGGACGTGATTTTCAGATTATAAATGCAATGACATTCATAGGTGCAATTTTGTTTGTCGTGTTCAATCTTATAACAGATATATGCTATTCCATCGTTGACCCAAGGGTTAGTCTTGAATAAAACAAAAGAAAAAACCCCTGTTATTAAAGGCCGAAGTTACTGGACTGACAGTATAAGATGCCTGCGAAAGCACCGGCTGGCGATGTGCTCGCTGGCGGTGATTGCGGTTTATCTTGTGATTGTACTTTTTATTTATGTTGCGCAGTGGACATCGCTCGACGTGCCGTTTCTGCAGTGGGGACAAAAAGTCGGCGCAGAGTATGAACCGCCGGGCAAAAATGCCATTTTCGGAACCGACTTTTTAGGCCGATCAGTTTTCAGGAAAACCCTCTACGGCGCCAGGATTTCAATAACCGTTGCCTTTTGGGCTTCTATTATCAGTCTGGCAATAGGCGTACCGCTCGGAGCTGCGGCAGGCTATTTTCGCGGTTTTATCGATGATATCGTTGTCTGGCTTTACACCACTTTAAGTTCTATCCCGTACATTCTGCTTATTTTAGCTTTTGCGTTAGTACTGAGAGGCAAATCACTGAACCTCACCTGGCTGGGCCTGGGCAAAGTAGAGCTGTCCGGCATAATAACAGTATATTTGGCCATCGGCCTTACAAGCTGGGTCGGTATCTGCCGGCTTATACGTGGAGAGGTTATGAAACACAAACAGCGTGAATATATCCTCGCGGCACAATCTTACGGCTGCAGTAATTCGAGGATAATTTTCAGGCATCTTATCCCGAATGTTTTCCATCTGATTATAATCAGCTTTTCCCTGCGGTTTGTCGGCTTTATACAGGCCGAAGTGATTTTGAGTTTTCTCGGGCTGGGCGAAAAAAACAGTCCAAGCTGGGGAGCGATGATTGACACGGCAAGACTCGATTTGCCCAAGGGCTACTGGTGGGAAATGACTGCCGCTACTGTTGCGATATTTCTCATCTCGCTCGCATTAAATATATTCGGCGACGCTCTTAGAGACTCGCTCGACCCGAAATTGAAGGTGCAATAACCCTATGAGCGACAACAATACACTACTGTCCGTTCGCAATCTTTCAACATTTTTCGATACTGAAAACGGCACAGCCAAAGCTGTTCAGAACGTCTCTTTCGATATAAAAAACGGTCAAACCTTCGCACTTGTCGGCGAAAGCGGCTGCGGCAAAAGCGTTACGGCTCTATCGATTATGAGGCTTGTACCCGCACCTGCCGGCAGAATTGTCTCAGGAGAAATTTTTCTCAAAAGCCGCAATATTCTTAAATTTCCCGAAAGACAAATGCGGAGAATCCGCGGCAATAAAATCGCAATGATTTTCCAGGAGCCTATGACGAGCCTCAATCCCGTCTTTACCATCGGCACACAGATTACAGAAACTATTTCACTTCACCAGAAAAAATCAGGCAACAAAGCGAAGCGTCTGGCAGAAGAAGTGCTGGCAAAAGTTCGAATCGCCGAGCCAGGCCGGAGATTAAACGAGTATCCGCACCAGTTTTCAGGCGGAATGAGACAGCGGGTTATGATTGCTATGGCAATATCCTGCAAACCTTCTCTTTTAATAGCCGATGAGCCGACAACCGCGCTTGATGTTACTATACAGGCGCAGATTCTTGACTTGCTTGACGAATTGCAGCAAAGCGAGAAAATGAGTATCCTGCTGATAACTCACGACCTCGGCGTTGTGGCCCAACGAGCCGATTATGTTGCGGTAATGTACGCCTCAAGAATAGTCGAACGGTGCTCCTG
>CAYTQR010000069.1:0-9865 GCA_964440045.1 uncultured Planctomycetaceae bacterium | reverse complement strand
AGCAGGGAAACTAATGCTGTTTTGGTTGTTTTTTGGCAGTGCTGATTAACTGAAACTCAAGACCCTGTAATTGTTGCTGCAACTCCTTTTTGTGCAAGCACTTAAAAAGCTGTTAGTTGTTTCGGCCTTTTTGTAAGCATCCCAGTTGATATGTTAATAAATTTAACGGGAGCATAAAGCTTATCCAGCCGTTAATGTTTAAAAGTTGCATTGAAAGGTGGATAACTCTTCTTGCCAACAGGTATATAGCTTTTGCAGAGCAAAAGACTTACGGTTGACAGACGGTTATTTTTGCCGTTATTGACGGCAGTATTTGAGGATTTTTTGCTTAAGTTTTTTGCAAACATCAGCCGGGTTTTCAGTCTTGCAGATACACGAAGAAACAGCAATTCTTGTTGCACCTGCCTGTAAAACATCATCTATTGTTTCCAGATTAATCCCACCGATTGCAACAGCTTCTACAGGTTTGTCTTTCAGAAACTCAACGGCACTGGATATATATTCAATCCCGCAAACATCGACATGCTGTTTGGTATCTGTTGAAAAAACTGAGCCCAATCCCACATAGTGCGGCCTCTTTTCGACCGCTTTTTTGAGTTCCGCCATTGAATGAGTACTTATTCCCGTGATTAAAGGCTTAATCTGGCATTTGCTGATTTTCTCGAGTGGTAAATCGTCCTGTCCCAGATGAATGCCGTCAGCCCCAGCCGCGACAGCGATATCAACCCTATCATTGATAATGCTTATCACATTATTTTGTTTACATAAATCAACAAACTCCCTGGCCAGCGAAAAGGAGTTGGCATCGGCCATTTTTTTTGCCCGCAATTGCAGACAGTCAGCTCCGCCTTTGGCACAGGCTTTTGCCACAGCCGGCACATTTGGACAGCTTTCAGTTGAGATAATACCGTAAAGTCTTACTTTTGAGAACTTTAAGGCAGCAAAGCCGAACATCGCTATATCTTTTTCAAGAACGTAACAGTCATAGCGAAGCTGTTCAAAGCTGTCTGCTATTGTAGTATCTATAGTTGCCGCGGCTTCAGCGAGGACTCGTAGTGCCTCGGTACTTCTTGCAAAGCCTGCTGTTACGCAATCTTCTAAGCTGCCACGCCTCATCTGGCCGGCCACTTCAAGCCCACAGCCAATATCATTTTCGGTATCACGGGCGGCTATAAGCTGTTGCCGGTTGTGTGGGTCGAGCTTTTTGACTGTATTGCTCAATTGATGCCTTATTTTCTTGCACCGGCTGCTGAGACTTTCGTTATTTAGAGCAAATCTGCAACATTCCTCTGCTATGCGCAATCCTTCACGAGCGCGATTGGAATTAGCATCTATTATCCTGTAAACTGCCTGATTCATAATGTTAGATTATAAGGTATGGGCAGAAAAATTAAAGCGGGAAACTATTGGGGGTATTTTGCGCAAAAAAAAGGAGCTGCCTCCTCCTGGCCAGCTCCAATACCAAACGCAATATATATATACAGGGCTCTTTTTAGGTTTTTTGTTAGCCCTGGTTGCCTGCGCTGGGGGGCTTACCTACTTCTCCTCCTCCGGATTTTCAGATAGCCCGCCCGGCAAAGTTATGAAAACGTTAGTAGAAGAGTCCAGAGCAAAGTTTGTGCCAGAGTTTTTGTGCATAAAATCACCCGGGCCAAATTAATTGCAAAGACAGGCATTAGAGAATGTTATCAACAGGCTTTCTTGCCAGACTGCTGTTAAATGGTATGTTAAAGTTTAGCGAGGTGTTGTTTTTGGGCAACGCGGCGGCAATAATGATACTGAAAAGCGGTTTTTTTACAAACCACAAAGCATTATAGGGCAAAAAGCTCGCAAAATGTCTTAAAAAAACAACGATAGTTCTCCCCTGTGTCACCAAACAACTCAAATAATTGCCAGTTGCTCGCCAATCGGTTTGTTCTCTATTGAAAAACGGTCTCTTTTCTGATATAGTCTACTCGGATAAATCACAGCTTTGTTCTTTTTTAAAGGAAAGAGGATGAAACACAGCAGAGTCAGCAGGATTGTAAAAATCCTTACAACATTACAATCTGGGGAAAAGTATTCGCCGAGAGACCTTGAAAGCATTCTTGGTGTAAGCCGGCGAACTGTTTTTAGAGACCTTAAGGAACTGCAAAGCATCGGTGTGCCTTACAGGTACGACACAAAAAGTGGCGGGTATAGTGTCGATCCGAAGTTTTTTCTTCCGCCAGTAGATTTCAGCCTTGCCGAGGCGCTTAGTTTGTTAATGCTCGTGCATAAAGTACGCAATCACCTGCCTTTGCCGTTCAGGAATTCAGCGCTTCTGGCAGGGTTAAAGGTCGAAAACAACCTGCCTCTCGAGGTGCGAAATTACTGTCAGGCCTCGCTTGCAAAAACAACTATCGCCCCGCAACAACACACAACCATAAAACTGCTCGACGCAATTTACAGTAATATTCAAAAGGCTATTAGAAAAAAAACAACAATGAGCCTTTCTTATCATTCACTTTACGAAACAAAAACAATAGATACTGTTTTGCACCCATACCACCTGCTTTATAAAGGGCGGTCGTGGTATGTAATTGGTTTTTCCGGCGCCCACAAGTCCATCAGGACTTTTAATCTTACACGGATAAACTCCGTCGAGCCTCTCGATAAGCATTTTGCAGATGGGGGCAACTTCGATTTATATGAATATCTCGGCAGGGCGTGGTCGCTTATCCCGGAAGGAAAATTGTACAATATCAAGCTGAAATTCTCGCCCCTTGTTGCCCATAATGTATCAGAAGTTCAGTGGCATAACACCCAGCAAGTACACTGGAATGAAGATGGCTCTGTGGTGCTATCTTTTAGGGTTGATGGCTTAGGGGAAATCTCCTGGTGGGTCCTCGGTTATGGAGACCAAGTCCGAGTATTGGCGCCGGCGGCGCTAAGAAAAAGGGTGCTTGAAAGAGCACAAAAACTTCTTGAAAATCACAGGAAATAATAGGTTTTCTTGTTATAAGAGGTTTGTATAACCCGTTAACTGTCCTGTGAGTCGTGTTGCCAAACAAGCTCTCTTTTCTTCGCCCCAAAGCCCCGTCTTTAGCCCTGTTACTCAATGGGCAGGAGTAATACAAAATCTCACAGGTTGTCCCCATAGAAACCTTGCCGGGCTCCGCACATAACCCTTGGCCGCGGAGGCTGTTGTGTTTCGGTGCTGTCGCCTATTTTAACATTTTTTGCTTACTACGACTAATACTACTACTTTTTAGTTTATATACTAATAATCATAACGGGGCTTGTGAAGAAACTTGCTAAAATTTACCCCCAAGATAAGCTTAAAACCCTTTGCTAAACGTTTCTTCTTAGTGTAAACTACTCGGTTGGTAAATAAGCAAAAGTATTGGATTTTTTAGGAAGTAGTGAGGGATAAAAAATGAAGGTGAAATTTAATCGAGCAGCGTTATCGGAAGCACTGGCCTTGGTAACAACGGTCGTGCCGTCAAGAACCACAAAGCCCATATTACAAGGGCTGAAGATAGACGCAAAAAAGGACGGTGTTGCGATAAGCGCGACTGATTTTGAAATCGGCATAACCTGCCTTGTTGCGCAAGTTCAGGTCGAGGAAAAGGGTGAGGCGGTAATTCCTGCAGAGCGTTTTGCGGCAATTGTTCGCGAGAGCATCGATGAGGTTCTTGAGCTTCAATCTGCCGAAGGGACTTGTCACGTGCGAGGGGCAGACAGCCATTTTACAATCTATGGATATCAGCCGGACCAATATCCGGCAGTTCCCGGCCCAGAGGGAAAAGCACAAATTAAAGTTAATCTTTTGAAGCTGCAGGAAGCGATAGAACATTGTCTTTTTGCAACGGCGAAAGAAAATACGCGTTATGCTCTAAGTGGGATTTTATGGGAAGCGGCCGGGAAAAAGCTGACGATTGTTGGGACAGACGGCCGGCGCCTCGCTCGGTATAGGCTTTCGCTAAACGCCGAGGTAGAAAAGAAAATCGAATCGGAAAAAATAGTTGTGCCCGCTAAAGCCATGGCGCTTCTAGACAAGATTGGAGCCGGCGAAAAGGATGAGGCGGTGGTTTGTATTGCGGACAACAAGATTATAATTGCGTGTGGCAGCACGGTAATAAGCTCTACCCTTGTCGAAGGAAATTTCCCAAAATATGAAGAAATTATACCGACAGACCACAAAAACAAACTACAGCTTAACACGGCAGCAACACTAAGTGCCGTTAAAAGAGCTGCGCTTTTGACCAACGAAGACTCAAAGGGAGTCAAGTTATCGCTGAGCAAAAAATCTCTTATATTTACCTGCCGGGCGCCGGAAATGGGCGATGCGGAAATTGCTATGGAGGTTGACTATAAGGGTGAGCCGATGGAAATAGGCTTCAACCCGCAATTTCTTGTCGATGTACTGAGAGTTATCAGGGAAGATTCTTTTGAGTTGCATTTGGGCCAGTCTGACCGGCCGGGCCTTGTGAAAAGCGGCCCAAACTATCTGTACATCGTTATGCCGGTAAGCCTATCCTAAGGAGTTGCCAGCCTTATGAACACAGAACAGTTACTTCAGAGAGCAAACAGGGCGGTAAAATTCAGGCGGGTTAAAACCAAAAAGACTTATAGCATTGCCCCGGAACTAAGGCGATTTATAAAAAGAATTGCCGGCCCCGCCAAGCGGGGCGCACTGGTTTCTGAGGCCTTTAAATTGGCGGCAGGTGGCGATATTATTGAGAATTGCCGAATAGAGTCGTTTAAAGCAGGAGTATTAAAAGTGAAAGTAAGGCCCGGCCCGTATATGTTTGAGCTGCGCAGGCGGGCGACAGAAATAGTTGAAAAAATGAAAGAGCAGTGTCCCTCGTCACACATTAGAGAAATTAAAATAGTTTGTTTGGGACAGTAAGACCAAGATGAAAGACCATAGTTACAATGCCAGCAGCATAAAAATTCTTGCAGGGCTTGAAGCTGTTCGCAAGAGGCCTGAAATGTATATCGGTAATCGTCAGCAAGGCGGCCTTCACCATCTTGTTTATGAGGTTCTGGACAACTCAATTGATGAAGCTCTTGCCGGCCGATGCGATACAATTGAGGTTTGTATTCACGTTGATGGGGGTTGTTCTATAGAGGACAACGGCAATGGAATACCGGTTGATATGCACAAAGAGGCAGGCAAAAGCGCACTTGAAGTTGTTTTGACAACACTTCACGCCGGCGGCAAGTTTGACCACAAGGCATATAAAGTCGCCGGCGGTCTGCACGGTGTAGGAGTAAGTGTAGTCAATGCTTTAAGTGAATGG
Source organism: uncultured Planctomycetaceae bacterium (assembly GCA_964440045.1). Lineage (GTDB taxonomy): Bacteria > Planctomycetota > Phycisphaerae > Sedimentisphaerales > UBA12454 > JAFGGI01. The sequence goes on along the minus strand of CAYTQR010000069.1, from coordinate 4,598 downwards.
CTTGAGGCGGATGTTTACCGCGACAATAAACACTATCATTTTGAATGTGAGCGAGGAGAGGCTAAAGGAGAAGTTAAGGAAGTAGGCCCTTCGAATAAGCAGGGCACGGTTATAAAATTTTTACCTGACGAGCAGGTCTTTGGAGACATAGAGTTTGATTATGAAACACTTTGCAAGAGAATCCGTGAGGTAGCGTATCTCAACGCCGGCGTAAAGATAACATTTCAGGATGATCGGAATAACAAGAAAGAAGTTTTTCATTTCGAAGACGGGTTGCGTTCCTTTGTCAAACACCTCAATGAGGGCAAAGAGTCGCTGCACCCGGATGTTATTTATTTTTTAAAGGATGATGCTCAGACAGGCATGACTTGCGAAATCGCGATGCAATATAGCTCAAGCTATATGGAAAATGTTCTTGCTTTCGCAAACAATATCAGGAATATCGACGGCGGTACGCACTTGAGCGGATTTAGAACAGCTCTTACGCGTACGATGAACGCTTACGCGAGAAAAGCAAACCTGCTCAAGGCCGGCCAGTCTCCAAGCGGCGAGGATGTCCGGGAAGGATTGACAGCGGTTATATCAATCAAACTTGCCGACCCGCATTTTGAGGCACAGACGAAAGTGAGACTTAGCAACCCGGAAGCCGGCAGTTTTGTCGAAACAACGGTAAACGAACAGCTCGCAAACTATCTTGAGGAAAACCCTGCCCAGGCAAAGAAAATACTAACCAAGGCTATTCAAGCGGCGGCCGCAAGAGAAGCGGCCCGAAAGGCAAGGGAACTTACCCGCAGAAAAGGAGCGTTAGGCGGCGGCAGCCTGCCAGGCAAGCTATGGGACTGCTCAAGCAAAGAAGTTGCCAGCACCGAGCTTTTCCTTGTTGAGGGCGATTCGGCCGGCGGCAGCGCAAAAGGCGGAAGGGATAGGAATATTCAGGCTATACTGCCGTTACGAGGAAAGATTCTTAATGTGGAAAAAGCAAGACTTGAAAAAATGCTTGCCCATGAAGAGATACGTACAATCATAAGCGCGCTTGGAACAGGTGTTGGCGCGGATGATTTTGATTTCAGCAAGTGCCGATATGGAAAACTCATTCTTATGACCGATGCGGATGTTGACGGGGCACATATAAGAACGTTACTCCTTACTTTCCTTTTTAGGCAAATGCCGCAGCTTTTCGAACAAGACGCGGTTTATATAGCACAGCCGCCGCTTTACGAACTTGCCATCAAAGGCAAAAGGAAAACAGAATACGTCCTGACAGAACAGGAAATGCGCAAGCAGATGGTGTCGCGCGGAATTGAAGGCACGGAACTGGTGGTTAACAATAACGGCAACAGCAGGAAAATCAGCGGAGCGGAACTTAAAGAACTTGTAAAATTACTCTCCAGCCTTGAGCGCAACATTACTGTGCTTGAAAGAAGGGGCATTTCCTTTAGGCGTTTTGTACAGGAACAATATACCGGCGACAAACTGCCCGAGTATTATATTCGTTTTGAAGGTACTGGTGAATTTTATGCGGATAAGCAAGAGTTTGAAAAAAGGAGAACACAAATTGAATCAATAGCTGATGCCGAACAGGGACAGCATGAAAAAGTGATTGCCGAAGAACTGCATGAGGTAAGCCGGGCAAACGATATAAACACCAAGCTAAAAACGAAATTCGGACTTGATTTCAAGGATTTTATATTGAAAGCCAAACGTAGGGTTTCAGGCGAGGCAGTGCCTACTAAGTTTAAACTAATTAACGACACGGATGAGTATGAAATACCTTCGCTTGATGAAGTATCTTCGGGGATAAGGCAAATAGGTGCCAAGGGGATCGAAATAAAGCGATTCAAAGGACTTGGCGAGATGAATGCTGACCAGCTTTGGGAAACTACGATGAACCCTGCCAGGAGGACACTTTTAAAGGTTACTATTGACGATGCGGGTGAAGCTGACCGGTTATTTAGTATTCTGATGGGGGATGATGTCGAAAAAAGGCGTACATATATCCAGGAACATGCACTGGAAGTGCAAAATCTCGATATATAGCTCTTTGGGCAGATTTTAGCTTGAAAAAATACATTAGTTCTGCATACTAATGGCTGATATTAGGATATTCGGAATTGGAAAGGATTGGCAAATGACAAAATTCTTTAAAATCCTGTTTATAATTATTGGGCTAATTCTTGTTGTTACGGCCGGGTGCAACAAACAGCAAAAGACCTCTACCGGGGAGAAATTTTCCGATAAGGAACTTACCAGCGAAGCGGATCGGCAAAAAATAGCGATCTTGAAAGATATTGATCGCAAGTATGAAAATCCCAAGGCCCATTATGAACTCGGCAAGCTTTACCACAGCCAGGGCTTGTGGGACAAAGCCGAATGGGAATACAATAAAACGCTGGCTTTCGACCCGATGCACCACGAAGCTCAGGCTTCAATAGTCAAACTGTTAATCGACAAAGACGATACAACCCGGAGCCAAATAATCGCCGATATGTATATGAGCCAATCCAGTGTCAGCGCCAAGCATTCGTTATTGCTGGGCAGGGCTTTCCAGGATAGAGCACTGGATGATTATGCCCTTGCCTGTTATAAACAAGCGCATCAACTGGCCCCCAACTCAGTGGCGATAAATAAACAGATTGGCTATTATTATCTTTTGAAGAGGGATGATGTAAATGCGGAAATTTATCTGCGGAGGGCATTCGACCTTGATCCATCGCAGGCTGAAATTGCGGGAGAGCTTGGCAGGCTCGGCGTAAGGGTTCAGACTCCTCGCAAAAAAGCGAAGAGCGTAAAAAAGCTTGATAAAATGGTCGAAGAACAGGAACAGAAAAAATAATTCAAAAGAGAGATTTTGAACTTTTAAACCGGCGATGATTTTTTCGGGGTTTTTTATTCGGCCCCAGCCAGAGGGATATCGAGTTTTTGCAGCAGGCGGTTAAGTTTTCGCCGTTCAAGACCGAGGATTTTTGCCGTAGCCATTTTTTTGCCGCCGGCGGTGCTAAGGGCCTGGATAATTACCTTACGTTGAACCTCATCGAGTGTTGGGAGGCGAACAGCGCCGTTTTCTGCGGGAACCGCGATAAGTACTTCGGTGGGAAGAGCTGCAGGTGTTATTATTTCGGTTTCTGTCAGCACATAGGCTCTTTCCATTATATTTGCGAGTTCGCGGATATTGCCGGGCCAGTGATAGTCGAGCAAAAGCTTTTTAGTCTGGTCAGAAAGAGTTTTATAGGGCTCGTTGTAGAGTTCGGACTGGCGGGCAAGGAAATATTCGGCGAGTATAATGATGTCCTGTGGTCTTTGGCGCAGCGGAGGCACTTCAACAGCAACCACATTAAGGCGGTAATATAAATCTGCCCGGAATTTATCGTTCTCGACCAGTTGTTTCAAATTTCGGTTTGTCGCACAAAGTACTCGTACATCTATAGGATGTGATTTTACCGAGCCGATCGGGGTAACGGTTGATTCCTGCAGAACCCGCAGCAACTTGGCCTGGAGGTCATGAGGAATCTCACTGATTTCGTCGAGGAATATCGTTCCGCCATCTGCGGCCCTGAAAAAACCCAGCGTATCGCTTACGGCGCCGGTAAACGCTCCGCGGACATGACCAAATAACTGGCTTTCAAATAATTGTCCTGTCAGTGTTGTGCAGTCAACAGGAACAAAAACTTTGTCTGCTCTGCCGCTGCATAGATGTATCTGGCGGGCAACCATTTCCTTGCCTGCACCGGTTTCGCCACCGATTATTATTGGACACTGTCTTGCCGCGACAGCATTGATTGTTTCAAGAATTGACCCGAAAGCGGCAGATTCGCCGATGACAAAATTATCGCGCACAGTGTGCCTCTTTGCTTTGTTAGCGGCATCACCCATTGCGAATTCGCTTCCTCTCGCAAATTTTCCTTCTGCTTTTTCCATATATGCGCAGATTAACTCCGTTAATATTTCACGGCGTACTTGGATTATCACTGTTCGGTACGCTATGTATTACTCGTAGGAAGTTTGGCCGGAAACCTCACGTTTTCTCGCCTCTCCAAACTCCTACCTATTCAATTTCGTATATTCTATCACGTCCTATAATGTGAATCAAGGCAAAAGTGGTATTTTAGGGAAAATCAACCACAGGCAGCTTTTGTGTACAAACGGCTGTATTATAGGACTAAAAATTTCTGTGCGTATAACACTTTATAAAAAGGGAAGTTATGACAATATTTCCTAAAAAGGCAGGAGCCTAAAATTTTTTGGCCTATAGCGGGCAAAAAGCAGAGAATTCGACACAAAAACAGGGGTTAACAGACTAATACCTTGAAAACTATGTTAATTTGTTATATAAGGTTCCTTTTCCTTACGGGTGCGGATAATGGATCGGCAATGTGACAACTGCGGACAAAAGAATAGTTGCCAGGAAGTTTACCAGAAGCTCGGCAGTTCAAAATCGCCGCCGGTTACGCTGAAGATTGTCCAGGCTTTTTTACTGCCGCTGGTTCTTTTTATTATTGCCCTTGCCGGGGCGGAAAAACTGCTTGCCGAAAGGCTTGCCGGCCCACTTGGCAGGAACATGCTCGCACTTGCAGCAGCAGTGGTTGTTATAGGTTTGTATC
>CAYTQR010000068.1:1671-9918 GCA_964440045.1 uncultured Planctomycetaceae bacterium | reverse complement strand
CTCTAAACCAACTGAGCTACGAGCCCAAAACCAAAATAGTTCTAAGTTTTTAGTGTTGAGTTCTTAGTTATTATAACTCAAGACCAAACCAAGCACTCCTGATTTTGTAAAAGTCGTCGTTCGGACTCAATTGAACATTACTTCCAATACTTTTTTAAAAGAGCCGCCGACTCGCCGAAACTTCGGCGAGACAGGCAAACAAAAATGCCGCTGAACTTAAGCCAGCGACATTAATAGACGCAAGATATTAAGTATTCAGCGTAAACAATCAAGGATAAAAATCAACGTTATTTGTAATTATCCGCAACTTTACTCCAAAACTTTCTTCCACCACCAATTGTAATGAGATACCAACCACATCACAGCATAGCAACTATATCTACGTTGCTAAATATAGTCAAGCAGTAAATTTATAAAAATTTTAGAAAAAAAATAGCCGCTAAGGCACAAAGGCACAAAGAAAGAAGACGTGGAGTATAGAGAATAGAAAAAGAACGTCCAACATCGAACATTCAACGTCCAATGAGGAGCTCGGCCAGCGACCAAGAGGGTTTTTAGTGTTTTTAACCACGAATGGACACGGTTTTTGAACCACGAAGTTCACCCTGGTGAGATAGCCAAAAACATCCTGGTTAGATAGTTTTCAGAGAAAACATCTCACGGGACAAGTCTCACGGGGCAATCGCCGGACACGAAGTATTGCTTTAAGGTGTCCCTTAGGGATTCAAAATTCAAACAGACCCTTTTTGAAGTAAACTTCAGCCAGGCCTGTAATTAAATTTTCCCGGCTGCGCCGATTCACCTTAAGACAAACACTTTGTTGAAAACAAAAAATTATCACTATGCTACTATGCAGTATACTCCATTGCAGTATACTGCATACGAGTATAGTAGCTTATGGGGTTTAGAGTTAGGGGTTGGCGGCCGCGGCCGGGTGATAGGCCGGGCGGTTCGTAATTCAAGATTCGTTTGGGCTAATGTTTTTTTTACCGCCTTGACGCATGTAAAATAAAGTATTCTTTCGCTATTCCATAGCGATCTTTATTTCTTGACATAAGATATTATATGAAGTATAATATTTTGTACTGTAGAGTTGATTTATTGAGGATAGCAAAGTTGATATTCTTAATACTGCTGAATTTGCCCAGCATTGGCTGGAAGGAACATAATTCAGCCCTGAATCTGTTCGGAAGAGAGAATGATGGGAAGATATTTCTTATTTTCAATTGGACTTTTAACTTGCTTCTTTGTGCCGATGCAAGCCGATGCGTGTACTCTTGGTGTTGCAAGTGGAGATACATCTGCGGGCGGACGTCCTATTCTATGGAAAGTTCGTGACACTAGCGATGATCGCCAACAGCTTATTTACAGTTCTGGTTCTCCTTACAGCTACATTGGGATTTGTAGCGAAGGCGATGGTTATATATACATGGGCTTAAACGAAGTGGGGATAGCTTCGGGAAATTCTTTAGTGAATCCCTTGGGGCTGCCAAACACCAACTCGTCAACTCAAAAATATGTTTTGAGAAATTATGACAATCTCGACCGAATCAGAAATTATTTCCAGTTAAAAATAGCACCTTACAGTACCGGCGGAAGAGGCTGTTTCCCATTTATTGATGCAGCGGGAAATGCTATTATGTTTGAACTTAACGGCTCTGACTGGTGGCTGGAGTATGATAGTATGGATATTGACCGAGAAGCTCAAGGTCTTCTCGGTTTTGTCGTTCGTGCGAACGAATTTCATCAACGAGCCGACGGCACTGATGATACAACTATAGGTGGCCGATATGAGAGTGGTACGTACAATATCTCAGGATTGGTTGGCCTTGGTATGCTCTGCGCCAAAACGATTATTCAGGGCAACGATGGGCCGAATAGTGGTTTCGAGTTTGCCCGTTACGGCCCTGGTCGAACTTTAGCAACAATTTCAAGAAGCATAACCCGGACAGCATGGGTTGTGCATGGTGTTCTACCGAATGAAGATCCTGCGTTGGCGACTGCGTGGGTTATTTTAGGGCAATCGAATTATGGCATTGCGGTACCGGCATGGGTAAGAGTTTCCGACATTCCACAGTGCCTCAGCAGCGGCGACATGTACGACCGCGCAAAGTCTCTTTATAACAAGGGGGATGAGGCGATTATCCAAGCGAGTATTTTCCCATTTGAGACACATGTATTTAATGTGGTTAATAATACTTTACTGCCACATTGGCGCAATAATGGAGTCCCTTCAACCAGCGAAATGACTCGCATCGAACATCAAATAGCCAATGATGCCTATAGTTTACTTGACTGTTTGGATAATTTTCAGAGCGATAATAAATCGCCAAACATAAGTTTTCATGCTTATCCCAACGACCTTACTATAGACTTTGAGTTAATTGCGAATGACTCAGATGGCACGATTAATAATATCGAATGGAACTTTGGGGATAATCAGACTTCACCAGAAGAAACTCCTTCTCATACCTATACCGAGCCGGGAACATACCTCATTTCCTGTACTGTTACGGATGACGACGGTGTAAGCATTACAGACTGGAAGTATTACGCAGTTCCCATCAATTGTGATATTGCTGGTGATGATGGAATAGTTGACATTCACGATTTGGCAAAATTCTTGGTTTATTGGCTTGCAACAGATTGCGGCGAACCAAACTGGTGTCAAGGAGTCGATCTCGATAGGAACACAATGGTTAACTTTGTTGATTTTGCTATATTTAGCAATAATTGGCTTTGGAGATGAAAGAGGGAATAAATAGTGCCATTGAGGTAGTTGAAAGATTTATCCGCCTCAGGCAACAAAAAATTTTGTCCTGGGAAAAGACGAACCCACGGTGAAACCGGGAAATAAAACCCCCACTGAAAGTGGGGATTAAGTATCCACATATATCGGCAGAATGCGCAAGTAAAAACTTGCGCATTCTGCCGAAAATAAATTTTTTTCAAATCGGTATCCCCCTTTAAAACTAATACTTACGATTTTGGGCTCCAAAATTATTGCCGAAATATCGGTAAAAACGCGCAAGTTTTCGTGTAATACGGAGGGCCATATATATGGGAATCCATATATATGGAAATCCTAAATCCTAATATCTAAATCCAAAACAATATCAAATTACCAAAATACAAATAAATAAACACGAACCCGCCGGGCGGGAACGAGAAAACAAACCCCCCGACAAGGAACGGAACCCACCAGCAGGCAGGCGGGCTAAATATAAATGGATTCCCGATCAGGTCGGGAATGACAATTGGTGCGGGATGGGCAAGTGAGATTCTTCGGCGTTGCCCCCTAAGGGGCAAGCTCAGAATGACAAATAGGTGCGGGATCCGTCTTCACATTGTTTCGCCGCGATAAGTAGAAAGGTTTGAAAGTGATAAGGATAATAAACAGAATTGTATTGTGGTGGCGGTATAAACGATACGGGTATGAATTTGCGCTGATAAAACTTACGCAGGGGAAATACGCTATCGTAGATATCGAAGATTACGAAAAACTGAACAAATTTAAATGGTACGCAAAGAAAACGCCTTATACCTTTTACGCAGAACGGAGTATTACAGTAAACGGCAGAAGCAGGCAGTGCAGAATGCATAGAGTTATAATGGACGAGCCTGCCGGGATGGTTGTGGACCATAAGAACCGTAACGGATTAGATAACAGAAAGGCGAATCTGAGAGCAGCGACGATTTCGCAAAATAACGCTAACAGCAGAAGGGGGATGAATCGCGGGAGGAGTAAATATAAAGGTGTGTGGTGGAATAAGGAAATGGGTAAATGGCAGGCGGGGATAAGGAGCGAAGGGAAACGCATACATCTGGGTCTGTTCGATAGCGAAATAGAGGCGGCAAAGGCGTATGATGAAGCGGCGAAGATTTATCACGGCGAATTCGCAGTACTGAATTTTTAGGGTATAAAAATTGCCGGGGGCATAATGCCGTTTTAACTTCTAAAAGTTTTTCAAGAGCTGGAGGGATAAGGACGGAATAAGAAGCGAAGGAGCTAAATATGGAAGAATGTGCTTTTTTCGCAAAAAAACGGAATTTGCAGGTAATTCTTGCCTTTGGCGGTAATCAGGAGATAATGGATATGTGGGAAGGCGGCTTTAAAGGAGTAATGGAAAATGCAGAGGCAGGTAAAAAAGATGATGGGAGGTTGTTGAAGGATTGTTCGAGAAAAAAGAATAGAATATAACCCATCAAGCAAAATTAGATAAGGAGTTTTCAAATGACAAAGAAAAAAGTGATTAGTGTTTTAGTAATTATTGCAGTTATTGCCAGTGGGGTTTACGCGGGCAGAGACAAATGTAAGAAGAAACTGCCGAAAGCGGTAAAGGCAGCGGTAAAGGCGCTTTGTCCGGACGGTGAGATTAAAGAATTCAAGAAGGAAAAGAAAAGCCTGAAAGTCTATGAAGTCGAAGTGGATGTAAACGGGGTTGAGATTGAAATAAAGGTTGCCTGCGACGGTACTGTCGTAAAGGTTGAGACAGAGCAGGATGTTAATAGTCTTCCTGCCGCTGTTGCCAAAGCAGTTGGCAAAAAGGGCGGCGAAGTTGTCGAGGCAGATAAAAAAGTTGTCTATGCTGAGCTTAAATTGGTTAAACTCGCTGCTCCTGTGACGACGTATGAGATTAAGACTAAAAAAGACGGGAAGACAACAGAGATGAAGATTGCCGATGATGGTAAAATACTGAAAAGGAAGACCAAAAAATGCAAAAAGATGGAAAAGAAATGCGGCAAAAAAGAAGAAAAGTCATACAGTAAAGAAGTGAAAAAAGGATGTGATAAAAAAGAAGGTAAAGACGACAAGGATTAAGAAACAGGGGTTTCTTTGCAGGAAATTGACGCTGTCGAGAAGGATGCTTTTCGACGGTGTTTTTTTCATAACAGAAAATCCTGTATCTATTTTTGTTGCAAAACGGGCAGGTTTGACGAAAATAACGGTAGGAATATTATGGTTTTTATCCTTCATAGATATATATTTCGAGAGCTTATCAAGGTCTTTGTGCTGGCGGCACTGGCCTTGAGTGTTATCCTGAGCCTCGGAAGTCTTCTCAGACCCATACAGGAATACGGTGTGGGGCCGGGACAGGTTTTCGACCTGCTCGGATACTTCCTGCCGGTAACTATGTCATTTGTTCTGCCGGTTGCGGCGCTTTTCGCGGCGTCATTTGTTTACGGCCGATTAGCAGCCGATAACGAATTCGATGCGTGCAAGGCAAGTGGAATCAGTCCGTCAATGCTCGTTTATCCGGGACTTATACTGGCAATCATCGTCGCTATCGCAAATCTTATCCTTAGCTTCCACGTTGTGCCGGCTTATGTCCACCGCGCTGAAGCTTCGATTAAAGCAGACGCAGAACAAATTCTCTTCAGAAATATATACAGGCAGGGATACTACTGTCTGCCTGGGGGTGGCTTTAAAATTTATGCTGATGCGGTTGATCCGGAAAGCTCCAACCTGTTCGGTGTTGTTGTGATGGACACAACAAAAGAAGACAGTCAAAAACTTATTACTGCTGAAACCGCTGTTGTAAACTTCGATGAGACCAAAAGGTCAAATGAAGTAAAGGTTTTCGCCAGGAATGCATTCCAGTTCGACAAACACGGCGGAGCATTTTTCAAGGCTATCTCCGTGATAGGGGAATTCGAATCTCTGATGGAAGACAGTATTAAGTTTCAGAAGATTGAACAAATGAATGCTATCAAAGTTTCGCCGATTAACTATTATCCGATAGCGCTGTGTGCGTGGGATGCGTATGAAAGACTGACTATTGAGATGTTAGCTGAAGAGATAAACAAGACTATAGCCGCAGATAATAATGATTTTTATCAGCTTTATAATAATGAAAAACTCATAAGATTTACCGCAAAAAAGAGTACTCTTGTTCCGGGCGGCCAGATAGAGCTTGCAGAAGATGTTGTCCTGTTCGAGTACGACAGGAACAGCGGTGAACTTCTAAAAAGCTATCGCGGAGAGAAACTTTATATACAACTTTCGACGGAGACCCAAACCAGGCCGAGCACTATACTTATTGTTACATTCCCGAATGCCGTATGGCTCGACCATGGCGTTGAATACATAAAACCAAGATATACTGCACAAGATATCGCTCTGCCGGCGACAATAGCGGTAAAGCTCGGAGAAAATATTATAGCTACGGCAAACGAGCATCGATATATTCCCCAGCCTTCAAAAGAACTTACAGCACTGATAACAGAGCTTAACCGTAAAATAAGAGTAACGCTTTTTGAGATCAAAGCGGAAATACACTCGAGAATGGTCTTTGGCATCGGCTGTATTACGCTCATAATCATTGGTATCGGTCTTGGTATCAAATTCAGGGGAGGGCATCTGCTGACAGCGTTTGGTGCAAGCTCGATTCCCGCTGCCGGGCTGCTGGTATTCATTATGATGGGGAAAAATATGGCGAAGAACCAGTTTTCCCAGGGAGGCGCTGATATGGGTATCGCCCTTATGTGGATAGGTCTGGTGCTTCTGTCGGTCTTCGCCTTTGTGCTTTACAGGAGACTTTTTAGAAATTAAAAGGGCATAACAAAAAATGAAAACCCTTGACAGATATGTAACGAAAAATTTTCTAACAGGCTATCTGATTGCGTTTCTTGTGCTTATGGGGCTGCGGATAATGATAGACCTGTTTGTCAATATCGACGAATTTACGGAACATGCAGAGTTGAGTATGGCCCGGACACTATGGAATATTACATTGTACTACGGCAGGCATAGTTTTCTATATTTCAGGGACTTTGCAGGTATGATAACGGTTGTCGCGGCGGTGTTCTCGCTGGGGAAAATGACAAAGAACAACGAACTTATCGCAGTTATGGCTTCGGGAGTGAGCTTGAAGCGAATAATTGCGCCAATTCTGTTTCTGTCCATTATGTTTACCTCTTTGCATATAATCGACCAGGAATTTTTCATTCCTCCAATGGCCGACAAACTCGTTCGATCACACGATGCAGTAGCCGAAAAGCTTTTTTATGATATGTGGTTTATCGGCGATGGTAACGGTAGTCTGTTCTGTTCGCCGCAGTTCAAAGTCAAAGAAGAGACTATTATCACGCCTACAATAATCACCCGTTCCCAGAGAGAGGATTCAGGATTGTATGACGTTACGGGTATAATCAAGGCCGATTCAGCGCGTTATGACCACGATGAAAATTCGTGGATTCTCAATAATGGGGTGTTTCTCAAGGTCTTGCGTCAACAGTCAGACAGGCCTTACGAGGTAGTAACTTCTTTTGTTAGCGACCTTGAGCCAAAAGATATTCCAGTCAGGCGGAAATCGGCTCATATGGACCTGCTCAGCTCGTACGACCTTGTCAAGCTTGCACGGCAAAATCCGAAAGACCTTGCCAGGCTTTATGCTCAGAAGAACTTTCGCCTTACCGACCCGATAATAAATCTCGTTATGCTTATGATATCACTGCCTGTTTTGGTATGCAGGGACCCGAAATCGCTTAAATCCGCTGTTTTTATCAGTTTTGCACTGACTGGGTTGTGTTATATAATGACTTTTATATGTAAGATTTTTGCTTCGGAAGTTATAATTGCCGGCAGGGCGATGCCGGAGTTGTGGGCATGGCTGCCGATATTTATCTTTCTGCCGATAGCATTTATCGAGTTGGATTCGATGAAAACATAAAAAAGTAAGCGAGTTTAAAAAATGGAAGAATTCAAAATAGAACCGGCACAAAGAATAAAAAGACTACCGCCTTATCTTTTTGCCAGGCTCAATGCGTTTAAACTGGCAAAACGTCAACAGCAGGTTGATATTATTGACCTTGGTATGGGAAACCCGCTTGATTCTACGCCACAGGTTGTAATAGATAAATTATGCCAGGCAGCGCAGGACCCTCGTAATCATCGATACAGCGCCAGCAGGGGTATTTTTAACCTGCGAAGAGAAATGGCCTTAAAATACGCGAGGAAATGGAATGTTGAACTTGACCCGGAAAAAGAAGTCCTTGCATGTGTCGGCTCAAAAGAGGGTTTCAGCCATCTGTGTCTTGCGATGCTTGGGCCCGGCGATACGGCAATCGTTGCAGACCCGGCGTTTCCAATCCATATTTATGCAGTGGCGCTTGCAGGAGCAAATGCCGTTTCTGTGCCGTTGGGTAATACCGATGAATCGCTGAAAGATATTATCAGGGTATGCGAAAAACTCTATCCGCGACCTAAAATGATGATACTAAACTTTCCACATAATCCCACGGCAA
>CAYTQR010000068.1:0-1661 GCA_964440045.1 uncultured Planctomycetaceae bacterium | reverse complement strand
TGACGGTTGATGACGTAGGATATTTCGAAACGGTTGTTGATATTGCCAGGAGATTTAATATAGCAGTCATCCACGATTTTGCTTATGGCGAGACCTGCTTTGACGGCTATAAGGCGCCGAGTTTCCTTTCCGCAAAAGGGGCAAAAGACGTTGGCGTGGAATTTACCACAATGAGCAAGGCCTACAATATGGCGGGCTGGCGCGTAGGATTTGCCGCAGGCAATAAGGATATGATTGAAGCGCTTGCGACAATAAAGGGCTATTACGATTACGGAATCTTCCAGGCTATCCAGATAGCGAGCATCATTGCGATGCGTCAGTGTGATGATGATACAATTGAGCAAAATAAAAAGTATCAGTTCCGCAGAGATGTGGTTTGTGACGGCCTGTCAAAGATTGGCTGGGAAGTCGAAAAACCGAGAGGCTCGATGTTTGTCTGGGCACGTGTGCCCGAAGAGCAATCAAAAGGCAAAGGCAGTATCGATTTTGCGATGGATTTGATGGAGCACGCAAATGTTTCTATTGCTCCGGGAAGGGCGTTCGGCGAAAACGGCGAACATTATATGAGAATCGCTCTCGTCGAAAACGAAAACCGGCTCAGACAGGCTATCCGCAATATCAAAAAATTTGTGCAAAAAGGTTCCTGATACTTTTTTTGGCAGTTATGCCTGATGTAGTTTTACCTTGCAGTAGATAATGCCATAATTTCTTTGGTAACAATATCAGCGATGATCTTCTGCTGTGGTGAGGCTGGCGCCGGCGGCATAGAACTTATCTGGACAGGCTTGGGTTGGCTGGGCGGCTGGTTATCATTTTGCGGAGGTGATTTTCTTTTAAGAGCTGCTATTTTTCTTTGTTGTGCGAGAATCTTATCGGCCAGGTCAAACGAGGGCATTTTGCTTGAGCGGTCCTGCGGTTGTTGACGGCTGATTTTTTCGACCATTTGATGGACAAATTCCTTTCCATTGGCGCTTTGAACAGGCGGATGTGCATCAAAAACTTTCTGGCTTGTTATGTCCTCTAAAGTCGGCATAGTTTGGATAGGAATTTTTCCTTTTTGAGATTTAGCCGGTTCTCTCTGCTGGCCGACAGCTTCCGAGAGGTCGGCAATGCCCCGTTCCATCCGACTGTCATAACTATTATTTTGCATAAAACCCTCCTTGTACTGTTATTATTCTATCATAAAGCGACTGTATTGCAAGAAAAAATAACTATTTATTGAGGATTATAAGTATGCTTTTTTCAGGATGTTACAGTTACAAGGCGTTAATTTCCTGGGCCGAGAGAAAATTGTGTAAAAGGTATAAGCGGATGGTCAGTCAGCAGAGCCGTTAAGTCATCGAGTGTGATTTCTTTTACCCGCTGTCTTTCGTCTTCATTCCTCTGCTGGTATGGACCGCCTTCCGCTTCCGCCAGCACGATGCGACCCTTTTCATTATGGCGCTAACAGGCATATCGATTTATGCCACCCTGCAGGGACTGGGACCGTTTGTCAGGGACTCGGCAAACGAATCGCTGCTTTTACTGCAGGGATTCATGGGTGTAATGGTTGTAACCACGCTGCTACTGGCTGCAGCGGTCGATGAACGCAACCTGTCCTTTGCCAGCTTGAAGAAAATTCGCCGCAAGCTCGAGCAGCACGTTGAAGAACGCACCAGGGC
>CAYTQR010000067.1:0-10334 GCA_964440045.1 uncultured Planctomycetaceae bacterium | reverse complement strand
CTTCTTCATCATAGGCATCAACTAAAAACGCAAGACAGCTTCTGTCGATTCCTGCGCTCGGCTCGATTACATACGGGATAAACCGGTTGCCGGCCTGTTCGTCGAAAAAGCTTAAAGGCCCTTTATGGAAATCTTCTACTTCGCTGTTAAGCTCGATTTTCGACAAATCGCCTTTCTTTTCATACCACGAATTCAGGGTTCTCATTCCCCTTTGATGCTGGCGCAGGTCAAAATCGGTACGATTAGCGACACCTTCAAGCTCCTGCCAATCGCCTGAGCCAAACGGGAACTTGTATTCGACATCAACGCAGGCTTTTGCGTAATGGGCCAGTTCGTCTTTTTCGTGCGGGCGCAGCCGCAGGTTTTCCTTTTTTATGCCCAAATTCAGATACCAGTTAAAACGAGCCTCTTTCCAGTGTTCATACCACTGCTCATCTGTGCCGGGCGCACAGAAAAATTCGATTTCAGCCTGCTCGAATTCTCTTGTGCGGAAAATAAAGGCTTTTGTTGTTACTTCATTTCGAAAACTCTTGCCGATCTGTGCTATACCGAAAGGAATTTTAATTCTTGTCGTATCGAGCACGTTTTTGAAGTTCACGAATATACCCTGAGCGGTTTCAGGCCTTAAAAATATCGTCATCGAATCGTCGATGTTCGCACCCATCCGAGTTTCGAACATCAGCTTGAATTCCATCGGCTCGGTAAATTTACCAACGGTTCCGCAGGAAGGACATTTTTTATTGGATAGATCTTGAGCATCTTTTTGTGCAGCCTCGACCGAAACATGAGTGGCGTGTTCTTCTGCGTGCTCGGCCAAATGGTCAACTCTGCTGCGGGTATTGCACTTTTTGCATTCGACAATCAAATCGGCAAATTTATCCGCATGGCCGGACGCCTTCCAGACCAGCGGGTGCATAAATATACTGCAGTCGAGTCCAACAATATCGTCCCTCATCTGCACCGTGCTTTTCCACCACGCATTGCGGACATTTCGCTTGAGCTCGGCCCCTAACGGCCCGTAGTCATAGCAGCTTGCCAGCCCGCCATAGATTTCGCTGGATTGGAATATGAAACCTCGCCTTTTGCAAAGCGATACGATATCCTCAAGTTTGGTTAATTTCGCCATAACACCTTTCCTGTATAAAACGGCATATTATAGTGGGAAACAGCGGCAATTACAAGGCCGATGAATAAAAGGAATTTTTTGATTAAAATGGAATTGACTTGTTTTTCGTTGGTCTTTATGTAAAATCAGATAATAATAAAGGTTTGATTTTTGGAGAGATTGAAATGACTCCTGCTAATCTTGGTGTGGAACAGAAAAAAATAGTCGATTTTTGTCGTAGGTGGAAGATAAAACAGTTAGCGGTTTTCGGTTCTGCCGTACGAGGTCAGCTTCGTTCCGATAGCGACCTGGATTTACTGGTTGCCTTTGACCCTAATGCCGATTGGAGTATGTTCGACCATTATCGTATGGAAAACGATCTGGTCGAATTATTTGCAAGAGAAGTTGACCTTATAAGCCGGCAGGCTGTGGAAGAAAATCCCAATTGGATATGTCGCAAAGAAATTCTTAATAGCGCAAAGGTAATTTATGCAGCGTGATGTATCTTTACTTTTGGATATGGCAAACGCTTGTCGTCAGATTATCCGGTTCATAGAACAGATGGACTTTGAGCAGTTTAACGAAGACTTGAAGACTCAATCTGCCATAATTCATCAGTTTCTCATTATTGGAGAAGTGGCCAAGCTGCTTTCCGACGACTTCAAGAAGGCAAATAGTGATTTCCCGTGGTCGGCAATGGCGCGTATGCGCGACAAACTTATTCATCACTATCGAGGCGTTGACCTGCACGAAATATGGAAAGCTGCAAAAGACGAAATACCTTACCTACTTGCATTTTTGGATAAACACCTACCGGAAAAAGAAGAATAATTTTTCTTAATCGGCAAAATAGTCGAATTAAACTTGTTCTTTAGCGACTTATTTGTAAAATAATTGAAAAGTAAAAATTGATTCACAAGTGACAGGGGAGCCTCGATTTTCGGGGCTGAGAGGCTGTGTGAAACAGCGACCCTTTGAACCTGAACAGCGGTAATACCTGCGAAGGAAGGCACAAAAAATAATTGAAACGCGCTTCCTTTCGGCAGTGCGTTTTTTTTATTAACTGTATATAATGGATAATGAAAGGAAGCGAAAAAATGAAGGAAATCCAAATCAGCAGAGCGATTATCGAACAGTTTACCGGCAAGCTGCTCAGCAGACTTGAAAACGATGTCGTTATCGCAGGTTCCGGCCCGGCTGGTCTTGCTGCGGCTTATTATCTTGCAAAAAACGGCGCCAAAACCACTGTCATTGAAAGGAAGCTTGCCATCGGCGGCGGCATCTGGGGTGGAGCGGCAGGCTTTAACGAAATCGTTCTTGAAGATTCCAAAATCCTCGATGAAATAGGAATACCCTCAAAAAAGAAATACGGCTTGACTATCGCTGACTCTGTCGAATTTGCCACGACGCTTTGCAGTAAGACAATCGCGGCAGGGGCGGTTGTCTTTAATCTTACGGATATCGAAGATATTATAGTTAAGAAAAATACGGTCTGCGGTGTTGTCGTCAACGGCACAGGAATAAAACTGGCAAAACTGCACGTAGACCCGTTTTGTATAAGCGCAAAATTTATCCTCGATGCCACCGGTCATCCCGCCGAGTTAGTGGCAATGCTCAAAGCCAGAAACGCCGATTTTCATATAAAGAAAATCGGCGAAGGTTTTATGGATGTCGAATCTTCCGAGGCCGGCGTTGTTGAAAAAACAGGCGAAATCTTCAAGGGCCTTTATGTTGCCGGTATGAGCGTTTGTTCTTCCTATAACCTGCCCAGAATGGGCCCGATTTTCGGCGGAATGCTTAAATCAGGCAAGAAAGTCGCTGAGCAGATAAATGCAAGATTGTAAAATCCCAACCATAGAGCAATGTTATGAGCTTTTAAAAAAGTGCCATGTGCCGAAACATATCGTCAGGCACTGCGAAGCTACTGCTGATTTGGCTGTCGAGATTGCAAAGAAAATTACCGCAAATGGCATTGATGTTAATGTCGATTTTGTCCATAGAGCCTGTTTGCTGCATGATATTATGAGGGTCTGTGATTTTCACGAGCCGTTAGGTGACATATTTGACGAGCCGATAACCGAAAAGAACAGGGAAAAATGGCAACAGTTGAGTCAGCAGCACCAGGGAATGCGTCATGAAGATGCAGCATGTGAATTTTTGAAATCCGAGTATCCGGAAATTGCCCTTGCGATAAAAAAACACGCGTATAAATCATTGCTTGATGAAAAACTGGCGCCGCAGACTATTGAAGAAAAGATAGTTTATTATGCCGACAAACGAGTAATGCACGACAAGGTTGTTTCACTTGTAGAAAGACTCGAAGAAGGCCACAAAAGAAATATTCCCGCCCACTGCAAAAAAGATATTGATACTGACTATATCGATTCGCTTATTTTCAAGCTTGAAGGCGAACTTTTAGCCGCAGCGAAAATTTCGGGGGACTGATTTGGACCAGGTCTGGACGATAAAAAAACTGCTCGAATGGATGGCAAGCCATTTCGGTCAAAAGGGGATTGATTCGCCCAGATTAACCGCTGAGATAATTTTGTCTTTTGTACTCCAAATGGAAAGAATCGAGCTTTATACGCACTTTGACGAAGTTGTTCAAAAGTTACAGCTCGACAAACTTCACAATCTCGTCAAACGCTGTCTGCAGAACGAACCTGTCCAGTACCTGACCGGCAGATGTGAGTTTTATTCACTCTCACTTAAAGTTGCCCCGGACTGCCTGATACCTCGGCCGGAAACCGAGCTGCTTGTCGAACGGGCGATAGAATTTCTGCGCAGCCGGGCAGGGGCTCAATATGTTTGCGATTTATGCACAGGCTGCGGCTGTGTTGCAGTAGCTGTTGCAAAAAACTTTCCAGATGCGAAAATAATTGCGACTGATGTTTGCGACAAAGCTTTAAGCATCGCTGCCGAGAACATAGCAAAGTATAATCTCTCCGAACGAATTGAACTTCTGCAGGGTGATTTATTCAAGCCTGTAATCAGCCGGCTTGATGTAAAAGAATTTGACCTGATTGTCTGCAATCCGCCTTATGTCAGCAAAACTGAATATGAAAAACTTGACCTGAAAGTGAGAAATTATGAGCCGAAACTTGCCCTGGCCGGCGGCCCCGATGGCCTTGATATTTATCGCAGAATAGCTGCCGAGGTTCCAGGTCATTTGAAAAAAGAGGGGGCGGTCATTCTTGAAATAGGCTGCCTGCAGGGCAAACAGGTCAAAGAACTGCTTGAAGAGACAAACGCTTTTGGCCCGATAAAAGTCGAAAAAGACTTTAATAATAATGATAGGATTGTAACCGCAATCAGGGTATAGTCGGCTTGATTGCGGAAAGGGCGGGGAGGATTTTTTGGCAATTCCTTTATTATTGACAAAGGATATAAGTTATTTTACCATAACAGAGTTCAGGACAAGGTGTTAGCTAAGGTGTTTTGGTTTTTATGGCGGATACGGCTGCAGACAATATTGGTGATTTAAGCAAGGCTGTTCCCTTTTTCAGAAGGGCTGAAGAGGTTGCCGCGACGGACAACTTTGATTACGCAATCGATATGTACATCGAAGGCCTCAAGCGTGCCCCGGATGCGGTAGAACAGGGACACAAGCCGCTCCGTTACAACGCGCTTGTAAGACAGGGCAAAGGCGGGAGGAAACCATCTGTTATTGAAAAGATGAGGCACACCAGCGGCAAAGATGCACTCAAGAATATGCTCAACGCCGAGTACCTGCTTGCAAAGGACACAGACAACCTGGCCTATGCCGAGCAGATGTTAAAGGCAGCTGTTGGGGGCAAGTTTAAAAGAACTGCTCTGTGGATTGCCGATTTGCTTTTCGAAGCGAACGTGGCAGCCGAAAAGCCAAGTCTTCAGACATTTCTGCTTTTGAAGGAGTCCTATGTTGCCGTGGAAGAATATGCAAAAGCTGTTAATGCCTGTGCTTATGCACGCAAATTAAAACCGGATGACCTTACTTTGGCCGATGAATTTAAAAACTTATCAGCGAACCTTACTATGCAGAAAGGTAAATACGACAGGGAAGGAGACTTCAGAGATTCCATCAAAAATAGAAAATCGCAGGAAAATTTTCAGTTACAGCAGGCAGCTCAGAAAAGCGTTGATTTTCGACAGCAGGCGGTAGCAGAAGCACATCAGGTACTCCAGTCGGACAACTCACATCAGAATATACTTAAGCTCGCTGAGGCATTGGGCGAGTTACAGGATGATGAATCAGATACCAAGGCGATAAAGCTGCTTGATGAGGCGTATGGCAGGCTTAAGGATTTCACGTTTAAGCGCCGTTCAGGAGAAATAAAGCTTAAAATGCTCCGAAGACAAGTCAGAAGTGCAAAAGTAAATCTTGAGAAAAACGTTTCTGATAAAAAGGCACACGACGCCTTTACCGATACAACAAAACAACTCCTAACTGCTGAATTGGAGCATTACCGGCTCTGCATGGAGAATTATCCTACGGACCTTCGGCCCAAGTATGAGTATGGTCTTCGGCTGATGAGGAACCAGAAATACGACCAGGCCATACCTTATCTGCAGCAAGCCAGAAAGGAACCAAGGCACAAGATACCGGCGATGAACAAAGTCGGCCTCTGCTTTTTCATGAAAGGCTGGTTCAAAGATGCGATTGATATTATTAAACAGGCAATTGAAGAATATGAAATAAAAGATAATGCTCTGGCAAAGGATTTAAGATATAATCTTGCAAGAGCCTATGAGCAGCATGGCGATATCGCCGAAGCGCTTCAGATGTATCGCAGACTTGCTCAGCTTGATTTTTCTTACAAGGATGTTAAGATGAAGGTTGATAGTTGAGAAAAAAATAATGGTAATCTCTCGGTAAAACAAGTGAATATAAAAGTTTTTTAATCAGGAGTTAAGATGGCACATTCATTATCAGCCAAAAAAAGAGTGAAGCAGAATGTAAAACAAAGAGCTATTAACCGTGCAAGGAAAAGTGCGGTCAAAACACAAATAAAGGATTTTGCTGCTGCTGTGGCCGGCGGCGACAAAAAGGCGGTAGAAGAGCAGTATAAGCTTATCATCAAAAAGCTCGACAAAACAGCTTCGACAAAGACTATTCATAAAAACAAGGCCGCGAGACTGAAATCCCGAATAACACGCAAAGTAAACAAAACAAAAGATTGAGCCTGCCTTAAAATGAAATTAGTTTATAGCAGCGCCTTGCTCGGTAAAATAATCGAGGGGGCGCTGTTTTTTATTGTTTAAACAAAAAGAATTAAATGGTTGAAGTTTTAAAAAAGAAAATAATGACCCATCTGGGGCATAGAGAATACAAACCGGTAAAACTCTCCGATGTCGCAAAGTCTTTGGGGATAGGCAGGGACGAATTTGAGGATTTTAAAAAGACGTTTGACCAGCTTCGCGCCGAAGGACTGGTTATCCTCGGCTCAAAAAACCTGGCTTCGCTGCCGCCCGTTTCGGGGAAGGTTTACGGAACATTCCGGGCCTCGGCAAAAGGTTTCGGTTTCGTAACACCGACGGAGCAGAATTCGCACGGCGATTTGTTTATACCCGCCGATTATACGGCAGAGGCAATGACCGGCGATACAGTTGTCGCGAAGGTTATAAAAGAAGGCCGCCGCGGAACTGAAGCCAGACACAGCGGCAAAATTATTGAAATCCTTAATCGCGCAAACAACCGTTTCGTTGGAACCGTAATAAAAAAGGGCGATTCATATTATCTTGTGCCGGACGGCAGGTTCAGCGAACTGATAGAAATTGACGATGTAACGGCAAAGAATGCCCAGCCAAATGACAAAGTCGTTGTCGAGATAATCAGTTTTCCTACACGTCAGCAGTACGGCCGGGGCGTAATAGTGGAAGTGCTCGGTAAAAGCGGCGGATACAAGACAGAAATGGACGCTGTCATTCGGCGATTCGCACTGCCTTATGAATTCAATTCTGATTGCTTAAAAGAGGCCGGACAAGCTGCGAGAAATTTCGAAAAGGCTGATTTTTCAGACACTTCGACTTTGCTCAGCACAGACAGGCTCGACTTAACAAAAAAGACCATCATAACTATCGACCCCAAAGATTCGAAAGATTTCGATGATGCCATAAGCGTTGAAAAAAATCCGGATAACACTTTTACGCTTGGCGTTCATATCGCTGACGTCAGCGCGTTTGTCAAATCCGGTTCAGCTCTTGATATCGAAGCGAAGGACAGGGGCAACAGCGTTTATCTGCCGGGCCTTGTGCTGCCGATGTTGCCGGAAACTCTAAGCAACGGCGTGTGCAGTCTCCAGCCGGACCAGAGGCGTCTCACAAAATCCGCTTTTATAACTTACGATAATTCCGGCAAAGTTCTCAAAACAGAATTTGCAGACAGCATTATCCGTTCGACCGCAAGGCTGACATACACCGAGGCCGACAAAATTCTTAAAGGCCAGAAAGCCGACAGAACCCCGGAAATTATTTCGCTTTTGCGTGATATGGAAAAGCTCGCAAAAATAATAGAAGCCAGACGTAACGGCGAAGGTATGCTGCATCTCGATTTGCCGGAAATTGAGCTTGTCTTTGACAAGGCCGGCAGAGTGGTTGACGCCCACCCTGCAGATGCCAGCTATCCACACACGATGATTGAAATGTTTATGGTCGAAGCAAATGAAGCGGTTGCTCGTTTGTTTAACAGTTTGGATATTCCGTTTATAAGAAGGATACACCCTGACCCAGACTCGTTGAGCCTAAAGAGTCTTGCCAAGACCCTTAAGGTTCTTGGCGTTTCGTCGCCAAAAAGTCCGGACAGATTCGATTTGCAGAACATCGTCAATTATGTAAAGGATAAACCGGCAGGCTTTGCGGTAAATACGTATATCCTTCGTTCTCTTGCGCGTGCGGAGTATTCACCTTTGAATATCGGCCATTACGCCCTTGCGTCGAAACACTACACTCATTTTACTTCTCCTATCCGCAGATATGCCGACTTGCTTATCCACAGGCTTCTTGAGATTTATCTGAAAGGCAAGCTGCAAAAAAACAGCAGTGATATCCTGCCGGCCGAAAAGCTTACTGAAATCGGCAGACACATCAGCTTTACTGACAGAAGAGCCGAAGACGCTGAAGCGGATTTGCGAACGGTTTTCGTACTTCAGCTTATGAAAAGCCGGCTGGGTCAAACCATGGAGACGGTCGTATCCGGCCTGGCAAATTTCGGGGTTTTCGTTCAGTGTACAAAATTTGGTATCGATGGTCTTATTCCAATTGACCTGCTCGGAACGGACAGATTCGTTTATGACCATCACGCTCAGTGTGTTCATGGCGCAAAAACCGGAATAATCTTTCATATAGGTATGCCTTTAACCGTCAGGATTGTTTCGGTTAATATAGCCGCAAGACAGTTAAACGTTATACCCGTAGAGAAGACGGCCAACCTGAAAAAGGGCCAAAAGAAAACAAAGCACAAAAAAAGACCGGCAAAAAAGAAAAAATGAAAACAGCAAAACGTAATATCCTAAGAACAGTTTTATTTACAGCTTTTTTCATACAATCTCTTGCTTTTGCTTCATCGCCGAATTGTCCGCAAAACATTATCCTTATAATTGTTGACGGCGGTGGATTTAACCATATTGACGCAGCAGACTATTACACCTGCGGCAAAAAAGGCGAACAGCCTTTTGAAAAATTCCCTGTAAAACTTGCAATGAGTACATATTCTATCGGCGGCTCTTACGAGCCAAAAAAAGCTATAGAAGATTTTAATTACGTAAGCATTGGCTACACAGACAGCGCAGCAGCGGCAACGGCGATGTCAACCGGCACAAAAACTTCCAAAGGTGCAATCGGTGTTGATGCAAGTGGAAATAGACTTGAGCATATTATCGAAAAATGTAAAAAGCTTAGTATGTCCACTGGAATTGTTACTACAATGCCGATAAGTGATGATACTCCTGCCGGTTTTGTCGCACATCAAAACTCCTACAAGAATTATGAAGAAATCACCGATGAGATGATAAACCGAAGCGGACTGGAAGTTGTTTTCGGCGGCGGAAACCCTCTGTTTGATGATGACGGAAAAAAACTTGATGAGCCTAATAAACTCAAATATATCGGCTCGAAGGAAATTTGGGATTCGCTTATTACAAGTTCAAATGGCAAATGGACTTTAATCCAAAGCAGACAGGAATTTCTAAATCTTGCCGAGGGCAAAACGCCGAAAAGGGTTTTGGGAATTGCCCGGACCCCCACTACCCTTCAGGAAAACCGCAACGGAAATTCTGTTGTGCCTTTCGATGTGCCGTTTAATCAAAATGTGCCAAATTTATCTGAAATGACAAATGCCGCTCTTAATGTTCTTGACGATGACCCCGATGGATTTTTTATTATGATTGAGGCGGGGGCCATTGATTGGGCGTCGCACGACAACAACGGCGCAAGAATGATTGAGGAAATGATAGACTTTCACAATGCAGTTGATGTTGTTATCAACTGGGTGCAGTCTAAAAAAGATTCCTGGCAAAATACTCTTGTTATGATAACTGCAGACCACGAATGTGGCTATTTGACAGGTCCTGATAAAAGCAAATTTGTTCTCAGCAATGGCAAAGGAAAACTGCCGAAGATGCAGTGGAATAGTAAGAAGCATACGAATTCGCTTGTGCCTTTTTACGCCAAGGGCCAAGGCTCAGAACTTTTTACTGATTGCGTAAAAGGCAAAGACCCGCTTTTCGCTGCGTATATAGATAATACTGATATAGCAAAAGTTATTTTTACTCTTCTTGAAAAGAAAGTTTCCCCGATCCAATGAAAGCTTTTCTTGTAATTGCAGGCGGTTTGCTTTTTCTTGTTTCGGTCGCCGCGCACCTTTACGTAAGACTCAAACTTCGCCCGAAACAGGATTCTGATTTTGACGAGATTTACTGGGAATTCGAGGATTCTCACCCTGCCTTTGCCAGATACAGCAAACTCTGCACGATAACCTTTACAGCGGCCATCATCGGGGCGCTTCTTCTGTTTGCTGCTGTTGTTTTTTAAACTGCCAATCTGGCATAGAAACAGCAACGATGTTTTTTGTAACCCTTTTATACGCCAAGAGTTAAAGTTTGCCCTTTTTAGGCACACACTTTGCTCATTAGATAATCAGACAAAAGAAAGGGATAATTATGCAGTTTGACAAATTTACATTAAAGGCCACCGAAGCGCTTGCCACAGCTCAGCAGATAGCTATGGCAAAGTCAAATACTACGCTTTCGCCGAT
>CAYTQR010000066.1:5149-10388 GCA_964440045.1 uncultured Planctomycetaceae bacterium | reverse complement strand
CAGATGGTCTGTGCCCGGTAATATCAGGCTTTTCGTATGGCGAAGGCAAATATCTGCCAATTCCGTCCAGGAGCCGCTGGATACCAATATATCTAAGGGCCGAGCCGCAAAAAACCGGATTAATCTTGCCGACCAGGGTCCCTGCTCTGATGGCTTTATGGAGCAAATCTTCGTCTACAGGTTCGTCGTGAACATATTGCCGCATCAGTTGTTCATCAAATTCGGCCAGGGCTTCGAGCATATCGTGCCGCCATTTCTCAACCTCGGCTGTCAGATTCCGGGGAATCTCTTTTTCTTCAAAACTGGCTCCAAGTTTTTCAGTTTTATAGTAAACAGCTTTCAATCCGACAAGGTCGATAATCCCCTTAAATCCAACATCAGCGCCGATAGGAATCTGGAGGCAGACGGGATTAGCAAGAAGTTTATCCCTGATGGAGCTGACTGACATCTCGAAGTCCGCGCCTGTTTTGTCCATTTTATTGACAAAGCAGATGCAGGGCAGTTTATATTTTTGGCCCTGTCTCCAGACAGTTTCGCTCTGCGCCTGGACACCTTCGGAGGCATCAAAAACAGCGACAGAAGAGTCAAGTATCCGTAACGAACGTTCGACTTCCGCGGTAAAATCGACATGGCCGGGGGTATCGATAAGATTAAGAATCCATTCTTTCCATTGGCAACTTGTCGCAGCACTTGTTATGGTAATCCCTCTTTCCTGTTCTTCGGCGAGGTAATCCATAACTGCTGTGCCTTGGTGCACTTCGCCCATTTTGTAGGTTTTGCCGGTATAATAGAGAATTCTTTCGGTAACGGTGGTTTTCCCAGCGTCAATATGGGCCATTATCCCGATATTTCTAACTTTTTCGATTGATCTTGGCATAGGTTGAAAAACTCAAATCTGTTCAGGTCTTATGGTTATTTTTCATATATAAAAATGCCCCCGTGTCCCTTAGGGACAAGAACGGGGGCATTATTTTTTAAAAAATATTACCAGGCGAAGTGTGCGAAAGCCTTATTTGCTTCTGCCATTCTATGGATATTTTCGCGGGTAGTCATAGCGCCGCCCTGCTTGTTATATGCGTCGAGGAGCTCAGCGGCAAGTCTTTGGGACATTGATTTCCCTTTTTTGCTTCTTGCCGAGGCGAGTATCCATCTAAAAGCCAGTGACTGCTGTCTCCGTGAATTAACCGGCATAGGCACTTGATAGCTCGCACCTCCGACTCTTTTTGAGCGAACCTCTATTTGCGGTTTTACGTTATTGATAGCGGTATTGAAGACCTCAAGCGGCTCAGTCTCTTTCACCTTCTTTGCGATTATATCCAGAGCATCGTAGAAAATCGTCTGTGTTATGCTCTTTTTGCCCTGCCACATCATAGTATTGATGAATTTCTGAGCCAGTTTGCTGTCCAGCTTAGGGTCCGGCTTTAATTGTTTTCCGGAAGCTGTGAACTTTTTTGCCATTTTTATCCTTTCATATTTCGTATCTTACGAAACATACATCACTTAACGTTTCATGTTTTCTTTGCGCCGTATTTGCTTCGTCCGCGTTTTCTGTTGGCCACGCTATCGCTGTCCAGAACGCCCCGGACAATATGATATCGAACGCCCGGCAGGTCTCTGACCCTTCCGCCCCTGACAAGGATAGTACTGTGTTCCTGCAGGTTGTGGTCGATACCGGGGATATAAGCGGTAACTTCTTTGCCGTTTGTAAGTCTTACACGGGCAATTTTACGCAATGCCGAGTTCGGCTTTTTAGGCGTTTGGGTTCTAACTATGAGACAGACACCTCGTTTCTGTGGCGAGCCCGATATATCCGAGACGCGTTTTTTGCCTTTTTTGCCTCTGCCCTTTTTTACTAACTGATTTATTGTCGGCATTTTTACTCCGAAAAAACTTAACAATTAATTAAAATACTATTACAAGCCCAATGCTGCTCTTGCTGCTGCATCAGCTATTTCTTCGGCATCGTGCGATTCCTTAAGTTCGGCAAGTTCCTTCGGCAATGGAGCCTTGGCAAGATGCTTTACGGTCATTTCCAGATGCGGCCTGAATGCTGTACCTGCGGGAATCAGATGTCCAAGTATAACGTTTTCCTTCAAACCAAGCAATTCATCTACTTTACCAATTAAGGACGCTTCAGTCAATACCTTGGTTGTTTCCTGGAAACTGGCTGCGGAAATGAAGCTTTCTGACCGCAAGGACGCCTTTGTAATACCCATAAGCAATGTCCCCGCCGTTGCCGGCCGCGGTTTTTTACCTTTGGCAATATCACCGCCGAGCTTTTCCACTTTCTCATTGGCCTGTCCAATCTCAGCTTTTGTGTAAACCTCCCCCACGACGAGGTCCGTATCACCCGCATCTGAAATCTTGAGGCTTTGTGCAAGCTCTTCAGTTGCTTTTTTGAAGGTATATTTCGAGACAACATCTCCCGGCAGAAAACTGCTGTCGCCAATCGACTCGATTTCAACTTTCTGCGTCATCTGCGAAAGAATAATCTCGATATGCTTGTCGTTGATAGTTACATTTTGAGAGCGATAGACATTCTGAATCTCAGCCAGCAGATACCTCTGCAGCGCCTCTTCGCCTTTTATCCTGAGGATATCATGTGGAACAAGAGGCCCGTCTGTAAGCGAGTCTCCCGCTTCAACATTATCGCCTGTATGCACATTAAGGTGTCTGTCGCGCGGAACATGATGTTCTTTTTCCATTTTCTCGCTTCGGATGATAATGGTCATCTTGCCGCGTCTCTTATCGCTCTTAAGTTCGACCCGGCCGCTGATTTCCGCCATCGCAGCCGGCTCTTTGGGCTTGCGGGCCTCAAAAATTTCTGTCACACGAGGCAAGCCGCCGGTAATATCCTGCGTACCGCCCTGGCCTCTCGGCTGACGTGCCAAAAGCTGTCCGGCCTGTATTTTCTGCCCTTCGTTCACTTCGATTCTGGCCTTGGCAGGCAGATAGTGCACATCAAGGATTTTACCGTCTTCATCTTCGATAATAACCTGAGGATGCTTGTCGCCTTTGTGTTCAATGACGACCGGTCTTCCTTTCTGACCTTTTCGTTCTTCCTCTATATGCATTGTTTCGCCTTCGACAACATCGACAAAGCGAATAATTCCGCCGATTTCCGCCAGGATGGGCACCCTGTGCGGGTCCCATTGAAACAATTGAGTTTTTGCTTTTACCTGTTGACCATCGGTTACAAGTATTATGGCTCCGTATGGCACTTTGAACTTGTCATATTCTCTTTGCTTATCATCAACTATAGCCATTTCGCCGTTTCTTTTAAGGGCGATAAGCTGCTTGGTACCGTCTTCCTGCTTTACGGACACTGCATTTAGATCCCGGTACTGAACAATGCCGTCTCTCGGAGCTTTCTGTTCACTTTCAAGTATTTCACGCGAAGCAATACCGCCGGTATGGAAAGTACGCATTGTAAGCTGGGTTCCCGGTTCTCCAATTGATTGAGCTGCAATAATTCCAACCGCCATACCTTCTTCGACAGGTTTTGACGTACTCAGATCCCAACCATAGCACTTGGCGCAAAGGCCTAAAGGACTGTCACAAGTAAGCGAGCTTCTGATACGAATTGACTCAAGGCCGAGCGATTCAATTTTATCTGCCGCCTGGGGTGTAATTACCTCATTTTCACGTATAATCATCTCGTCTGTCATCGGGTTCCTGACATTGTCCCGTGCCGTCCTTCCAACAATAAGTTCCCTCAAAGGTATATCGATTTGTTCACCTTTATAAAGCGTGCTTTTCGTAATGCCCTGCAGCGTACCGCAGTCAATTTCATTGACGATAACATTCTGGGCAACATCTGCAAGTTTCCTTGTCAGATAGCCTGAGTCAGCAGTTTTCAGGGCGGTATCGGCAAGACCTTTTCTTGCCCCGTGAGTGGAGCTGAAATACTCCAGCACATTAAGGCCCTCGCGGAAGTTTGACTTAATCGGCGTTTCGATAATCTCGCCACTTGGCTTTGCCATAAGGGCTCGCATACCGGCAAGCTGCTGAATCTGGTCAACGCTTCCTCTTGCGCCAGAATCGCTCATGAGGTAAATCGGATTGAGATAAGGTGCCCCGTCTCGCGTATCGTCTTTAAGACCCTGCATCATGGCATTGGTAACGGCAACACGTGCATGAGTCCAGGCATCGATAATCTGATTGTATCTCTCGCCCTCGGTCAAAACACCATAGTTGAAATTCTTCTCAATATGGTCGACTACTCTCTGGGTTCGGTCAATAATAGCCTGTTTTTCAGGCGGTATTCTCAAATCGGTAACACCAAAACTTAACCCTGCAAGTGTAGCGTACTTAAATCCAATATCTTTTATATCATCGAGCAGCCCGAGACTTGTCCTGCCATCCGATAAGGCAAAGCAGTCACTAATAACATTCTTGAGCATTTTTTGTGTCATAACGCAATTATAAAACGGCAGCTCCCGGGGCAGTATCTCGTTAAAGATACACCTTCCCGGCGTTGTTTCTATTATGCCGCTATGTTCTTGTTCTCCTTCGGAAGTGACAACTTTTTTGTTTTTCGGCAGCCCGATTTTTACCTTCGCATAAACGCCGACTTTTCCCATTTCGTAGGCTGTTATAGCTTCAGCAGAATCTCTGAATATCATACCCTTGCCCTTTGCCTCCGGGTGGTCAGCAGTAATATAGTAATTTCCGAGTACTATGTCCTGTGAAGGCCCTACAATCGGTGTGCCGTTGGCGGGCGAAAAGATACTATTCGTTGACAGTATCAGCGTATGTGCCTCTACCTGCGATTCAATGCTCAGGGGCAGATGTACCGCCATCTGGTCGCCGTCAAAATCGGCATTAAATCCTTTGCAGACCAGCGGATGAAGCATAATGGCATTTCCTTCCACCAGCACAGGTTCGAAAGCCTGAATACCCATTCTGTGCAGAGTGGGCGCACGGTTCAGCATTACAGGATGCTGATGAATAACCTTTTCGAGAATATCCCAGACCTGCTCTTCTCTTCTTTCGAGCATTCTTTTCGCGCTTTTGATAGTATCAGCCAGTCCTCGTTCTTTCAGCTCCCGTATGATAAACGGCTGGAAGAGCTCGAGAGCGATTTTTTTAGGCAAACCACACTGGTGCAACTTGAGGTGAGGACCGACAACAATAACAGAACGTGCCGAGTAATCGACGCGCTTACCGAGCAGGTTTTCTCTGAATCTGCCCTGTTTGCCTTTGATCATATCTGTAAGGCTCTTTAACGGTCGATTGT
>CAYTQR010000066.1:0-5139 GCA_964440045.1 uncultured Planctomycetaceae bacterium | reverse complement strand
GAGTGCATCGACTGCCTGCTGCAGCATTCTTTTTTCGTTGCGGATAATAACTTCAGGAGCGTTTAAGTCCATCAGTTTTTTGAGTCTGTTGTTGCGGTTGATAATTCTTCGATACAAATCGTTCAGGTCGCTTGTTGCGAAGTTGCCGCTTTCGAGCATAACCAGAGGCCGTAAATCAGGCGGAATAACCGGTACTACATCAAGTACCATCCATTCGGGTTTGTTCGGGCTTGCTTTTACTGCATTAACTATTTTAAGCCTTTTTGTCAGGTCTTTTATCTTTTGCTTGCTGCTGGTCTTGCCTAATCCTGTTTTCAGATCGCCGGCTAAAAGGTCCATATCGAGAGATGTCAGCAAATCTCTGATGGCTTCGGCGCCCATGGCAGCCTTGAATGAATTTCCGTACTTGGCAACAGCATCACGATATTCTTCTTCGTTGAGAAGCTGTTTTATCTTCAGTGGGCTTTGCCCGGGATCAGTAACAACATAATCCTGGAAG
Organism: uncultured Planctomycetaceae bacterium; assembly: GCA_964440045.1. GTDB lineage: Bacteria > Planctomycetota > Phycisphaerae > Sedimentisphaerales > UBA12454 > JAFGGI01. Next base: position 4,640 of record CAYTQR010000066.1, on the reverse strand, counting down.
TAAACAACTTTTTCCAGGTCGATGGTTTTCATCGCAAGAAACGCACCGAGCCTTGAAGGCATAGCCTTAAAGAACCATATATGCACTGCCGGCGCCGCAAGATTGATATGCCCCATTCGTTTTCTTCGGACCCTGCTGTGCGTTACCTTTACCCCGCACCGGTCGCAGATAATGCCTTTGAATTTGGTTCCCTTGTATTTTCCGCAGGAACATTCCCAGTCACGTTCTGGTCCGAAGATACGTTCGCAGAAAAGCCCGTCCTTTTCCGGCCTGTAAGTACGATAGTTAATCGTCTCAGGTTTTCTAACCTCTCCGAACGACCAGCTTCTGATGTCATTCGGACTGGCAAGGCCTATCTTTACCGAACCGTAATCATTTATCTTGTCGTAAATACTTTCATTCATTTAAGCCTACTCCTGATTTTCACTTTTTTAAGGCTTTTGTTTTTTGCCGGAACTACAGACTCTTTACGCCTATACGTTTCTTTTCAAGCTGAATATTGAGTCCGAGTCCTCGAATTTCACTGCACAGTACATCAAAAGAAATCGGGGTGCCGGCCTCGAGCGTATTTTTACCTTTGACCATTGATTCATAGATTTTGGTTCTTCCTTCTATGTCATCGCTTTTAACTGTAAGCAGTTCCTGCAGCGTATAAGCGGCGCCGTAAGCTTCGAGAGCCCAAACTTCCATTTCGCCGAATCTCTGCCCGCCGGTCCTTGCTTTTCCGCCTAACGGCTGCTGAGTAATAAGACTGTAAGGACCTGTAGAACGTGCATGAATCTTGTCGTCAACCAGATGATGCAGTTTCATCATATATATGTAACCTATAGTAACATGCTGCTCAAAAGGCAGTCCTGTTCTACCGTCATACAGTGTCGCTTTCATATCTTTATCTGTCTGAGCAAAGATCTCATCTGTCGGCGGAGGCATTTTGTTTTGCCGCAGTTCTTTACCGCGACTGACTACATGCTCATTAGATTCGACCAGCAATTGTCTGATTTCTTCTTCGGTGGCACCGGCAAAAACAGGTGTGACCGCATCAAAACCAAGTACTTTAGCGGCCCATCCGAGATGGGTTTCCAGGATTTGGCCTACATTCATTCTGCTCGGCACGCCAAGCGGGTTAAGGCATATATCCACAGGTGTCCCGTCTTCGAGATAAGGCATATCCTCGACCGGCATAATTCTTGCAATAACGCCTTTGTTTCCGTGACGACCCGCCATCTTGTCGCCGATAGACAGTGTTCTTTTAGTGGCAACATAAATCTTGATCATTTCAAGAACGCCGCTTGGAAGTTCATCGCCGTGCTTCATTCTTTCAAGCTTTATCTTCGCCTCTTCGGCAATCTCCGCTATCTTCGGCATGAACTTGTCAACAATAGCTTGCACATCCTGACGAACAGATGCAGGCTTTACCCAGGCAATATCAAAGTTTTCTATCTGCTCATAAACAACATCAGCATCATCGCTTGCACCGACTTTTTGCCTGGTCGATGGGTCAACAACGTTAACCTCAAACTTTTCAGATATTTCATTTATCATCTGTTTGAAAACAGTATTCTGCCGCTGTTTCATCTCGGCTTCATAAGCTTTGATTCTCTGCTTATAAGCCTTTTTCTGCTCATCGCTGCCGGCCCCTTTTCTGGTGAACCGGCTTGTCTTTATGACAACGCCGTTGTAACCGCTGGGTAATTCGAGCGAGTCATTCTTGACATCTTCTCCGGCTCGACCGAAAATCGCATGAAGCAGTTTTTCTTCCGGCGTAAGTTCGGTCTTGCTTTTCGGCGAAACCTTTCCGACAAGTATATCGCCTGCATCAACACGGGTGCCTTCGCGCACAACTCCGTTTTCATCGAGATTTCTCAGAGCCTTTTCGCCAACATTCGGAATATCCCGAGTAAATTCTTCTCGGCCAAGTTTGGTTTCACGAACCTCAATGCCAAACTCATCAATATGGACACTGGTAAAAGTATCGTCTCTTACAAGTTTTTCGCTTATAAGGATGGCATCCTCGAAATTGAATCCATCGAACGGTATAAACGCAACAAGCACGTTTTTCCCGAGGGCTAGTTTGCCGTCTCTGGTTCCGCCGCCGTCCGCGATAATTTCGTTCTTTTTGACTTTCTGCCCGATGGAAATTACCGGCACCTGGTTGAGGCATGTTCTTTCATTTAGGCCGACAAATTTTTCAAGTTCATAAACATCTGTATCGTCTATGGTAATATTTTTTGCATCGACAGCTGTTACTGTTCCGGAATTCGCGGCACGGACAACCATACTTGAGTTTCCTGCAACGTGTTCCTCTATCCCAGTCATCACAAGAGGTGATTCCGTCTTTAAGAGCGGTACAGCCTGCCGCATCATGTTCGAACCCATCAAGGCTCTGTTGGCATCATCATGTTCAAGGAAAGGAATCAGTGCGGCTGATACACCAATAATCTGTTTGCTGGATATATCGACATAATCCACTTCTTTGCTGTCAACCTGCGACAGTTCACCATGTTTTCTGGCCAGCACAATACCTTCCCGCAGTTTGTCGGTACCTGGTTTTATTGCTCCAGGCGGAGCGAAATTAGCTTCCATTTCCTCATCTGCCCTTAGATAAACGATATCTCCAACGAGTTTGCTTTTTTGGGCCTTTCGATAAGGAGTTAACAAGAAACCATGCTCGTCAATTTTTGAAAAAATAGCGAGAGACGCTATCAGTCCGATGTTTGTACCTTCCGGCGTCTCTATCGGACATATTCTACCGTAGTGGCTTATATGAACGTCTCGAACTTCGAAACCTGCGCGCTTTCTGTTGAGTCCGCCCGGTCCGAGAGCCGATAGTCTTCGTTCATGAGTAAGCTGACTGAGTGAATTTGTCTGGTCGACAACCTGGCTCAGCTCGCCTCTGCCAAAGAAGTAATCAACACTGCTGGACACGCTCTTCGAGTTGACAAGGTCGGCTATCCGAACAATCTGCTCTGGGGCCTTCATACTCATCCGTTCCTGAACGGTTCGGCGAAGTTTTAGAAGCCCTTTTCTAATCTCGTCTGCAGCAAGTTCGTCTATTGTCCGCAGTCTTCTGTTGCCAAGATGGTCGATATCATCAATAACGCCCTGATTGTTTCGCAATCCGACAATATACTGCATCGTACTGAGGAAATCTTCCGGCCGGAGCGTCATTTCATTCTCGTCGATATCCTGTTTAAACTTTCTGTTCAGTCTAAATCTTCCTACTCTTCCCAGCCGATATCTGTCACAGTCAAAAAACTTTTCCTTGAAGAGTGTTTTTGCCTTTTCGACATTCGGCGGATTTCCCGGCCGTAATCTTGCGTAGAGTTTCAGCAGAGCTTCTTCGTAGCTCTTGCAGTCATCCTCGGCAAGTGTATTTAGCATGAGCGGGTCAACTACTTTTATTATAACTTCGAGTTTTTTAACAGCGCTTTTTTGTATCTGCCCCACTCGATCGCCTATTTGAGTGCCCGCCTCGATAATAATCTCACCAGATTCGGTATCAACAACCGGTCCGACAGCCCACATCAGCGGGTCGAGTTTATTGACAGAAACAGTTTTTGTTTCATGAAACAGTCTTATAATTTCTTCAGTTGTGCCGTATTGTTCTCCCATTGCCCGCAAGAACATTGTGGCAGGAATCTTGCTGGACTGGTCGATTCTGACGACAAGAACGTCTTTTTTGGTAACCGAAATTTCTATCCAGCTTCCTCTTTCCGGAATAATTCTTCCGCCGTGCAGAACTCTGTCGCCCTCTTTGCTTTCAATAAGAAAATCAACGCCCGGCGAACGGTGCAGCTGATTGACGATTACACGCTCGGCGCCGTTGATAATAAATTCTCCACCGCCAATCATAATCGGCATTTCGCCCAGATAAACAACCTGCTCAGCGATGTCATCTGCATTATCCCGCTGCAGTCTGCAGGCTATTTTCATAGGATGGCCGTAAGTAAGTCTCAGTTCCCTGCATTCGTTTGGTGAATATCTGGGCCTGTCAAATTCATATCCGAGATATTCAAGATGCATAGTCTTGTCGTAGCTATCGATAGGGAATATTTCCCTGAAGAGCGCCTCAAGTCCTATTTTCTTTCTTTTCTGTGCCGGAACTTCCGCTTGCAGAAACCTTGCATAACTATTCAGCTGAACTTCGATGAGATTCGGGATATCCATCGCGTCGGCGATTTTCCCAAAGTCTCTTACGGTTCTTGTGCTCATCACACACTCCCATAAAGTGAGATTAAATATTGAAGATTGAAAATTTAAATGGTCCTGCTCGAGACAGGTTCATAAATTTTCAATCTTCGTTCTTAAATTTTCAATTTATTTAATTTCAGCAACAGCGCCTGCTGATTCAAGCTGCTTTTTGATGGTTTCCGCTTCGTCTTTGCTGAGGCCTTCTTTTACAGGCTTTGGAGCGCCATCGACCAGGTCCTTTGCTTCCTTCAGGCCCAAAGACGTAATCGCTCTTACTTCTTTGATAACCTGGATTTTCTTGTCTCCAATTTCTTTAAGAATAACATCGAAGCTGGTTTGTTCTTCTGCAGCATCTGCGCCGGCTGCCGGTCCTGCCATCATAACGGCTCCGCCGGATGCAGGTTCATTACCTGGAAAATCTTTGAGAATATCGCCAAGCTCTTTGTCCT
>CAYTQR010000065.1:0-10429 GCA_964440045.1 uncultured Planctomycetaceae bacterium | reverse complement strand
TACATTTCCAACCCTGCAGGGTGTGCAGTAGCCGCAGCTTTCCTCTATGAAGAAGTCCATATATTCGGAAGCGATTTCAAGCATATTCCGTTCCGGCCCGAAGATAACTATAGCACCTCCGGTCGCTAAATCGTCATAGCAGATTGTTCGGTTGTAACCACTTTGGCCGATTATCTGGCCGCTTGGTCCGCCGATGAGAACAGCCTGTGCGTCTTCGGCTTCTACCTGGCTTAACAGGTCGCTTACTTTTATGCCGAGTGAAAGTTCGTAAATGCCGGGCAGTTTACAATCGCCACAAACGCTTAGAAGTTTTGTGCCCGGACTGTTTTTAGAACCTTTCTCTACGAACCATACAGCCCCCATTTCGAGTATCCGGGTTACACAGCACAGAGTCTCAACATTATTTACCGCTGTTGGGTTGCCAAGATAGCCTTTTTGTGCTGGGAAGGGCGGTCTGGTTTTTGGGTCGCCTCGCAGACCTTCGCAGGAACTTATCAGTGCGGTTTCTTCGCCGCAGATATAAGCGCCGGCTCCCATCTGGATTGTAATGTCGAAGTTGAGGCCTTTTTTGCCGAGTATGTCTTTGCCGAGGAGATTTTTATCCCTTCTTTCCTTTAAAACCTTTTCGAGCAATTTCCGCAAGTAGGCATATTCGCCTCGCACATAAAGAATTCCCGCCTCAGCTCCGATTGCGTAGCCTGCGATTGTCATACCTTCAAAGAGCAGGTCGGCCCGTTCTGTGAGTATTACCCTGTCCTTGAAAGTTCCCGGCTCTCCCTCATCGGCATTGCAGATGACAAACTTTTTCTTGCCTTGTGCTGCACGTGTAAACTGCCATTTTATTCCTGTTGGGAATCCTGCTCCGCCCCTGCCGCGAAGACGAGCGGTTTTTATCTCACTGATAACCTCGGCAGGACTTACGGCAAGAGCATTTTTCAGGCCTGCTTCACTTTTATACTCAGAAAAAATGACCGGGCCTTTTTTTCTTATACCATTATGCACACAGGAATGGACAAGCTCATCGGCGTTATTGCCGTCGCCGAGACGGTGTTTCAATTTTGACGGGTCGTAATGCTGTTTTAGTTCAGCGACAATCTGTTTTACCTTATCGGTAGAAAGATATGTTATAACTTCGTCATTGATTATCGTTGCCGGCGCCTGGTCGCACATTCCGATACAAGGCGTGTATTCGAGAGTTATTTTTCCATCGGGTGTTGTCTGGCCGAAGTCGATTCCGAGTTCTTTTGTAAAGGCCTCTGCCATCGCATCTGCACCGGCCATCTTATCGACGACATCATTGCACAGGCGGATGACTACACTGCCCTTGGCTTCTTTCGACAGAAACGCGTAAAACGATACGACGCTTTCGACCTCAACCCGTTGGCAGTTGACGCATTTGGCGATAGTGTTCATCGCCTCGCTGGAGACCTGGCCGAACTGCTGCTGGACTGCTCGAACAATATCCATCATTTTCGAGCGGTCATCGCCGCAATTTTGGCAAATCCGTTTGATTTCGACTCGACTGTCCTTGGGACTCCTGACGGAGAGCTTGTCGAAGTCAGCCTGGAAATTTTCACTCATATCTTATCTCACAACTGTTCTTAATCTTAAAATACTGCCCCCCCTGTGTGTTATCCAGCCAGAAATTGGAAGGAACAGTATATTACTTTTATATGCCTGTGTCTATGGAAAAAAAACAAGGAGAGAACGTAAAGAAAAATTGCATACCAAAAAAGACCTATATATAATTGAAAACCGAGATTCAACTCGAAACTCTTATTATGGCGGAAAATCAGACAAATTCAGTTGGCATCGTTAAAACCAGAACCGTAAAGGTTGTCGATAGTGATAATCCTTTAAGGCTGGTAAGCGGAAAAACCCTTGCTCCGGTAGAAGTGACTTATGAAACCTATGGCAAGTTGAACTCCGCCGGCGACAATGTTGTGCTTATCTGCCATGCCCTTAGCGGCAGCGCTCACGCGGCCGGGATCAGCAGCGCCGGTGATAAAAAGCCAGGCTGGTGGGATATAATGATAGGGCCTGGCAAGGCGATTGATACAGACAGATATTTTGTTATATGCTCCAATTTTCTGGGCGGCTGCAGCGGGACAACGGGACCGTCGAGTACTAACCCGGCGACAGGCAAGCCATATAATCTCGATTTTCCAATGATAACCGTAGCCGATATGGTAAAGGTTCAAAAACTCCTGCTGGACAAGCTCGGTATAAAGCAGCTTTTGAGTGTCATCGGCGGTTCGATGGGTGGGATGCAGGTTTTGCAGTGGGCGATTGAGTATCCTGACTTTGTTAAATCAGCGATAGTAATTGCCGCGACCTCAAGACTTGGCGCTCAAGCAATTGCCTTTGACGCGGTCGGCAGGAATGCAATACTTTCGGACATAGAAGCAGGCGGAGTACCGAAAAAAGGGCTGGCTACTGCCAGAATGATAGGCCATATCACTTATCTTTCACAAGAAAGTATGAGAGAAAAATTCGGCAGAGAGCTGAAAGGCGCCGAAAAATACAGTTATGATTTCGATTCTGAGTTTTCTGTTGAGACGTATCTTGACTATCAGGGGCAAAGCTTTATTGACCGCTTCGATGCTAACAGCTATCTGTATATAACAAAGGCGATGGATTATTTTGACCTTGAAAGAGATTACGGTTCAATCAAAAAGGCATTTGCAGAAACGAAATCAAGGTTCCTGATAGTCAGCTTTACCAGCGATTGGCTTTTTACGCCTGGGCAATCGGAAGAAATGGTAAATGCTCTTGTCGCACAGCGAAAACCTGTCAGCTACTGTAATATTTTTTCGCCTTACGGTCATGACGCTTTTTTGCGGGAACCTCAAAGGCTGGGCGGGCTGATTAACGGTTTTCTTTCAACGACTATCGAAAGGCCAAAGTTTAAAAAACCCTCGATGGCTTTAAGGCCAAAAGGCGTAGATAGAGCAAAAAGATTACGCCTCGATTACGAACTTACCGAATCGCTGATTGAGCCGAACAGCAGAGTTCTTGATGTTGGCTGTGGTGACGGGCAGCTTCTCCTTAATTTACAGCACGATAAAAATATAGACGCCGAAGGTATTGAGGTTAACCAGGAACTTGTCAGTGCGTGTATTAATAATGGTCTTGATATAATTCACAGGGATATCGAGCGAAAGCTTGAGCATTATCCGGATGGCAGTTTTGATTATGCGATACTATCACAGACTTTACAGACTTTGAAGAATCCGCATCAGGTTTTTGCAGAGCTTTTAAGAGTAGCGGCAAAAGTTATAGTCAGCTTTCCAAACTTTGCTCATTGGCGGTGCAGGGCAGAGCTGTTTTTAGCGGGTAAAGCGCCGCGAACAAAACAGCTGCCGTTTAAATGGTATGATACGCCTAATATTCATTTTTTATCATTAAAAGATTTTGAGATTTTCTGCAAAGAAATCGGCGCAAAAATCGAAACGAAGATTCCGCTTATCGGCAACAGAAAAAGCCCGGTCAAATTTGCCCCGAATATTTTTGCCGAGCAGGCAATTTATCTAACGAGTAAGAAATAAATTTCAATTTGTAATATTAAGTTTTTAATTTTAATTCCTTCCTATGTTAAAAATCGGAAATATAAAACTTGATAACCCTGTCATTCAGGCTGCTCTTAGCGGGTATAGCGACCGTGCGATGAGGGTTCTTGCGAGAAAATTCGGCTGCGAGCTTACGTTCAGCGGCGTTATTCTCGACAGCAGCGCCTGTTACGAGCCATTATTCGAAAAGCCCAATTACATTATCAGGGATGATGAGCACCCTATCGGCGCTCAGCTTCTCGGCACGAAGCCTGAAAAAATGGCCCAGGCAGCGAAGAACCTTTGCAGGGTTGGTTACGATATTATCGATTTGAATTTCGGCTGTCCCGTACCAAAAGTGATTCAAAAAGGACGGGGCGGTGCAATGCTGCAGCAGCCCTGGAGGATTATGGAGATATTCGGCAGGGTAAGAGAAGCGGTAAGCTGCCCTGTTATGATGAAATTGAGAATCGGTATGGACAGCAGCGAATGCAGTCGTGAGGATTTTTGGGAGCTGTGTACCAAGGCGGCTAACCAAGGAGTAGATGGGCTGATTGTGCACGGCAGAACCGTTGAGCAGAGATTTAGAAAAACGGCTGACTGGCAGATAATAAAGGAACTGAAGGAAAAACTTCCAGAGACGACAATTATCGGCAGTGGCGATTTATTCGAGCCGGCCGATATTGCAAATAAGTTCCGCTCAAGCGGCGCCGATGGTGTTGCAATTGCAAGAGGAGCTATCGGAAGGCCCTGGATTTTCGCGCAGGTTCGTGATGTGCTCGAAGGGAAAACAGAAATTTTTCAACCCAGTATAGAGTTGCAGGGAAAAGTAATACTTGAACATTTCGAAATGCTCAAAGAACTTTACGATATGAGAAAATGTATAGGATACTTCAGGAAATTTATGTCTCAATACAGCAAGAGCCATACGTATATAAGAAAGGTCCGCAGAGAATTTATGTTAATCAAGACCGAAGATGCATTGAAACAGGCAATAAGAAAATGGTATCATCTTGATGGATAAGAATTTGCCAAATTCAGTTTATATTCATATTCCATTCTGCAAATCGAAATGTTTCTATTGCGGTTTTTTCTCAAAACCGTCAAATCAATACGATGTTAAAAAAGTTTTAAAAACAGAAATCACAGAGCTGAAAAAATCTCCCTTTAATAAGCCTATTCGGACTTTATATATCGGCGGCGGAAGCCCGGCATCTGTAGGCGCCGAGCCGCTCTGCAGTTTTCTTGCGGAAGTTGTCAAATTAACCGGCCAGGCGGATGAATTTACCGTTGAAATAAACCCTGCAGATACAGATGGAAATTTATTAACTTCTCTTAGGGCTGTTGGTGTCAATCGGATTTCAATCGGAGCGCAATCTTTTATTCAAAGCGAACTTGATTTTTTAGGCAGAGGCTATAATGTTGAAAAAGTTGAAGAAACGATAAAAGAAGCCAAAAAAGCAGGCTTTGAAAATATCGGGCTTGATTTGATTTTCGCAATACCCGATTCTGATTTGAACAGCTGGCAGGAAACCTTAAAAAGAGCGATGCAGACAGATGTTCAGCATATAAGCGCATACAGTCTGACCTACGAGAAAAACACACCTTTGGAAAAAATCAAATCGGCCGGCAAAGTAAAAGCAGTTGACGAAGAACTCGACAGAAAAATGTATGAGGCGGCTATTGAAATTCTTGATAGCGCAGGCTTTGGACATTATGAGATTTCTAATTTCGCAAAAGACGGCTTTGAATGTAAACACAATCTTACTTACTGGGAAAATGATTACTATCTCGGCATAGGCCCGGCAGCGGCAAGTTACATTGACGACTGGAGAATCGAAAACATAAACGATATCGACAAATATGTTGAATGTATTGAGCAGAATAAAGATACCGCAGCCGAAAGGACAAAAATAAATCCGACCCAAAGAGCATCTCAAACAGCGGTTCTTAATTTGCGATTGACCAAGGGGATAGATTTGGCCCAGTACAGGCAAAAAACTGGTTTTGATATCTATGAGCTTTTCGCCAGTTCGATTGAAAAAAACTTAAAATTGAGGCTGCTGTGGTTAGAAGATGGCAAACTGAGCCTGGCAAAACAGGCATTGCCAATAGCCGATAGTGTTTTGTGTGATTTCGCTGCGCCCGATTGAGACACTATTCGAAATTGCTTTAAAGACGTCGATTGATTATAATGCGAGCTTGTGAATTTCCCAAGAAGGACAGATGGACATAGCCAATATTCGAAATTTTTGTATTATTGCCCACATTGACCACGGCAAGAGCACCCTGGCCGACAGGCTCATGCTGCTTACCGGTACTGTGACTCAGAAGAACCTCAAGAAACAGATGCTCGACACTATGGACATTGAGCGCGAACGTGGTATTACCGTCAAGGCCTCTGCTGTGATGATGCATTATAATTACGAAGGCAAGGAATATATGCTCAACCTTATCGATACGCCCGGCCATGTCGATTTTCATTACGAAGTTTCACGTTCAATGGCGGCGTGCGAAGGTGCGCTTCTTGTGGTCGATGCCTCGCAAGGTGTCGAGGCCCAAACGGTGGCCAATGCTTACCTTGCCGTCGATTCGGGGCTGGAGATTATTCCGGTCATTAATAAGATTGACTTACCTGCCGCCCAGCCGGAGGTTATCGCTGAGGAGGTCGAGCATATACTCGGCATAAACAAAAACGAATGTTTCTATATAAGCGCGAAAAGCGGCAAGGGAATTGACGAGCTGCTCGAGGCGATTGTTACTTTTTTGCCCCCGCCTTTGGTTGATTCGACAAAACAAACCAAGGCCCTTATTTTTGACAGCCATTATGATGAGTATCGCGGCGTGATATGTTATGTCAGGGTTGTTTGCGGCCGATTGCAAATGGGCGATAAAATACTAATGATGGGCTCAAACCGAAACTATCAGATTACCGAGCTTGGTAAATTTGTTCCGGAGATGAAAAAAATCGATTCGCTCGGCGCCGGCGAAGTAGGTTATGTGATTGCGAGCATCAGAACTCTTTCGGATGTGACAATAGGCGATACTATTACGCTGGCCAAAGATCCGGCCAAGAAACATCTGCCCGGTTACAAGAAGCCGCTTCAGATGGTCTTTAGTGATTTTTATCCCGGCAATAACACCGAATATACGAAGATGCGTTCGGCATTTGAGAAACTTTCACTTAATGACGCCAGTTTTACGTTTGTGCCGCAGAACAGCCCGGCTCTTGGGTTCGGTTTTCGCTGTGGATTTCTCGGTCTTTTGCATATGGAGATTATCCAGGAAAGACTCGAACGCGAAAATGATATCGAAGTGGTTCAAACTGCGCCGACGGTAACTTACGAAGTGCTCGAAACGTCGGGCCAGGTTGAAAGAATTGATTCGCCAAGCCAGTTGCCTCAAAGAACAGAAATTGCCGAGCTTCGCGAGCCTTTCGTTAAGCTTGAGGTAATTACTCCGAAAGATGCGATAGGCGGTATTATGAAACTTGCCGAGCTGCGGCGATGCCAATTGATAAAAACCGATTACCTCAGTCCGACCCGTGTGATGATGGAGTTCAGGGCGCCGCTTGCCGAAATCGTTTATGATTTTTATGACCAGCTCAAGGGGATAAGCAGGGGCTACGCGACGATGGATTATGAATTTACCGGCTTTGAAGTTGGCGACCTTGTGAAAATTGATATCCTTGTAAACAAAACAGTCGTCGATGCGCTGAGTTTGATTGTGCATCGTTCCAATTCAGAAGCGAGGGGAAGAAAAATCCTTGAAAAACTCAGAAAGGCAATCCCGCGTCATCAATTCGAGATACCGCTGCAGGCAGCAATCGGCGGGAAAATAATCGCACGCGAATCAATCAGAGCTTTCAGGAAAGACGTAACAGCCAAGCTCTACGGCGGTGATGTTACACGCAAGATGAAGGTGCTCAAAAGGCAGAAAGAAGGCAAGAAGAGAATGAAAAACATCGGCAGTGTACAAATCCCCCAGCAGGCCTTTATGAGCATCCTCGATACAAGCGATTAAGATTTACGCTAAAAAAACGTAAAATTTTTAGTCAAATCCGCAACTCTCCACATTTTAACTCGTTGTTTTGCAAAGAGTTATGTCTGCAAATCTTTTTGTTTGTTATTCTTGCAACTTTTCTAAAATGTTGTATAATTAAAATACAAATTATAATCTTCTATTTTTAGGAGCTAAAAAATGTCTTTAGGTCAGATTATCCGTAAAAGACGGCACGAGTTGAACGTCACACTTGATGAGGTAAGCGCCAAGACTGGTTTTTCCAAGCCTTATTTGTCAACGATTGAAACCGGCAAGGTGAAGAATCCGCCAGGCGATAAGCTTCTTCGCAAGTTGGAAGAGGCGTTGGAGTTTCCGGCCGGCACATTGCGTCATATTGCTAATCTCGACAGGATGCCTGCCGATGTTCGTCAACGTTTCGAAGCTTCTGAAGCAGAGAATCAGCGCTGGCGGAAACTGGTTAAAAAACTTAGCGACAAAAAAAGCAGCGGTGAAATTAACGAGCTGCTTGCCGAAAGCGATCTGCAGATTGACAGCGGCGACCCTTCTGTAAAACCGGGCAGACTGATACCGGTTATCAATCGTGTCGCTGCCGGTTATCCCGTTGATTTCGATGACCTTGAATACCCGGCTGGTTTCGCGGATGATTATGTACGCTGTCCCGATGTTGACGACCCTCAGGCTTTTGCCGTTCGGGTCATAGGCGATTCAATGGAACCGAAATTTATTGAGGATGATATAGTTATTTTTTCTCCCGCTGCCGAGGTAAGAAGCGGCGACGATTGTTTTATCCGTCTTGCGACACCGCACGAAACGACATTCAAGAGGGTGTTCTTTGAATCTGAGGACAAAGTAAGACTCCAGCCGCGAAACGAAAATTATGCTCCGTTGATTGTTGAAGGCTCAAGGATTAACGGTGTGTACCGTGCGCTTATAAAATACGAGAGGCTGTAATTACTGACATGTTAGAGCGTAAGAGGTTATAAATGCCGGAATCAGCCCCAACGAACGAAAATTCTCAAAAGTTTGACTTTGTCCGCAAGATAGTCGCCGACGACTGCAAGAGCGGCAAATGGGACGGCAGAGTCGTTACACGCTTTCCGCCAGAACCGAACGGTTATCTGCATATCGGACACGCAAAGAGCATCTGCCTGAATTTCGGAATAGCATCTGAGTTCAACGGCAAGTGCCATCTGCGATTCGACGATACCAACCCCGAAAAGGAAGAGCAGGAATACGTCGATTCGATTATCGAAGATGTAAAATGGCTCGGCTGGGACTGGGGCGAAAATCTTTTCTTCAGCTCCGATTACTTTCAGCAGATGTACGGCTGGGCAATTGACCTTATAAAAAAAGGTAAGGCCTATGTCTGTGACCTTAGCGCAGAGCAGACCAGAGAATATCGCGGCACCCCGACGCAAGCCGGCAAAAATAGTCCGTATCGCGACAGGAGTATCGAAGAAAATCTTGAGCTTTTTGAGAAAATGAAAAATGGCGAATTCCCGGATGGCTCAAAGACGCTCCGTGCGAAAATCGATGTGGCTCATCCGAATTTTAATATGCGAGACCCGGTGATGTATCGAATTATCCACGCATTACATCACCGCACAGGTGACGATTGGTGCATATATCCTATGTACGACTGGGCGCACGGGCTGGAAGACTCGATTGAAAAGATTACGCATTCAATATGTACGCTCGAATTTGAAAATCATAGGCCCTTATACGACTGGTTTCTCGATTCGCTCGGGATTTATCATCCGCAGCAACTCGAATTTGCCAGACTGAATCTCAGTTATACGGTTATGAGCAAGCGAAAACTGCTCAAACTCGTGCAGGATAAATTAGTTACAGGCTGGGACGATGCAAGAATGCCGAGTCTTTGCGGAATGAGAAGGCGAGGCTATTCGCCGGCGGCTATAAGGAACTTTTGTACGAAAATCAGCGTAAATAAGTTCAACAGCACCATTGATTTTGCACTGCTTGAACATTGCCTCCGTCAGGATTTGAACAAGACCAGCCCTCGCGTAATGGCGGTGCTTAATCCTTTAAAGGTTGTGATTGAAAATTATCCCGAAGGTGCGGTTGAAAATCTCGAAGCGATAAATAATCCTGAAGACCCCTCGGCTGGGGCAAGACAGGTTCCGTTTTCGAGGGAAATTTATATTGAACGTGACGATTTTTTAGAAGACCCGCCCAAAAAATTCTTCCGCCTGGCGCCCGGCAGAGAGGTTCGTCTGCGATACGCTTACTTTGTAACCTGCACAGATGTAATAAAGGATTCGGCCGGCAATGTTACTGAGCTTCGATGCAGTTATGATCCTGCCACAAAAGGCGGAGATTCGCCGAATGGCAGAAAGGTAAAATCGACACTGCACTGGGTCTGCGCTGAAAAGGCGATTGATGCCGAGGTAAGACTTTACGAGCATCTTTTCACAAAAGAAAATCCGGACGACGTCGAAGAGGGCAAGGATTTTACAGTATATCTTAATCCGAATTCACTGACTAAGCTTTCAGGTTGTAAGGTAGAGCCTTCTTTAAAGGATGCAAAACCGCCGAGCCGTTGGCAGTTTGAAAGGCTGGGTTATTTCTGCGTTGATTCGGACAGCAAGGACGGAAAATTGGTTTTCAACCGCACGGCTACTCTTCGCGACGAATGGGCGAAAATAAAGGAAACGCAAAACAGATAAAACTAGAAGCCATCCCAAAACCTCATTTGGGCTGCAAATGGCTCTTTTTGCCGCTGGACTGCGTCAGACAAAAGCCACTTTATCTACGGATAAAGCTGATTTGTCTTCCTTGCCAGCGGACAAAAATTTCTCATTTTCATCATCAAAGCAGGTTTTGGGATGACTTATAGT